>JAZKDA010000063.1:0-21880 GCA_040387815.1 Pseudomonadota bacterium | reverse complement strand
GGATCCATGGCCTTCGGGGCCGCGCATCGAGCGGCATTTGTTGAACAAATCGGCACGCATGCAGGGCTTTCTGGTGTGGGACTACGAGCACCGCTACGAGGAAGCGATCGCCAAGCTGGCGCCCTGGGTGCGCGACGGCCGCCTGAAATACCGCGAGGAAATCCTCGAAGGCCTCGAGGCCGCCCCCGACGCCATCGCCGGCCTGTACCGCGGCGAGAACCAGGGGAAGCGACTGATACGGCTGCCCCTCTGAGCAACCCTCAAGCACAACGAAGAGACAACGCAAACATGAACCTCGAGAAGCTTGTCAAGTTTCCGATTCCGTCGATCGAAGCCACGCTCACCGCTCGCGACGCCATGCTGTACGCCCTGGGCGTTGGCATCGGCGACCGGCCCGAGCACCCCAACGATCTGCAGTACCTGTACGAGCGGGCCGAGCCCTTCAAGGTGATGCCCTCGCTGGTCAATGTGATCTGCCATCCCGGCGGCTGGATCATGGCGCCGGAGCTGGACGTCAAATGGGTCAAGCTGCTGCACGGCGAGCAGAGCTTCGAGATGTTCAAGCCGCTTCAACCCGAGACCCGATACGTCGCTACCAACCAGGTTCTGGGCGTGATGGACAAGGGCGCCGACAAAGGTGCCATGGTGTTCCTGCGCAAGCAGTTGCGCGAAGTGGCCTCTGGCGATCTGGTGAGCAACATCGACAGCACCTATGTGCTGCGCGGCGATGGCGGCTGCGGCTCCACGATGAAGGAGGCCCCGGTTCCGCACGTGCTGCCCGAACGCGCGCCCGACCAGTCGGTGTCGCTGGACACCCTGGCCCGCTCGGCCCTGATCTACCGCCTGTCGGGCGACTACAACCCCATCCACGCCGACCCCGGCATGGCCCGCAAGGCCGGCTTCGAGCGTCCGATCCTGCACGGCCTGTGCTCGCTGGGCGTGGCCACTCGCGCCGTGATGCGTGCCTACTGCGACGACGACGCCCTGCGCCTGAAGTCGCTCAGCCTGCGCTTCTCGTCGCCGGTGTACCCGGGCGAGACCCTGGTCACCGACCTCTGGCGCGATGGCGAGGTGGTGAGCTTTCGCACCCGTGTGGCCGAGCGCAACGTGGTGGTCCTGAACAACGGCCGGGCCGTGGTGGCCTGAGCGACTTCGCGAACTCGTCAGACAGCGAAGCAGACGTTGCTGGGTCAGTTCACCCGGCGCGCATACCCCGCCCAGTATTTCTCGCGCAGCTTGTTCTTGGCGATCTTGCCGGCCGGGGTCAGCGGCAGCTGGTCCAGGAACTCCACGCTCTTGGGCAGCTTGTAGCCGGCGATCAGCGCGCGGCAATGGGCTTTGATCTCGTCTTCGGTCACGGCCAGGCCGGGCCGCACGACAATCACCGCGTGGACCGCCTCGCCCCAGCGCTCGTGGGGTATGCCGATCACGGCCGCGATCGACACCGCAGGGTGCTGCGCCAAGGCGTTCTCCACCTCGGCGCTGTAGACGTTCTCGCCGCCGCTGACGATCATGTCCTTGACGCGGTCGACCACGTACAGGTAGCCGCCCTCGTCCAGCTTGCCGGCGTCCCCCGTGTGCAGCCAGCCATCGCGGAAGGTGGCGGCGGTCTCCTGAGGACGCTTCCAATAACCGGGCGAGACGGTGGGCCCGCGCAGCACGATCTCGCCGACGGTGCCGGGCGGCACGTCTTTGCCGGCCAGGTCCACCACCCGCATCTCGATCAAGGCGCAAACCTGACCGGCCGAATTCGCATGGCCGCTGGCCCAGTCCTCCTCGTCATGGTCACGCGGATAGCTCATGGTGCCCACCGCCGACGATTCGGTCATGCCGTAGTACTGGTACAGCCCGGCCCAGGGCAGCACGCGCTGGGCATGCCGCAGCAGCGTGTTGGCGCTGGGCGCGGAGCCGTAGTTCAGGCGCAGCACGCTGCGCAGGCGCTCGGGCCGGAAGTCCGGGTGGTCCAGGATCATCTGCAGCATGGTGGGCACCAGCGGCGCGTCGGTGACGCCCTCGCGCTCGATCAACGCCATCGCGGTCGCCGCGTCGAACTGCGGCATCAGCACCAGCGTTCCGCCGGCCATCAGGTGGGGCAGCATGCGGGTGACCGCGGCAACGTGGAAGATGGGCGTCGACAGCAGGGCCACACTGTCATGGAAGGGCTCGTTATCGGCCAGGCGGCAGGCGCCGATGGCCACCAGGTTGGTGTGCGTGAGCATCACACCCTTGGAGCGTCCGGTGGTGCCGCCGGTGTAGATCAGGGCGGCCAGGTCGCTGCCATGCGCGCGGTGGTCGGGCAGGGCTTGCAGCCCTTGCAGCAGCGCGGGGTAGTGGCCCGGTCCGGCCGCATCGTCCATCAGCACGAGGTGGCGCAGGCAGGGCACGCGGGGCATCAGCGCACGGGCCTGGGCCTCATGCTGCGTGTCGGCGAACAGCACCGCAGGTGCGCAATCGCCCAGCGCGTCGGCCAGCTCGGCTTCGCTCCAGCGGGTGTTCTGCGGGCAAAACACGGCGCCGGACCACCAGCAGGCGAACATCAGTTCGATGGCCTCGACGCAGTTTCGCCCCAGCAGGCCGACGCGGTCGCCGGGCTGGACGCCCAGGGCCCTCAGGTGCGTGGCCAGCCGGGCGGCGCGGTCCTGCAACTGCGCGTAGCTGCGGCGCTGCTCACCATCGACGACGGCGATGCGCGTGGGGCCGCGCTGCAGCGCCCGGTGCAGGATCTGCGTGAGCTCCATCACGCGGCCTGCTTCAGGCCGGCTTGCGCAGCATCAGCGCCTGGCGGGTGCAGGTGCACACTTCCTCGCCGCGCTGGTTGAAGCCCTGGTGCAGGAAGGTAACGATGCCCTGGTTGGGGCGCGATTTGCTCTCGCGAACGTCCTTGACCGTGGTCACCGAGCGCACCGTGTCGCCCGCGAACACCGGCTTGGGAAAGCGCACGTCGGTCATTCCCAGGTTGGCCACCGTGGTGCCCAGCGTGGTGTCTTGCACCGACAGCCCGATCACCAGGCCCAGCGTGAAGATGCTGTTGACCAGAGGCTTGCCGAACTCGGTGCCCTTGCAGTATTCGTGGTCGATGTGGATGGCCGCCGGGTTGTAGGTGGCGTTGCTGAACCACATGTTGTCGGCTTCGGTGAGCGTCCTGCGGATCTCATGCTTGAACTCCTGTCCCACCTTGAATTCCTCGAACCAGAGGCCTGCCATGCTGTATCTCCTGTGATGCATGCCACCGCGGCACGCTTTGCGCAATTCTATGATATGGAAGCATACGAAATGCCTCCGGCGAATGAGAGGAGGAAGTATGGCCGCTCCCGCGGCTGAGGCGCTGTCTCCATGAATCAGCGCCTGGACGGTGACCTCGGTCGCTCCACAAGCGCAGTGGCCGTGTACGGGTCAACAGTCGTCATGGGCCATGAGGGCCGACACCATCGAAGAACAAGGCGCAGAGCTGCTCAGCCACCTTCTCCAGTGACCCTTTACGTGGATTGAACCAGGTTTGCACCGAGTTGATGCTGCCGAGGATGAAGATGCGCGCCAGGTGGATGTCCACGTCTTCACGGATTCGGCCGTCCGTGCGCAGGTCCTCCAGCAGACTGTTCCAGCGCTTCTGGTGACGTTCCCGGCGCTTGATCTGGCGTTCACGTACCTTGTCCGGCAGCTGGCCCAGCAGACGGCTGTTGGCGAGTGCGAAATCGCCGTGGCGCACCAGGCCCAGCATCTGCCCCAGCACCGCCGCGCGGAAACGCTGCTCGGCGGTGGCTCCGGGCGGCAGGGCGTCCACGTGTTCGTTCAGGTGGTGAAGGATGAGGTCCGCGCCTTGCGCCATCACCTCGTCGACCAGTTCCTCCTTGGAGGGGAAGTGGTAGTAGATGCTGGCCGCCTCGATGCCAGCCTGCTCGGCGATGTTGCGCATGGTGGTGGCCGAGTAGCCATTCATGCCGAAGGTCCGAGCCGAGAGCCTGAGCAGGTTTTCCCGCGTTTCGCTGGCATTGGAGGCGGACATCTGCTTTCTTGCCATTCTTCGATTTCCGAACAAATAGGGTGACTGGGATTGTCGTGAGCCATCTCGCCAGCAACGTTGCCAACGGGTTTCCATTTCCCGGAACGAGTCAGGGTAAACCCTAGTGACCGGGTAAGTTGGCCGCCGCAAACTGCCTATCACTTGTTAGGTGAAAGCCTAACGTTAGATAGGTAGTTCAATTTACCAAGCGAAGGCCCACATGACAACCCAGATGAAACCCATCCGTTCCTTCCTGTTCGTGCCGGGCAACAAGCCGAGCTGGATCGAGAAGGTGGTCGGCTCCAAGGCCGATGCACTGATCCTCGATCTCGAAGACAGCGTTCCCCCCGCACTCAAGGCGCAGGCGCGGGAAATCGTCCAGTCCAAGCTGGCCTGGCTGACCGAGCGCAATCAGCGCACCTGGGTGCGCATCAACCGCAGCCCGCACATGTACGACTTCGACGACATCCTGGCGGTGGTCAGCCCCCAGGTCGAAGGCATCGTGATCTCCAAGCCCTGCGGCCCGGAAGACATCCACGCGGTGTCTGGCATGCTGTCGGAGGCCGAGTACCGTAAAGGTGTCGAGCTGGGCCACACCAAAGTGATCCCACTGTTGGAGACCGCGCGCTCGCTGCAGTTCGCCTACGAGATCGCGCTGTGCGACCGTGTTCCCGCCATCGTGGGCGCCACTGCCAAGAACGCCGATGTGGCGCGTGCGCTCAAGACCGTCTGGTCGCTCGATGGCCGTGAAACGCTGTACTTGAAGTCGCGCATCGTCATGGCCGCTCGGGCCGCCGGAAAGCTGCCCATCGGCGGCGTCTGGCAGCAGGTGCACGACCTCGAGGGGCTGAAGGTGTCCTCCGAGAAGGATCGCCAGCTGGGCATGAGCGGCGAGCTGCTGCTGCACCCGTCCAACGTGGACATCGTCAACAAGACCTACAGCCCGTCGCCCGAGGAGGTGGCCTTCTACGAGGGAATGATCGCGGCGCTGGAAAAAGCCCAGGCCGAGGGCCGCGCATCTTGCATCTACGACGGCGAGCACATCGACATTGCCCACGTCAAGACCGCCCGGGAAATCATCGAGCTGGCACGCTCGTTCAACAACTGAGGAGTAAACAAATGGCCGGCATGTATTTTGAAGACTTCAAGCCTGGCATGGTCATCGACCACGCCATCCGCCGCACCGTCACCGAATCCGACAACGTGTTGTTCTCGGCCCTGACGTACAACTGCGCGCCGCTTCACATTGACGCGGAATACAGCAAGAACTCCATTTACGGTCAACGCCTCGTCAACAGCATGTTCCTGCTGGCGCTGGTGGCGGGTGTGACGGTATACGAAACCACCTTGGGCACCACGCTGGGCAACCTGGGCTTTGGCGAGATCGCGTTCCCCAAGCCCACCTTCCACGGCGACACCATCCGTGTCCAGACGGAAATCCTGGAAACCCGCGTTTCCAAGAGCCGTGGCGATTCGGGCATTGTCACCTTCAAGCACGTGGCCATGAACCAGCGCGACGAGGTGGTGTGCACCGCCGTGCGCACAGGGCTGATGATGCTGCGCCCGGCGGCCAAGGCCTGAGCGGCCCGATAGGAGATCGCTTCATGGACTACCAGCTCAGCCAGGATCAACAGGCCATCGTGGATGCGGCGCAGAAGATCTGCACTGACTTTCCGCTCGACTACTGGCGCGACAAGGACAAGAACCACCAGTTCCCGCACGAGTTCTTTCAGGCCGTGGCCAGCGGCGGCTGGCTCGGCATCTGCACGCCCGAAGCCTACGGCGGCTCCAACCTCGGCGTGACCGAAGCCGCGCTGTTTCTGCGCACCGTGGCCGAGTGTGGAGGGCAGTCGGCGGCGTCCACCATCCATATGAACATCTTTGGCCTGCAGCCGGTCATCCACTTCGGCACCGAGGCCCAGAAGCAGGCCTGGCTGCCGCCCTTCGCCCGGGGCGAACACAAGACGTGCTTTGCAGTGACCGAGCCGGACACCGGCCTGGACACCACCAAGCTCAAGGTGGTGGCCAGGAAGCAGCCGGACGGCAATTACCTGATCTCGGGCAAGAAGGTCTGGATCTCGACGGCGCAGCAGTGCGATCACATGCTGATCCTGGCCCGCACCACGCCGGTCGAGCAGGTCAGGAAACATGGCGAAGGTCTGAGTCTGTTCTACACCAAGCTCGACCGCAAGTATGTGGACATCCGCGAAATTGACAAGCTGGGCCGTGCCGCCGTCGACACCAACGA
Organism: Pseudomonadota bacterium; assembly: GCA_040387815.1. Classification (GTDB taxonomy): domain Bacteria; phylum Pseudomonadota; class Gammaproteobacteria; order Burkholderiales; family Burkholderiaceae_C; genus Ramlibacter. The sequence continues at coordinate 15,632 of JAZKDA010000063.1, read as the reverse complement.
ACTCTTCATCGACAACCTGCCGGTCTCCAAAGACGAGCTGATCGGCGAGGAGGGCAAGGGCCTCAAGTACATCTTCCACGGCATGAACGCCGAGCGCGTGTTCGTGGCCGCCGAGCAGGTCGGCATCGGTCGCGCCGTGCTCAAGCTGGCGACGCAGTACGCCAAGGAGCGCGTCGTGTTCGGGCGTCAGATCGGCCAGAACCAGGGTGTCCAGCACCCGCTGGCGCGCAATTGGGCCGAGCTTGAGGCGGCCAACCACATGCTGCTCGCGGCCGCCGATCTCTACGACAAGGGGCTGTCCTGCGGCTCGGAGGCCAACGCGGCCAAGCTGCTGGCATCCGAGGCCTGCATGGGCGCTTGCCAGACCGCCATGCTCACGCACGGCGGGTTCGGCTATGCCAAGGAGTACCACGTGGAGCGTTTCATGCGGGAAGCCTGGATCGGCTACATCGCGCCCGTCACGCCGCAGCTCATTCTGTCGAACATCGCCGAGCGCAAGCTCGGGTTGCCGAAGTCTTACTGAGCATGGGGTCCGTCCCCCACTATCCATATCGCCACGTTCAGGAGACAACATGCTAGCGACCCGGCCCCTGGAAGGCATCCGCGTCCTCGATCTGACCGTCGCATTGGCGGGGCCCTACGGCTCGCTGCTGCTGGGCGGCATGGGTGCCGAAGTGATACGCGTGGAGTCGCCGGCCGGCGGCGACATCGCCCGCACCAACCCGCCTTTTGTAGGGGCCGGTGGCATCAGCTTTGGCGCCCGCAAGGATGACGAGGTGTCGCTCACCATTCTGAACCGGGCCCGCAACAAGAAGAGCGTGACGCTCGACCTCAAGTCCCAGCGTGGCCGCGAGCTGTTCATGCGCCTGGCACAGGAATGTGATGTGCTGATCGAGAACATGAGCGAGGGCACCACGGCCAAACTCGGCATCGACTACGAGCGCGTGCGGCAGGCCAACCCGAAGATCGTCTATGCCTCCATCAAGGCCCTGGGCGAGCCCAGCCCGACGCCGCAGCTCAAGGGCATGGACATCATCGTCCAGGCGCTGAGCGGCATCATGGAAGTGACCGGCGAGCCCGGCAACCCGCCCACCCGCTGGGGCCTGCCGATCGCCGACATGGTGGCGCCCTTGTACGCGGTCAATGGCATCCTGGCGGCGCTGATCCACCGCGGCCGAACCGGCCAGGGCCAGTTGGTCCAGGTGTCCATGCTGGACTGTCTGGCGTCCATGGTGGCCGAGGAGCATTTCGACGTCCTCAGCCAGGCTGGCTACCCCTTGCGCTCTGGCAATTTTCACGATCGTCTGGTGCCCTTCGGTGTCTACCAGGCCACCGACGGCTTTGTCGCGATCGTTGCCTTCAACCCTGAATGGTTCAAGGCGCTGCTGGAGGTGATCGGCCAGCCGCAACTGGCGGACGATCCACGCTTTAGCACCCGCGGCCCGCGCATGAAACACGCGGCCGAACTCAACGCGCTGGTCGAAGCCTGGACGCGCCAGCACAGTTGCGAGGAAGTGGTCAGGCAGTTGCGCGACCTGCGGGGCGTACCTGCCGCGCCCGTGCGCTCTCCGCTGGAAATGCTGAAAGACCCGGTGCTGCATGCCAGCGGCGCACTCATGAAGCTGTCTCACCCCGACCTCGGCCCCCTGGATGCCGTGGGCATGGGGCTGCCTATTCGTTTTTCCGAGACGCCTTCGCAGTTCGACCAGCCGGCCACCGCCCTGGGCAGCGCCAACGAAGAGGTGTTCCGTGGCTTGCTCGGCATGGGCGACGAAGAGCTGGCGCAATTGCGCGCCGACCGGGTGATCTGACCATGGCACAAAGGCAAGGCCCGCTGTCAGGTGTGAAGGTGGTGGAGCTGGCCGGCATCGGCCCCGGGCCCTTGGCAGCCATGATGCTGGCCGATCTGGGCGCCACCGTGATCCGTGTCGACCGCAAGCAGCCCTCGGGGCTGGGAGCCCCCAGGCCACTTCGCTTTGACATCGGGTTGCGCAATCGCGAGTCGATCCGCATCGATCTGAAGGACCCACACGCGGTGGAACTGGTGCTGGAGTTGGTCGCGTCGGCCGACGCACTGATCGAAGGCTTTCGCCCCGGCGTGATGGAGCGCCTGGGCCTGGGGCCTGATGCCTGCCTGGCCCGCAACCCCAAGCTGGTGTACGGCCGTGTCACCGGCTGGGGGCAGGACGGGCCCTTGGCTCACACCGCCGGCCATGACATCAACTACATCGCCCTCAGCGGCCTGCTCAATGCCATCGGCCGCCAAGGCCAGCCGCCCACGGTGCCGCTCAACGTGGTGGGCGACTACGCCGCCGGTTCCATGTACCTGGCCTTTGGCCTGCTGGCCGGCGTGCTCAACGCCCGCGCGAGCGGGCAGGGGCAAGTGGTGGATGCGGCCATGGTGGACGGTGTGGCCACGCTGCTTGCGCCGCTGCTCGGCCTGCGCGCCGCCGGAATGTTCAACGCCCCGCGTGGCGGCAACCTGCTGGATTCGGGTGCGCCGTTCTACGATGTCTACGAATGTGCCGACGGCGCCTTCATCTCGGTGGGGGCCATCGAGAACAAGTTTTTCCTGGACCTTTTGGACCGTCTGGGCATCGCCCGCGAAGACTTCCCCCGGCAGATGGACCGGGCCTGCTGGGGCCACCTGCGCGAGGTGTTCGCGGCCAGATTCAAGACACGACCCCGCCATGAGTGGGTGGCCTTGCTGCAAGACAGCGACGTCTGCTTTGCGCCGGTACTGGATTTTGACGAGGCCAAAGACCACCCCCATTTGAGCGCGCGCGGCACCTTGATCGAGGTCGACGGCGTGGTGCAACCGGCGCCCGGTCCGCGCTTTTCGCGCACGCCTGCCGACCGGCCAAAACCCCCATCGCCGCCCGATGTGGCCAACGTCCAAGCCGCGCTTTCTGGCTGGCTCGACGTGCCGGTCATTCAGGCCCATCTGGAGCGGGGCACCTTCGCCTGAGCGATGCGCAACCGTTCGTCCTTTTTCCTTTTGACAAATCCCCGAGGAGACACCCCATGAAAAAGCGTCATTTACTGGCTGCGGCCGCCTTGCTTGTCGTTGGATCCGCCGGTCCGGCAATGGCCCAGGGGGCCGATTACCCCAACAAGGCCATCCGCATCGTGGTGCCGGTGACGGCCGGCTCCGGCACCGACGCCACGGCGCGCTTCCTGGCCAACGCCCTTGGCAAAGCCTGGAACGCCACGGTGATTGTCGAGAACAAGCCCGGCGCCGGCGCGTCCTTGGGCAGTGAGCTTGTGGCCAAAGCCGCCCCCGACGGCTACACACTCTTGTTCACCTACGCCGCGCATTACTCCAATCAGTGGGTGCTCAAGCTCAATTTCGACGCCGTGAAAGACTTTGAGCCGGTGGCGCGCCTGGCCAACTCGACGCTTGTCGTGGCGACCCGCGGTGACTCACCGATCCGCAACATGTCCGACCTGATCGCCGCGGCCAAGAAGTCACCTGGGCAGGTGTCCTATGCCTCGGCCGGGCTTGGCTCCACCGGGCACATGGCCGGTGCCCTGCTCGGCAAAATGGCCGGCATACAGCTCAATCACGTGCCCTACAAGGCCGCGAGCCAAGTGCCTGTGGATGCGGCGAGCGGCCAGGTGGACATCATGATTGGCGGTCTGGCCTCGGCCCTGCCCTTGATCAGATCCGGGCGGCTTCACCCCATCGCGGTGACCGCGGCCAAGCGCTCGGCCAACCTGCCCAATGTGCCCACCGTGGCCGAGCAAGGTTTGTCGGGCTATGAAAACTCATCACCGATCTGGGTCATGGCGCCTCGTGGGACGCCGCAAGAAATCGTGAACCGGCTGTCCGCCCAACTCACGCGCATCGCCGCGACCCCCGAGTTCAAGGACTATTGCTTCAACCAGGGGATCGAGGTCGACATTCAGGACGCCGCCACCTTCAAGGCGCAGGCGCCGGCCGAGCTGCACAAGTGGAAGCAGCTGGTGGAGCTCACATCACCTGAGCGCAGCTGAACCACCCCGGGGACCATGGTGAGTACCGATCCCGCACCAGTGACCGCACGACAGGCGCTCGACGAGGTGGCCGCGCGCTGGAATGTCGCGGCGGCCTCCTGGAATGCCCAGGCGCTGGCGGCCATCTACACCGCCGATGCACTGTTCTTCGGGGGACGCCCCGGCCACAGTGTCGGTGCCGATGCCATTGCCGAGTACTTCAAGTCCTACGAGGGCGTGATCCGCTCGGGGCGCATGGTGTGGGTCGAACCACGGCTGAGGTGCATGGCCCCGGGCTGTGTCCTCAGCCAAGGTTACGTTGACTTTTTCTTCGAACTGGCCGACGGTCAGTCCACCCAGTCCCGGTTGCGCGCCACCTTGGTGTTGGTGCAGGACCAGGGCAGCTGGCGGATCGCCCAGCACCACTTCTCACCCACGCCTGAGGTGCCACCTCTGGGGCAAGCCAAGCTGGGCTGACCCTGGAAGCAGCCGTGAACGTATTTGTGCAGGCTCAGGGCTGACCGTCGAAATCGGCCAGCAGCTTTTCGAGATCGCGCCCTGCCTGTTTGAGCACGGGTGCGATGCGCAAGCGCTCGGCTTGCAGGTCGGGCTGGGCGTCGGCCTTGCCGCAACTCAGGCCCATGAGCACCCGGTCACGCCCCACCCATACCGGCAGGGCCAGGGCGTAGGTGCCCCGCTGGTACCCCCCCAGCACCGCGCAGGTGCCGGTGCTCTCCAGTTCCGCGAAGGACGCGCGAATGCCCGGCTCGAGCTGATCGCCTTGCGCGCCGGCGCGCTGCTTGTGTTGCGCGATCAGCCGCGCCTGTTCATCAGGAGGCAGCCCCCACAGGTAGGCGCGCCCGATCGATGTGGTGCACATGGGCAGCACCGAACCCACACCCAGCCTCAGCGTGGCCACCTTGCGGCTGACGCTGTAGGCGACGTAAAGCATATCGATGCCGTCCTGTATGGCCAGCGCCACCGAAACATCCAGGCTATCGGCCAGCGCCTGCATCCAGGGCTGCGCGACCTGCAGCAACTCGCTGCCGGCAAGGTAGGCGTGGCCGATGCCCAGGGCGCCGGCCGATAATTCGAACAGACGGGTACCCGGCACCGGCCGCAGAAATCCGACTTGGATCAGCGTGCTGGTCAGTCGGGACACCGTGGCCTTGGGCAGGCCAGTGCGCTTGACCAGCTCGGTGTTGCTCAAGGGGGCGCGGTCCGAGCGGAAGGCGCGCAGCACTTCCAGGCCACGCTCCACCGTCATCAGGGTGGCGCTTTCGGTGTCGGCGTGATCGGCCGCCTGGGCCCGGGAAGCGGCGTTCATGCGTACTGGCGTTGGTGCGCAATTTCCTGTGCCAGGCACACCAGGGCCGGACCCAGTTCGCGTTCGGTGCGGGTGCGGTTCATCAAGGTGGACGGCCCCATGCAACTGACGGCCAGTGGTGCCTGCCCTGGCAGGCGAATCGGCGCAGCCACCATGGTCATGGGCTGGCCGGCCTCGCCGGGCGAAACACAGAAGCCGCCATCGCGGACCTGGCTCATGGCTTGGCTGGAGCGAAGGCGCAGCCGGCCATTGCCTGGCTGAGGGCGATGGTCCGCGCTGCGCATCAGGTAGTGCCGCTCCACTTCGGGCAGGCTGGCCAGCAAGGCCCATCCGGCGGCCGACGTCGTCAGACTCAGCCGGGTTCCCACGTCCAGTTGCAGCGAGGCGGGCAGCGTCGGGCTTTGACAGCTGTCGATCACGATCAGGTCCAGGCGGGCACGCGTGGACAGGTTGACATGCACCTGGTGCTGCCGGGCGAAGGCGCGCATCCGGTCGCTGCCCAGACCTTGCACATCGGTCTCGGCCGCCGCGCCGTAGCCCAGCGCCAGCACTGCGGGTGCCAGGCAGAACTTGCGCCGGTCCGCGGCATAGCGCAAATAGCCCAGCGCGACCAGGGAGTGGGCGATGCGTGTCACCGTTGAGGCTGGCAGGCCCGTGCGTGCGGACAGATCGCAGTTGCCCAGCCATCTCACGCCAGGCGTAAAGGCCGCCAGAAGGGACAGCGAGCGCGCAAACGGCGTGACCGTCGGGCGGGCCTTCTTGGGGGCATCCTGTCGCGCGGCAGCGGCGACAGGCAGTGCCGGAAAAAGCGCGGATGTCTCCATGGCTTATGGCTCCAATCTAACGGGCATTAGATTCCTCGGTCACATCGCTGTCAATCGGGGGGCGGCGCAAAATTCCGTACTTTGGAATTGACGGTAGAGGTGTCCCGGCCAGTTCGATTCCCTTCCGGAGGATGGAACAGCGGGCTTTCCATGCTTGACCCGCATGTGCTTGACTGTTCATGCTTGGCCCCCAGTCACAGTCCAACTCACACCCACCACCATGCGTTACGAAGACTTCCAGTTCATCCGGTTCGACCGGCATCCCGATGGCGTGCTCCAGGCCACGCTCAACCGTCCCGAGGTGATGAACGCCACCAACGACCGGATGCACTGGGAGCTGACCCAGCTCTGGGGTGTGGTCAATGACGACCCGGCCGTCAAGGCCGTCGTGGTCACGGGGGCGGGCGACCGCGCGTTCTCGGCCGGTGGCGACCTGTCGGTCGTGGAGGAAATGTCCAACAGCCAGGAGGCCACCCTGCGGGTCATGAAGGAGGCGTCGGACATCGTCTACAACATGCTTGCCTGCGACAAGCCCATCATTTCCGCCATCAACGGAACGGCCGTGGGCGCTGGCCTGGCGGTCGCGCTGTTGGCGGATGTGAGCGTGATGGCCGAAGATGCCAAGCTCACCGACGGTCATGCCCGCCTGGGCGTCTCTGCCGGTGACCATGCGGCCATCATCTGGCCCATCCTGTGCGGCATGGCCAAGGCCAAGTACTACCTCATGACCGCCGATTTCATCGATGGCAAGGAGGCCGAGCGAATCGGCCTGGTGGCGATCGCGGCGCGGCTGGCCAGCGGCAGCCAGCTGGCGATCCGCTCGACCAAGAAGTCGCTCAACAACTGGATGCGCATGGCCGGGCCGGTGTTCGACAACTCGCTGGCCATGGAGATGCTGTGTTTCCTCGGACCGGACGTCAAAGAGGGCCTGGCGGCGCTGCGTGAAAAGCGCTCGCCGAGTTTTCCATCGGCGCGGCTGCCCGACTGAAGGGCAGCGCTTTCAGCCTTTCAGCCCTTCGCCTCGCGGATCATGTTGCGGGCGATCACCAACTGCTGGATCTGCGTGGTGCCCTCGTAGATGCGAAACAGCCGCACGTCGCGGTAGAAGCGCTCGATGCCGTATTCGCTCATGTAGCCGGCGCCGCCGAAAATCTGCACCGCGCGGTCGGCGACGCGACCGCACATCTCGGACGCGAACAGCTTGGCACAGGAGGCCTCGGTGCTGACAGGCAACTTGGCATCACGCCGGCGCGCGGCGTCGAGCACCATGCAACGGGCCGCGTAGATTTCGGCCCGGCTGTCGGCCAGCATGGCTTGCACCAGCTGGAATTCGGCCACCGGCTGGCCGAACTGCTTGCGCTCCATGGCATAGCGCAGTGCGTCGTCCAGCATGCGCTCGGCCACCGCGACACACACGGCCGCGATGTGGATGCGGCCTTTGTCCAGCACCTTCATCGCGGTCTTGAAGCCGCGGCCTTCGATGCCGCCAATCAGGTTGGCGGCGGGCACCCGGCAGTTGTCGAAAATCACGTCGCAGGTGTGGGCACCACGCTGCCCCATTTTCCGGTCACGCTTGCCGAAACTGATGCCCGGTGTGTTGGCATCGACGATGAAAGCCGAGATGCCGCCTGCCCCCTTGTCGGCGGGGTTGGTGCGTGCCATCAGCGTGAAGATGCCGGCCTGCGGTGCATTGGTGATGTAGCGCTTGGTGCCGTTGACGACATAGTGCTCGCCGTCGCGTAGGGCCTGGGTGCGCAGCGAGGCGGCATCCGAGCCCGCTTCGGGCTCGGTCAGTGCAAAGGAGGCCATCAGCTCGCCCGTGGCCAGGCGCGGCAGGTATTGTTGCTGCTGCTCTGGCGTGCCGTCGAACAAGATGCCCTGGGAGCCGATGCCCACCGTGGTGCCGAGCAGCGAGCGGAACACCGGCGAGGCGCGGCACAGCTCGAACACGACCAGCACCTCCTCTTCCATGGTGAGTTCCAAGCCACCGAAGCGCTCTGGAATGGTCAGGCCGAACAGGCCCATGGCCTTCATGTCGTCCACGATATCGGCGGGGATCTCGTCGGTGTCGGCCACGCGTTCCTCGTTGGGCAGGAGCCGCTCACGCACGAAGCGGGCGATGTTGTCGAGCAGGACGTTCAGCGTTTCTTGGTCTCGGATCATGGTGCCGTGTCGATGAGGTGGGTGTGCCATGGTCCTTCGCGCACACAGATGGGGTCAATCGCTGCCTGTGTGCCGTTCCGCGAGATGGAAATGGGCGCACGCCTGCGCCGCGTTGCGCGCTGGCCGTGCCAAGGTACGGAACGCCGGGCATCCGGTGTTTGACCGAACCAGGCTTGACCGGCATCGTTGGGCCCATGATCGATCCGCGTCATCTCCTTGCCAGGGCCTTCCCGGTCATCGAACAGGCCTACACCGCGCGTGACGTCCAGCTTTACGCGCTGGGCGTGGGGCTGGGGGCCGACCCGACCGACCTCGGTCAGTTGCCCTACGTCTACGAAGGTGCCGACGGTCAGTCGCTGCGGGCGCTGCCCACCCTGGCCAACGTGCTGGCCTATCCCGGCTTCTGGGCGCGCGAGCCCGACACCGGCATCGACTGGCGCCGCGTCGTGCACGCCGAACAGGAAATCCGCCTGCATGCGTCCTTGCCGCCGGCTGGCAGGGTGATGGGGCACAACCGCATCACCGGCCTGTGGGACAAGGGGGCCGGCAAAGGGGCCCTGCTGCAGCAGACGCGCGAGATCACCGACGCCGCGACCGGGCAGCGCCTGGCCACGGTGGTGCAGCTGAACCTGCTGCGCGGGGACGGGGGCTTTGGCGAGGGCGGCTCCGAGGGCGCGCCGCCCGCGCCCCACGCCATGCCGGATCGGGCGCCCGACCATGTGTGCGACCTGCCGACGTCGCCGCAGGCGGCGCTGATCTACCGGCTCAGCGGCGACCTCAATCCCTTGCACGCCGACCCCGAGGTGGCGCGCGCGGCCGGATTCGAGCGCCCCATCCTGCATGGCATGGCGCTGATGGGCGGGGCGGCCCATGCGGTGCTGCGCACGGTGGCCGGCTACGACAACCAGCGCCTGGCCGGCATGCGGGTGCGCTTTACCAGCCCGGCGCTACCGGGCGACACCCTGCGCACCGAGATGTGGGTCGATGGACCCAGGGTGTCGCTGCGCGCCACCGCCCTGGAGCGGCAAGTGACCGTCTTGAACAACGCGTGGGTGGACCTGCGCTGAACCTGCACTGAATAAGGAAGTACGACATGGATCTGGGATTGAAAGGCAAGGTGGCGATCGTCACCGGTTCGGCCCGTGGGCTAGGTGCCGCCACCGCGCGCCGGCTGGCCGAGGAGGGCGCGCAGGTGGTCATCACCGACGTGCTGACCGAGCAGGCGCAGGCCACCGCGCAAGCCCTGCGCGCCGAGGGCCTGGCCGCGCACTGCGTGATTGCCGACATCACCCAGGCGGCCGACGTGCAGCGGCTGGTCGATGAGACGGTGGCGCACTTCGGCGGTGTGCACATCCTCGTGAACAACGCTGGCTTTCCGCGCGACAAGTACCTGGTGAAGATGAGCGAGGAAGACTGGGACCTGGTCATCACCGTGATGCTCAAAGGCGCCTTCCTGGCCGCCCGCGCGGTCATGCCCCACTTCATCGGCCAGGGCTGGGGCCGGCTGATCAACATCAGTTCACGCGCCCACCTGGGCAACCCCACCCAGGCCAACTACTCGGCCGCCAAGGCCGGTCTGATCGGCATGGCCAAGGCACTGGCGCAGGAGCAGGGCCGTTACGGCATCACCGCCAACTGTGTGGCCCCGGGTTTCATGGAGACCGAAATGGTCAAGGCGCTGCCGACCTACGAAACCATCAAGGAGCGCGCGCTGCAGATGCAACCCGTCAAGCGCGCGGGCCAGCCCGCCGATGTTGCCGATGCGGTGGCCTTCCTGGCCAGCGATCGCGCGGGCTTCATCAGCGGCGAAGTGCTGCACGTGACCGGCGGCCGCTATGGCTGAGACCGATCCGACCTGCCACCCCCAATCCCAGGAGTCTTCGACATGAAACGAGCAGCGATCGTCTCTGCCTTGCGCACCCCGGTTGGCGCCTTCGGTGGCGCCCTCAAACCGGTGCCGGTCGAGGAGTTGGGCGCCACGGTGGCCCGCGCCATCGTCGCGCGCACCGGCATCGACCCGGCACGCATCGACGACGTGGTGTTTGCGCAAAGCTACATGAACGGCGAGACGCCATGCACCGGCCGCTGGGTCGCCCTGCAGGCCGGCCTGCCGATCGAGGTCGCGGGCATGCAGCTGGACCGGCGCTGTGGCGGGGGCGTGCAGGCGCTGGCCACGGCTGCCATGATGGTGCAGACCGGCGCGGCCGACGTGGTCATGGCCGGCGGCGTGGAGAGCATGAGCAACGTCGAGTACTACTCCACCAGCATGCGTTGGGGCAGCCGCGCGGGGTCGACCATCCTGCACGACCGCCTGGATCGCGGCCGCGAACGCTCGCAGCCCGAATCGCGCTTTGGCCGCATCAGCGGCATGATCGAGACCGCCGAGACGCTGGCGCGCGAGTGGGGCATCACACGTGACCAGGCCGATGCGTTTGCGGCGCGCAGCCATCGGCGCGCGGCACAGGCCCAGGCGGGTGGCCACTTCGATGCCGAGATCGTGCCCGTCGACGTGCCGCAGCGCCGCGGTGAGACAGTGCGCGTGGACCGCGACGAAGGCGTGCGCGGCGACACCACCATGGACAGCTTGGCCAAGTTGCGCCCCATCATGAAGGACGGCGTGGTCACCGCGGGCAATGCCTGTCAGCAAAACGATGCGGCGGCGGCCTGCCTGGTGGTGGCCGAAGACAAGCTCGATGCGCTCGGCCTGGAGCCGATGGGGTGGCTGGTCGGCTGGGCGGCCGCCGGCTGCGATCCGGCGCGCATGGGCATTGGTCCCGTTCCCGCCGTGAACAAGCTGTTGCAGCGCACGGGCCTGCGCTTCGACCAGATGGATCTGATCGAACTCAATGAGGCTTTCGCCTGCCAGGCCCTGGCCTGTGTCAAAGGCTGGGGCAGCTCCATGGAGGCGCTGGAGGACAGGCTCAACGTCAACGGCTCGGGCATTTCCCTGGGCCACCCGGTCGGTGCCACCGGCGTGCGCATCATGAGCACGCTGCTGCACGAGATGCGGCGGCGCGGCGCCCGCTACGGCCTGGAAACCATGTGCATTGGCGGTGGCCAGGGCATCGCCATGGTGCTGGAGCGCGCCTGATGCCCGGCGGCATGGCTGCCCCGCCATATTTGAGAACACCATGAACCCTTCCCCCTCCAACACCTGGGTCCCCGGCCAGCGCGAACTGCAGTCCTCGGGCATCGTCCAGTTGATCGCCGCGCTGGGCGTCAAGGATTACGACGAACTGCTCGCGGCGTCGGTCACCGAGCCCGAGCGCTACTGGAGCACCGTCATGCGCTACTGCGCCATCGCGTGGGACCAGGCGCCCAGCGGCCATGTGGACCTTTCCCGCGGGCGCGAGTTTCCCCGCTGGTTCCCGGGGGGCCGTCTCAACTGGGTCAACACCATCTACGCCTGGAGCCGCAATCCGGCAACGGCGACCCAGAACGCCGTGGTGGCCGAGCGCGAGGATGGCGCGGTCAGCGCGTTGACCTATGCCGAACTGGCGCAGCGGGTGGGTGAGTTCGCCGCGGGCCTGAAGCAGCAGGGCGTGGCCGCGGGTGACCGTGTCGGCCTGCTGATGGAAAACGGTGTCGAGGCCACCGTCTCGCTGCTGGCCATCGTGCACCTGGGCGCAGTGGTCGTGCCGCTGTTCAGTGGCTTCGGGGTCGATGCCATCGTCGCGAGGCTGTCGGCGGCCAACGCCCGCGTGGTCATCGCGTCCACCGGCTTTTCGCGCCGCACCAAACGGGTGGACGTGGCCTCGGCCTTGCGCGACGCCTGGTCGCGCCTGCCCACGGTGGAACATGTGATCTGGAAGCGCGGCCCCGGCGAGGCCTTGGCCGACAGCCGTGACCTGGACTGGCAGGACGTGGCCGCGGCCGGCCAGGGCAAGTCGCAGCCGGCGGTGTCGTTGCCGCCCGACGCACCCTTCATGGTCATCTACACCTCGGGCACCACCGGCAAGCCCAAGGGCGTGGTCCACAGCCACGGCAGCTTCCCCATCAAGATCGCACATGACGCGGTGGTTCACTTCGATGTGCGGCCGGGCGATGTGTATTGCTGGCCGGCCGACATGGGCTGGATCGCGGGCACCCTCGTGCTGGGCTGCGCGCTGCTGCGCGGCGCCACCCTGGTTTGTTATGACGGTGCGCCCGATTTTCCCGACTGGTCGCGGATGTCGCGCCTGGTCGAGCGCCACAAGGTCACCCACTTTGGATCGGCGCCCACGTTGATCCGGGGCATGGCCAGCCACGAGGATGCGGCCCTGCGGGGTGACCGCTCGACCGTGCGCCTGCTCATCACCGCGGGCGAGGGCATCGACCCCGAACATTTCACCTGGTTTCAGCGCCGATTCGGTGATGGCAGCGCGCCGCTGATCAACTACACCGGCGGGACCGAGGTGTCGGGCGCCCTGCTGTCCAGCGTGGTGGTTCGCCCCATCCCGCCGAGCGGCTTCAACACCACCTCGCCGGGCGTGGCAGTGGACGTGGTGGACAGCGCCGGTCAGCCGGTCACCGGCGAGGTGGGCGAGCTGGTCGTGCGCGAGCCCTTTGTCGGAATGACCCAGTCATTCTGGCAGGACGACCAGCGCTACCTGGAGACCTACTGGCAGACCGTCCCTGGCCTGTGGGTGCATGGTGACCTGGCGCTGCGCACGGCCGACGGCAACCACTTCATGATGGGCCGCTCGGACGACACGCTCAAGGTCGCGGGAAAGCGCCTGGGACCGGCCGAAGTGGAAGAGGTGGTCCTGGAACTCGCGGAAGTGGCCGAGGCTGCGGCGATCGGTGTCGACGACGCCGACAAGGGCCAGAAGCTGGTGGTGTTTGTGGTGCCCAAGCCAGGTGGCGCCGTGGCGGCCGATGCCTTGCCGGCCCTGGTCAGCGGGCATGTGGACAAGCGATTGGGCCGGCCTTTCCGCCCCGGCACCGTGCATGTGGTGCAGCAACTGCCCAAGACCCGCAGTTCCAAGATCATGCGCCGCGTGATCCGCAGCGTCTACTGCGGTCAGCCGCCGGGCGATCTGTCGTCCCTGGACAACCCCGGCGCACTGGACGAAGTGCGCGCCGCGGCGCTGCAGGTCGCCTGAACCATGGTCCCTGGTGCCGCGACCCACATCAGCGCGTCTGGCAAGCCGGCGCGCGCTGAAGTGCTGGCGGCACCGCCGACGTGGCTGGTGTTGCCCCCTGGGCGTGCCGTGGTCGCCCCGCTGGTGCGTGCGCTCGCCCTGTGCGCGGCCTTCACACCGCAAGATAGGTGGCTGGGCAACAGCCAGCTGGCGCAGCGCACGAACCTTCCCGCCTCCACCGTCTCGCGAATCGCCCAGACGCTGGTGCGCCTGGGTTACCTGCAACACGATGCGCAGGGGCGCAAATACCGTCTGACCGCCGCGGTGCTGGGCCTGGGCTATGCGGCCATCACGCAGTCGGTGGTCCAGCGGCACGCGCGGACGCACATGTTGGCATTTGCCGAGCAGCACAAGGTGCACGTGAGCCTGGCCGCCCGGGACCGTCTGGACCTGATGGTGCTGGAGAGCCGGCGCGGCCGGGAAGTGCCACCGGCCATGGCGCTGCCCGTGGGCATGCGGGTGGGTATCGCCTTGTCGCCCATGGGGTGGGCGCTGCTGGCGGCTTTGCCTGAGCTGGAGCGCCACTACCTGTTGCAAAACGTCGAGCAACGCGCGCCACGCGATTGGCCCCGGCTGCGCCGGCGTGTGGGCGAGGGCATGGCCCAGGCGCAAGACAAAGGTTATTGCACGGCCATCGGCGAATGGGACCCGGAGATCGCGATCGTCGCCACCCCATTGGTGGTGCAGGGGCAGTCTCCGTTTGTGCTGGCATGTGTCGGGCCCTGCGCCCGCCTGTCGCGGGCCCGCATCGAACGCGAGCTCAGCCCACGGCTGTTGACCATGGCGCGGGACATCCAGAGTGAGATCCATGAAAGCGGCGCCTGAAGGCGTCGGCAAAAAAATGAGTGAACAGAGGCAAACATGAAAGTGCTCGAAGGCATCAAGGTTCTGGATTTCGGCCGCTTCATCGCAGGGCCCTTTTGCGCCGCCTTGCTGGCGGACTACGGTGCGCAGGTGATCCGCATCGACCGGGTCGGCGGTGGGGAAGACCGCTTCATCGTGCCGGTGACAGAGCATGGCGAGGGCGCGCTGTTTCTGCAGGTCAATCGAAACAAGCGCTCGATGACGCTGGATCTGGACAGCGACGAAGGCCGCAAGATCGTGCGCCAGTTGGTCAAGGACGCCGACGTGGTGATCGCCAACATGCCGCCACGCACCCTGCAGAGCCTCGGCCTGGACTACGAGAGCTTGTGCCGCATCCGGCCCGACATCATCCTGACCGCCTCGACCGCTTTCGGTACTGACGAGGCCGTGCGCGACCGTGTCGGCTTTGACGGTGTAGGCCAGGCCTTGAGCGGCGCCGTGCACATCGCCGGACTGCCCGACCATCCCATGAAGGCGATGGTGCCCGTGGTCGACTTCGGCACCGCCATCGCCTGCGCCCTGGGCACCGTGCTGGCGCTGTACGAGCGCAGAAGCAGCGGCATGGGCCAGGAGGTGAGCGCATCACTGCTGACCACCGGGCTGAATTTCGCCAGTGGTGCGCTGATCGAGGAGGCTGTGCTGGGCCTGGACCGCCAGGCCACGCGCAACCGCAGCCCCAGCTACGGTCCGTCCGACATTTTCAAGGTCAAGGACGGCTGGATCATCGTCCAGGTGATTGGCCGGCCCATGTTCAAGCGCTGGGCCCAGCTGGTCGGCCGGCCGGAACTGATCGACGACCCGCGTTTTGCCGACGACACCGCGCGCGGCGGCGAGGGCGAGTTTCTCAGCGAGTGCATGTCGCAGTGGTGTGCCCCTTTGGCACGAGACGAGGCGCTGAAGTTGCTCGAGCAGGCGCGCATTCCCGCCGGCCCGGTCAATTCACCCCGGCAGGTGCTGCAGGACGAAACGGTGAAGGCCTCCCACGCCATTCAATGGATGGACTACCCCGGCGCCGCCCGGCCGGTACCCATCTTCGCCACCCCGGTATCGATGTCGCGCACCCCGCCGGTGATCCACCAGCGCCCGCCGCTGACCGGCGAGCACACCGAAGAAATCCTGGGTGAGCTGGGTTACGACCTGGCCGCCATCGCGCGCCTGCGCGAGCATGGTGTGGTGTGACCGCCTGCCCCTGCCACCGCTCGTCGCAATCGACCGCTCCGTAGTTTTTTGCTCCGGGTCAGAGCCGTTGCGTTTTTGAACACCAGAAAGTTGAGACTCTCATGAAAATCCTAGTCCCCGTCAAACGCGTGGTCGACTACAACGTGAAGGTCCGAGTCAAATCGGACAACACGGGTG
>JAZKDA010000062.1:0-7873 GCA_040387815.1 Pseudomonadota bacterium | reverse complement strand
CTCCCGATGGTCCAGTGCGCTCCCGCGCACGGACCGACGGGTCCCTCCGCCTGCCGGCCCCACCCGCGCCTCGCGCACACGCTCGTGAAGGCTTCGCTCCGGATCAGGGCCGGTCATTCTTCACGCGCGCCGCCTCTCATCAAGGCCCCGCCATCCCGGCGCGACACGGTCCGCACGCCCAAAGCGCTGCGTGCCTGGGGCGGACATGCGGAGGGTTCCCTTCGGACCCGAAGGGTCAGGGAGGAGCGTGTCCGCCCCAGGCGCGCAGCGCGCGCCAGCCGGAGAAAGCGCAACGCCGGCACCCCCTCAGCGAAAACTTTCGCGGCCGGCCCATCCGCAGCGACCTAAAACAGGACGTGCACCCAGGAAAGACCGTGAAGAGCCAGTGCTCGCGGTTGAACACAACACAGGGTCAGGACTAGACTGACCCCATGAAAGTCCTCGACTCCCTGGTCACCCAGGCCGCCTCTATCGCCGCCCTGCGCCGCGACATCCACGCCCACCCCGAACTGTGCTTCCAGGAGGAGCGCACCGCTGACCTGGTGGCGGCCAAGCTGACCGAGTGGGGCATCCCCATCCATCGGGGCCTGGGCAAGACCGGCGTGGTGGGCATCGTCAAGAACGGCATCAGCGATCGCGCCGTGGGCCTGCGCGCCGACATGGACGCGCTGCCCATCCAGGAGCGCAACACCTTCGCCCATGCCAGCCAGCATGCAGGACGCATGCACGCCTGCGGCCACGACGGCCATACCGCCATGCTGCTGGCCGCCGCCCAGCACCTGGCCCGGCACCGCGATTTCGATGGCACGGTCTACCTGATTTTCCAGCCGGCCGAGGAAGGCGGCGGTGGCGCGCGAGAGATGATCGCCGACGGGCTGTTCGAGAAGTTTCCGATGGAGGCCGTGTTCGGCATGCACAACTGGCCCGGCTCGAAGGCCGGCCAGTTTGCGGTCAGCCCGGGGCCGGTGATGGCTTCATCCAACGAGTTCAAGATCGTCATCCGAGGCAAGGGCAGCCATGCCGCCCTGCCCCACAACGGCATCGACCCGGTGCCCATCGCCTGCCAGATGGTGCAGGCCTTCCAGACCATCATCAGCCGCAACAAGAAGCCGGTCGACGCCGGGGTGATCTCGGTCACCATGATCCACGCCGGCGAGGCCACCAACGTGGTGGCCGACAGCTGCGAGCTGCAAGGCACCGTACGCACCTTCTCGGTGGAAGTGCTGGACATGATCGAGCGGCGCATGCGGCAGGTGGCCGAGCATGTGTGCGCGGCCCACGAGGCCGCTTGCGAGTTCGAGTTCGTGCGCAACTACCCGCCCACCGTCAACTCGCAGCACGAAGCGCGGTTTGCCCGCGAAGTGATGGTGTCCATCGTGGGCGAGCAGAACGTGCAGGTGCAAGAGCCCACCATGGGCGCCGAAGACTTCGCCTTCATGCTGCAGGCCAAGCCGGGCGCCTACTGCTTCATCGCCAACGGCGATGGCGATCACCGCGAGATGGGCCACGGCGGCGGACCGTGCACGCTGCACAACGCCAGCTACGACTTCAACGACGAGTTGATCCCGCTGGGCGCGACCTACTGGGTGCAACTGGCCAATGCCTGGCTGGCGCGCGAGCGCGGCTGAGGCTCAGTCCGCCAGCGCGTGGGGCCGGCGCGCGGCGATTTCGAGCAGGCCGTCGAAGATCAGGCCTTCGACCAGTTCGACCGGCACCGACAGGTAGGGCGCCACTTTCCAGCCGGCGCCGCCGGTCATGTAGCAAGCCGGCTCGGCGCCGCAGGCATTGCGCACATGCTGGACCATCCGCTCGACCGCGCCGGTGATCGCGAACGTGCCGCCACTGGTGAGGGCGTCGCTGGTGTTGGTGGGAAATTCGCACACTTCGCCGGTGGGCACGTGCAGGCCGGCGGTGCCCGATTCGAGGGCGCGCAGCATGATGCCGTGGCCGGGCAGGATGAAACCGCCCAGGAACTGACCCTGCGCATCGACGGCCTCCACCGTGACGGCCGTGCCCACCATCACCACCACCTGCGGCCGGGCCGGGCCTTGGGACAGCATGCGGTGGTAGGCGCCGATCATCGCCACCCAGCGGTCGGCGCCCAGGCGCGTGGGATGGTCATAGCCGTTGCGAAGGCCCGCCTCGGCGGTGCTCGAATGCACCCACTGGGGCGAGACGTCCCACAGCTCTTCCACCTGTTCCATGACGCGCAGCCGCACCGCATCGGCCGCCACTGCGCAGCCCAGCATGCGATCGGGCACCGGCAGATCGCGCCAGGCGCCCTCGGCCAGCTTCTCGATGTTCTCGAGGAACTCCGCGCCCTGCGCGAGCACGGTCGCACCGGGGCGCGCCTGCTCGTACAAGGACCACTTCAGGCGGGTGTTGCCGATGTCGATGGCGAGCAGCATGACGGTACTTCCTTCGGTCTGTCAGATGGCGCCGATCCAGCAGGCACGCTGGATCGCGGCAAGCTTGTTCTCGACGCGCAGCTTGGCCATCGCATTGGCCAGGTGGTAGTTGACGGTGCGTTCGGTGCAGGTCATCTGCATGGAACTCTCGCGTGCCGTCAGGCCGTTGAAGGCGAGCATCAGACACTCGCGCTCGCGGGGACTGAGGGTCGAACGCTCCTGCGCAATGCTGCGCTTGACCACCGGCCACACGTTGAGCGCCGACCACACCAGCGCCGCGGCTTCCCCGCGGTCGGTGAGTTCGCGCGGACTGAACATGAAGCACTCGAACGCGCGCCCCGCGGGCAACGGAAACTCCACCCGCACCATGGTCTGGAAACCATGCGCGAGCGCGAGCACACGCCAGCGGCTGGCGTTGATATGCCCGGCCTTCGCGATGTGTTGCCATGCCACCAGCGGCGCGTCGGATTCGCGCCAGTTCGAGCCGAAGTCATCGCTTTGAGCGAGCGCGGAAGCCGCGTCGCTCGCGAGTGGCGGATGCACGCACAGCACCTGTCGATCATCAAGCCCGCCAAAAGGGTTCGGCCCGAGGACGGCAACCGCCTCGACCGAATATTCCTTCAACGCCGCTATCCAATCGCTCAAGATACCGTCCAGGCTCACGCTGTCAAAGTTAACAGGGTCCCCCATAAGCTGTGTCATTCCTCCCAGAACGGCCAACACAATATCATCAGCCACCGCGCCCGGCCATCAGGCCCATCATGCGCGCGGAATTTAAATGTCATGGGAGTCAATGCCAGCAGCGCTCTGGAACCGATGGAGCACTCGAATGCGAGCGAGCACGGTCCGCGACATGGCCAGATCGCTCCTGGAGCCGATCCTCGAGCCCATCCTGCATCCATCGCAATGGCGGATCCGCGCCTTGTGCGGCTCCATCGTGATGGGTCACCCGCTGTTCTACTGGCTCTGGACCGAGTGGTTCCCCCAACCCTACGAGAGTCTATGGCAGCGACTGCTCATGAGCGCGCTGGGGGCCACCTTGCTGGTGTCACCGCGCTTCACCACACCGCCGCCGAGCCGGCTGGCGGTGCTGGCGATCACCGCGGTGTTCTGGGTCACCCTGCCCCTTTATTTCACCTGGATGTACTTTTGCAACGGCCGCAACGCGGTCTGGTTCGCAACGCTGGCGTCGATGTTCCTCATTTACTACCACGTCACCGACTGGCGCGTGGCCACGGCGGGCATCGGCGGGGGACTTGCGATCGGCTGGCTGCTGTTCGTCGCCTTCGGCCCGGACATTCCGTCGCTGCCCTGGGCCGAGTCGGCCACCCACTGGGTGGTGTTCGGCTTTTGCTGGTACATGGGCATCATGCTGGGCCTGTCGGCCAGCAACCTGCGGCGTGAACAGATCAAGCAGGCACTGGGCACGATGGGCATCATGGCGCATGAGCTGCGCACGCCGCTGGCCACCATGGCGCTGGTCGGCGACGCCGTGCGCAACGAAGCCCAGGATGCCCCGCCCGAAGTGTCCGCCCGCATGGAGCGGCTGGCGGGCCGGCTGCATTCGCTGGTGCGCAACATGAACCGGCAGATCGACATGCAGATCACCAACGCACAGCTGATGCACCTGCCGCCGCAGAAAGACCTGGTCAGCGCGGCCGTGCTGGTGCGCAACGCCGTCACCAACTTCCCCTACCGAAACGACCGTGAGCGCGACAGTGTGCAGGTGCTCGTCAAGCAGGACTTCGAGTTCAACACCTCTGAAGTGCTGTTCACCCAGGTCATCGACAACCTGGTGAAGAACGCGCTGCGTTCGCTGGCCGCCATGCCCGAGCCGGCCCGCCCGGGCGACCTGCGCCTGGAGGTCGACGTGACCGACCGCCGTCACGGCAGCATTGCCGTGATCGACCGGGGCAAAGGCATGCCCGACGAAGTGCGCAGCCGGGTGTTCCAGCCTTTTGTCTCCAGCGACCGTGGCACCGGCCACGGCCTGGGCCTGGCGTTCTGCCAACGGGTGGTGTTCGACGCCCGTGGCACGATTCGCGTTGATTCCGTTCCCGGCAAGGGCGCACGCTTTACCATCGAGCTGCCACTGGCGCACGTTCCTCCTCTTTCGCTGTCTCCACCCGAGCGGGCCACATCATGAGCTTTCCCCTTTTTCGCCGCCCAGGCTCGGTCGTTTTCCTCGACGACGACCCCGACTACCTCGACATGCTGGCGATGGTGATGCCCAAGCGGTGGCACATCCGGCTGCATATGCGGCCCTCGCACTGCATCCACAGCCTGCACCGCGAGCCGCCGCTGTGGGAGATCGACGCCTGGAACCAGCAGCAGATCGTCGACCAATGGCGCCAGGGCGCCGCGCTGATCCCGCAGATCCTCAGCTACTGGGCACGCTCGGAGGGCCGCTATGACCTCACACGGGTGGTGGTGGTCGACTTCTCCATGCCGGGCATGGATGGCCTTCAGGTGCTCGGCGAGCTCACCGAGTGGCAGGGCTCGCGCGTGATGCTCACGGGCCAGGCCGACGAACAGGTGGCGGTCAAGGCCTTCAACCGCGGCCTGATCGAGCAGTTCGTGCCCAAGCAGCTGCCCGAGATGGGCAAGCGCCTGATCAGCGCCCTGGAAACCCTGATGGCGCAGCCCCATGCCCGCCACTCGCAGATCTGGCGCGCCACGCTCAAGCCCGAACAGCATGCGCTGCTGCGTGCGCCAGCCGTGCAGGAAGCCTTGTCAGATTTCGCAGCCACGCGCTGGGTCGAGCATGTGACGCTGGGCGACCCCTTCGGTATCCTGGGCATGGACGAAGAAGGCAATGTGAGCTGGCTTCAGCTGGAAATGCGAGACGGCCTGACGGCGTTGGCCGAAGTGGCCGAGATCGCCGGCGTGCCCGAGGAGGGGCTGGCCGAAATCCGCAACGGCCGCAAGCTGGTGAGCATGGAGCTTCGGCAGGCTCTCGGCCTGGACGGGCCCTGCGACCTGATCCCCGCGTTTTCGCCGGGTGGCGACCCCGCTTTGCTGGCCGCGGTGTTCCAGATCCCGCCCGCGCAGTTGCCCGCGCCGATCACCGGCTACCGCGAGTGGCTGTCACGGCAGGAGCCGCGCAAGGTGCAGGATTGACGTCCGGCGCGGGCCCGGCTCACTGCGCCTCGGCTTCGGCGCCCCCCGCGCGCTGGCGGCGCGCGCATGGCCACTCCCAGGGCTTGACAATGGGCGCGATCTCGGCGGCGACGTGCTCGACGTGCGCCATTTCGGCTTCGGTCAATGACGCGCTGAGTGTCAGCCGCACCATCGCGCGGTTGCGGGCGGTGGCGGGGGCGCAGAACACGGCACCGAACACGCCGCGGGTTTCCAGGGCGTCGCGCAGTGTGACGGTGTTGGCCTCGGTGCCCGCTTCCAGCGAGATGATCTGCTCGGTGCCCTGCGCGATCGGGTATCCCAGCGCCGCCAGGCTGGCGCGCATGCGACGGGTATTGGCCATCAGCCGTTCACGGCCGGCGTCGTTGCGTTGCACCACGTCCAGGGTGGCCGACAGGGCCACCACCTCGTGCGGCAGCAGGCACGAGCTGAAGATGTTGGGGAAGCTGTTGGACATCAGGTAGTAGCGCAGCTCGTTGGGCACAGTGAAGAACCCCGCGCGGCCGGCGAAGGCCTTGGCCAGGCTGGCCGTGATGAAATGCACCCGGTGCGACAGGCCCAGCTCGGCGGACAGGCCGCGCCCCTGCGGGCCGTGGGTGCCCAGGGAGTGGGATTCGTCCACCAGGATCATCGATCCGCTCGCCTCGACCACCTCGACCATCCGGGTCAGGGGGCACAGCGCGCCGGTGGTGCTGTAGACCGAGTCGACCACCACCAGCCCGGGGCCATGCCGGTCGATCATGCGCGCGAGATGGCCGGGGTCGTTGTGACGGAAGGCATGCGCCGGCGCATTGGCGGCGCGCACGCCCTCCCACAGCGACATGTGGGCCAGGCTGTCCACATAGACCGGCGTGTTCTTGTCCGCGATGACCTGCAGCAACCCGAGGTTGGCGGTGTAGCCCGACTGGCACAGCACCCCGCCTTCATGGCCGATCCAGCTGGCCAGCCGACGCTCGAAATGGGTGGTGGGCGAGCCATTGAGCTGGAACACCCCCGACTGGACGACGAACTGCTCATTGCGCATCAGCGCGTCGATCTGCGCCTTGACGATCTCCGGGTGGCCGGTAATGCCAAGGTAATCGTTTCCGTCCAGTCGTACTGCATTCGGGCCAGGGGATTCGCCGTTGGTGACGAATTTTCCGCCCCACTCCTTCTCCCAGCGGGGAAGAAAGTCACGCTCGATCTTGCCCCGGAGGTACGACGACAAAGGCGCCGACCGCCCAGTGACGCCGGGGCTGGCTTGCGCGGGTGAAACCGGGTGCGCGCGGGCGGGTTGGGCGGCTGTCAAATGCGCCGAAAGGGTCAAAACGTCGCTCATGGAAGGCTCTCCTTACTACAAGCCTTCCATTGAAGAGTCCCGCGCGGAACTACATGCGCTAACACCTGTTATCTATAACAGGGTCAGCAATCATTTCTTACAAGTTCTAAGGCACTTTCTGATATTCAGTGCCCTGACAGCCTCGGGCGAAGCGGTTCTAGGCCAGTTTTCCGTGGCACTGCTTGTACTTCTTGCCGCTGCCGCAGGGACAGGGGTCGTTGCGCCCAACCCGGGCCACCGCCGCGGCGCCGGCCGCACGGGCGGTGTTTTCGTCGAGCCGGGTTTCGGCCTCGCCGGTCTCGGTCGGCGCGGTGTAGGTGACGTTGGCGATGCGCTCGGCCCGCCCCTCGATGTCTTCGGCGGCCTGTTCGAGCTGCTCGCCCGACTGCACCCGCACCGTCATCAGCACCTTGGTCACCTCGTTCTTGACCGAATCGAGCAGCTGGCCGAACAGCTCGAAGGCCTCGCGCTTGTACTCCTGCTTGGGCTGTTTCTGGGCGTAGCCGCGCAGGTGGATGCCCTGGCGCAGGTAGTCCAGGGCCGAGAGGTGCTCGCGCCAGTGGGTGTCGATGCTTTGCAGCAGCACCATGCGCTCGAACTGGGTGAAATTGGCGGCGCCGATCTGCTCGACCTTGGCGGCAAAGGCCTGGTGCGCGGCCTGGATCACCTGCTCGAGGATGTCCTCGCCGGTGATGGCGGTGGCCGCCTGCACCTGCTCGCGCAGCGGCAGGACGATGCCCCAGTCGTCGGTCAGGGTTTTTTCCAGGGTGGCGAGGTCCCATTGCTCCTCGACCGATTCGGGGGGCACGTACTGGTGCACCAGGTCGGTGAAGCAGCCCTCGCGCAGCCCGGCGATCTGGGCCGACAGGTCGGCCGCGTCCATGATGTCGTTGCGCTGCTGGTAGATCACCTTGCGCTGGTCGTTGCTGACATCGTCGTATTCGAGCAGCTGCTTGCGCACGTCGAAGTTGCGCGCCTCGACCTTGCGCTGCGCGCTCTCGATGCTGCG
>JAZKDA010000061.1:0-4927 GCA_040387815.1 Pseudomonadota bacterium | reverse complement strand
CGACCAGCGTGGTGTGGTCCTTGGAGTTGACCGCGTTGTCGACGATGTCCTTGCTGGGGAACATGGCGGCGCCGCCCACCATCTTGGTCATGGCTGGCGCCGCGCCCATGGAAGACGTGGACGACTTGCCGGACGCCGGGGCGGTAACGACCGACACCGGGCCGTCCGCCGACACGTGCGCCGCGTTGGCCAAGCCGGTCGTCATCAGGGCGGCGGCGGCGCAGGTGGCGGCAATCGCCAGCTTTTTCATCTTGGTCATGGAAATCTCCTGAGTGAACAATGTGGATCGATGGGGAACAAGGGTGAGGACCGCAACGGCCTCGTCTGCTCTACGCGCCGACCCAGCGAGTTGGATGCGGCATTCACCCACAAGTGCTAGGGACACTTCGCCATGCGGGCACATGCATCCAGATGCATCCGACTGGCGCCTTGCCGCGTACCATCGGTGTCACCCCATGAACACCACCACCGCCACCGACCCACAGGATCAGCGCCTGATCACGCTGCTGGATCGCATCGCCGCGCGCGACAACCCCGGCCGCGACGCTGAGCTGGCGTTGCGCGAGATCTATGAGCTGTGCGCGCCACGCCTTCACGGGCTGGCCATGCGCGTGCTGCGCCGCACCGAGTGGGCCGAAGACGTGCTGCAAGAGACGTTTCTGCAGGTGTGGCGCAACGCCGCCGATTACCGCGCCTCGCTCAGTCCGCCCATGGCCTGGATGGGCGTCATGGTGCGCAGCCGCTCGCTTGATTTCCTGCGCCGCCGCGCGGCCCAGCGTGTCGATGCCGCCGTGCCACTGGACGAAGCCGAGGCCGAGAACGAAACCGTCGACGAGCAGGCGACCGACCCGCTGGACGCCACCCAGGCCAGCCAGCTGGCCCGCTCGCTGCACGACTGCCTGCGCCGCTTGGAGCCGCGCCAGCGCGAAGCGGTGAGCCTGGCCTACCTGCGCGATTTGAGCCACAGCGAGTTGGCCGAGCAACTGCGCCTGCCACTGGGCACCGTCAAGAGCTGGATCCGCCGCGGGCTCGATCAACTGCGCGGCTGCATGGCCGGCTTTGCGTGAAGGGCAGGGGAGACACGCCATGAATCTGCTGCGCCACCCTGAGCTGATCGACCGCCTGGCCAGCGCCTATGCGCTGGGCACCTTGCGCGGCGGCGCCCGCCGCCGCTTCGAGGCGATCGCCCGACAACATCCGAGCGTGAAGGCCAAGGTGATCGTCTGGCAAGAACGTTTTGCCGGCATGACCGAGCTGCAAGCCGACCGTGTGCCCGACGCCAATGTGTGGAAGCGCATCGAGAACCTCCTGCACGTGCAGCCGCAGGCAGCGGCACCGCCGCGTGCCGCAGCCTCGACGGGCGTGTCCGAAGGGGTGGCCGAACGCCTGCGCCGGCACCTGGCCTGGTGGCGCGGCGGTGCCATTGCAGGTGTGGTCGCCAGTGTGCTGGTGGCCAGCGTCGGCCTGCGCCTGGCCGGCGAGACCGATGCCTTGCGCACCGAACTGGCTGCTGCCAACGTGGCGATGCGCTACGTGGCCGTGCTGTCCGACGACCGCCAGGCCGCATCCATGCTGGTCACCTTCGATCCACGCAAGGGCATGCTGATGGTCAAGCGCATGGGCACGTATGCCGAGGCGCCGGGCCACTCGCTCGAACTGTGGGCGCTGCCGCCCGGCGCCGCGCCGCGCTCGCTGGGCGTCGTGCCCCAAGGCACCGTGATGCATATGCCCACGCCGGAAGACATGATCCGCGGCATGCAGGCTTTGGCCGTGACCTTGGAGCCGCGCGGCGGTGCGCCCGCGGGTGGCGGGCCGACCGGGCCTGTGCTGTTCAAGGGGCCTTTGCTCGAAGCCCCGGTTTGAGTCTTGGGTAAGATGCGCGCGGGTGTCGCTGCCGATGAGGTGGATCGGCAGGTTGTGCGCAGGTCGGGCCGCCTCGCGGTTCAAACACGCCCATAGCCGCCATGCCGCCACTGTCCATTGAACTGATCGCCGCCGCATTGTTCGCGGTGGCTGTGGTCCACACCTTCTCCGTCAAGTTCTTCGAGCACCTGGCGCACACGCGTCCCCGGCATGCCGGCATCTGGCACCTGCTGGGGGAGATCGAGGTGGTCTTCGGTTTCTGGGCCATGGTGCTGATGGTGCTGATGTTCGCCATCGACGGCAGTGACAAGGCCACCGCCTACCTGGACTCCCGAAACTTCACCGAACCCATGTTCGTCTTCGCGATCATGGTCATCGCCGCCTCGCGGCCCATACTGGAATTTGCGGGCGCCATCGTCCGGTTCATCGTCAAGCTCATGCCTTTGCCCCGCGCAATGGCGATGTACTTCGTCGTGCTCACTGCGGTGCCTCTGCTCGGGTCATTCATCACAGAGCCGGCCGCCATGACCCTGGCGGCGCTCATGCTGCGCGACGGCCTGCTGTCGCGGCAGGTCTCGTCCTGGCTCAAGTACGTCACACTGGGTGTGCTGTTCGTCAACATCTCCATCGGCGGCACCTTGACGCCGTTCGCGGCGCCACCGGTGCTGATGGTGGCCGCCAAGTGGAACTGGGACATCTGGTTCATGATCGCCAACTTCGGCTGGAAGGCCTCGGTGGCGGTTGTCATCAACGCGGGTGCGGCGATGCTGTTGTTTCGCCGTGAGTTGGGCCACCTGGGCACCGGCCCCAGGCAGCCGCGGGTCACGGTGCCCGTGCCGATGATCGTGGTGCACCTGGCCTTTCTGGTACTGGTGGTCGTGTTCGCACACCACCCCAAGATCTTCATGGCGCTGTTCCTGTTCTTCCTGGGGTTCGCCTCCGCGTACACGCATCACCAGGACGAGTTGATCCTGCGGGAAGGCTTCCTGGTGGCCTTCTTCCTGGCCGGGCTGGTGGTACTGGGCGGCCAGCAGCAATGGTGGCTGCAGCCATTGTTGATGGGGATGGACGAGAACGCCGTGTTCTTCGGCGCCACCGTCCTCACGGCGATCACCGACAATGCGGCGCTCACCTACCTCGGCTCCCTGGTCGAAGGCCTGAGCCTGGAGTTCAAGACCGCACTGGTGGCCGGTGCGGTGGCCGGCGGGGGCTTGACGGTGATCGCCAATGCGCCCAATCCGGCGGGGGTGTCGATCCTCAAGGAGAAGTTTCCCGACGGCGCCATTCATCCCCTGGGCCTGCTGATCGCCGCCTTGCCGCCGACCTTGGTCGCGGTGCTGGCGTTCAAGTTGCTCTGAACATCGTTCGGGCCGGGCCGATGTCCCGCAAGGACGAGTGCTGGCCTGACCCTCACACAGGAGACATGTCCCCCATGGTCGATGACTTTTCCTTCTTGCTGCAATCGCTGGCCTGGCCGCTCGTCCTGCTGATCGCCTGGTGGTTGGGCGAGCAGCTTCACACCGGCTGGAAGATCCCCCGTGTCACCAGCTATGTGGCCGTCGGCCTGCTGGCCAGCGCGGTCGACCTGCGGGGCCTGACCGGCGATGTGCGGGGGCTGTCGTTCCTGGCCAATTTCGCGCTGGCGCTCGTGCTGTTCGAGTTGGGGTATCGCATCAACCTGCGGTGGTTCCGCAACAACCCCTGGGTGCCGATCACCGGGGTGCTGGAGTCGCTGCTCATTTTTGGCGGCGCGTGGTTTGTCACGGGGTGGTTCGGCCTGAGCACCGAGGTGCGGCTGATCGTCTGCGCTTTGTGCATGGCCGCATCGCCGGCCGGCATCGTGCGCGTGGCCAACGAGCTGCGCAGCGCGGGCCAGGTGACCGAGCGCGTCATGCACCTGTGCGCCATCAACTGCCTGATGACCGTGGTGGTGCTCAAGCTGGTGGTGGGCTATTGGCATCTGAGCACGTCGGGCGACTGGACCGCCGCCACCCTGGGCAGCGTGTATGCCTTGATCTTTTCGGTGGCCGTCGGCGGCGCCCTGGGCCTCCTGATGCCCTGGCTGCTGCGAGGGCGAAGCAGCCAGGGCGGCTCGGTGACGGTGTTGTTTGCCCTGGTGGTGCTGCTGCTCACCACCGCCTCCTACGGCCTCAAGCTGTCGCCGTTGCTGGCAGCGCTCACCTTCGGCCTGGTGGCGCGCGAGCGGCGTGTGCAGTTGACGAGCGCGCAGCGCGATTTCGGCTCCATGGGCGAGATCACCGGCCTGTTCCTGTTCGTCTATGTCGCGTCGCTGGTGAACTGGCGCGATGCCTGGTCGTCGCTGGGCCTGGCCGTCGCGCTGCTGGTGGTGCGGCTCGCGGTCACGGCCGCGTGCAATGCGGGCCTGGCGTATTTCAGCGGCGTCACCATGCGCAAGGGGCTGCTGACCGGGCTGGCACTGACGCCGATGTCGGCCTATGCCATCTTGCTGCTGGAACAGAGCCGGCGGTATGGCCTGGAGCCGGCGGCCGCCGCCTTCACCGCGCTCGCCGGTCTGGTGTTGATCCTGGAGTTGCTGGGGCCCCTGGTCACGCAGCGCAGCCTGATGGCCGCGCGCGAGACCCATGTCACCCAGCAAGACGCATAACCCCAGGAGCCCCCATGCCATTGGAAACCTTCAAGGCCTCGCAATCGCTGACCATGGGCGTCGAGCTCGAGCTTCAACTCGTCAACAGCTACGACATGGACTTGTCCAGCAGCGCCAACGACCTGCTCGAGCTGCTGGCGCGCAAGCCCTTCCCGGGGGTGGTCACGCCCGAGATGACGCAGAGCATGATCGAGATCGCCACCACGATCCACACGCAACACGGGCCCTTGCTCACCGAACTGCAGGCCATTCGTGACACCCTTCTCGCCGGCTGCGAGCGCCTGAACATCGAGCTGGCGGGCGGCGGCACGCACCCCTTCCAGCGCTGGTTCGAGCAGCGCATTTTTTCCAAGCCGCGCTTCGAGCAGTTGTCGGGCCTGTACGGCTACCTGGCCAAGCAGTTCACCGTGTTCGGCCAGCATGTGCATATCGGCTGTG
>JAZKDA010000060.1:0-1771 GCA_040387815.1 Pseudomonadota bacterium | reverse complement strand
AACAGCAGCTGCTGGATCCGCGTCAGTGGTGCCTGGTCGGGCAACCAGCTCGGTGCCAGCTTCTCGCCCCGCGTGGGCCAGGAAGTGCTGATCGACTTCATCGACGGCGACCCGGACCTACCGATCTGCACGGGGCGTGCGCACAACGGCATGAACGAACCGCCGTGGGCACTGCCCAGCCAGGCGGCGTTGAGCGGCATCCGATCCAGAGAACTCACGCCCGAAGGCGGCAACAGCGCAGCGGGCCGATCCAACCACCTGCTGATGGACGACACGCCTGGGCAGCTCCAGACGCAGTTGAAAAGCGACCACCAGAGCTCCAGCCTGAGCCTGGGGTACATCACCCGGGTGGCGGGCCACGCGGGACGGCAGGCGCAGGCGGGTGAAGGTGCCGAACTGCGCACCGACGGATACGCCGCCATCCGCAGCGCCAAGTCGATGCTTCTGTCCACCGACGGCCGACCGCAAGGCGAAGGCAGCACACTGGCGCGCGACGAACTGGTCGTCCAGCTGGAACGCGCCCTGGCACTGGCCAAGGAACTGGCCCGCGCAGCGCGCCGCGGTGAAGCAGGAACGCGAGAAACCTCGGCACAGCAGGCCTTGCAGGAGGCGGTCGACGCCCTCGGACATGGCATGGCCGGAGAACGCGCGGCGTTCGATACCGCCAGCGCCATCCCGGGTGGACAGCCCGTGCTCGCCATGAGCGGCGCGGCCGGCATTGCGAGCGCCACGCCCCGGAACCACACGCAGTACGCGGGTGGCCACATCGACAGCGTTGCCGGACACAACCAGCAGCAGTACGCCGGCGAGTCGATCCTGCAGACCGCGGGCAAGGACATCGAACAGTTCGCCGTGGCTGGCGACATCCGCACCGTCGCGAATCAGGGCGACCTCATTCAGCAGGCGCAGCATGGCCGAGTCGAGATCACCGCGCAGAAGAGCCTGACCCTGACGTCGACGGAAGAAGACGTGGTCGTGCGCGCGGGCAAGAGCATCACGCTGGTGCTGGAGGACGGCACCTACCTGCGGCTGGCCGACGGCAAGGTCGTGCTGGGCATGCGGGGGCAGTTCCAGGTGAAGTCCGGCGGACGGGTGTTCCAGGGGCCCAGCACCCTTCCTGTGGACATGCCGCAGTTCTATCGGGCAGACCTGGCGCAGCAACTCAAGCTGCATCGGGACGTTGGCAAGGAATACGCATTGCCCGGTCGCAACTACCGCATTCTCAAGGCCAGCGGTGGAATTCCGGGCGCGACGTCCGACGCCCAGGCCATTTCGCCCCTGCCCAAGAAAAAGTCTTTCGACATTGGGCACTGAGTCATGAAGAAGACCATGACACCGCGCCTCGCGCTCTGCGCCTTCATTCTTTTATCGGCATTGCTCACGGCCTGCGGATTGACAGGCCCATTTCCTGGTGTGCCCGACTTTGTGAGCGCAAGCAGCCTTCCGGTTTACACCGGACCTGTCGCGGCGCCGCAGGTCGGTTATCGAATCGACGAGAACCGGTATTTCGAAATCGTACCGAACCGCGCCGCTGCTTGTTCGGATGCCTCGATTTACTACCGGGACGATGCGCGTGGCATTCGGTCTTTTGTCATGCCATTGCGCAATCTCGGTGGCGTGGACCTCGTCATCGATGCGGCAAATGATCAATATCTTGTAGCCCCCGTAGATAAGGGCAGCGGAAACTGTTCATCGGGCGGCGGCACCTGCCCCGGACCGGGATTGATCTATTCACTCGACGCTGGGAAGTCATGGAAAAGAGGAGAGGCTT
>JAZKDA010000059.1:0-6107 GCA_040387815.1 Pseudomonadota bacterium | reverse complement strand
CGGCCCTGCTGATCACGTTCACTGGCACCAACACGCTGAACCTGCTGGTGGACGCGAACGGCGACAACGCCTACGAGCAGACGCTGCCCAGCACGATGGACGAGCTGGCCACGCTGCTCTGATCAGCCGATCACCCGATCAAAAAAGCCGCACGGTCCTTGCCACGGATCCAGCCCGGCGGCTTGCCGCGGCCGGTCCAGGTGGCACCGGTGGCCGGGTCGCGGTACTTGGCCGGGCGGGCCACCACTGCCTGCGGGCGGCCGCTGCGGCGGCCGAACACGTCC
The DNA here is from genome assembly GCA_040387815.1 of Pseudomonadota bacterium. Taxonomy (GTDB): domain Bacteria; phylum Pseudomonadota; class Gammaproteobacteria; order Burkholderiales; family Burkholderiaceae_C; genus Ramlibacter. The sequence continues at coordinate 5,823 of JAZKDA010000059.1, read as the reverse complement.
TCCGGGCTCAGCCCGAACTGCTCGATCAGCGATCGGACCTTGCCGACCGCGTCCTTGCGTTCGGCGTCACGGGCTTGGGCGATCTGCGCATCGAGCGCCTCGCGCTGGGCGATCAGTTGTTCGAGCGTTGCCATGGACTTGATTCCTTTTGGTTCGTTGCGCGCCGCAGTTTAGCCCGCAGGGACGCAGCCAAGCCAACAGCGCGATGGTTGCACCCGGTTACCACGACGCCCGCCAGCTGAGCCGGCGGCAAACAATGAGGGCCACTCACTCCCTTGGAGCGCCTCCATGTGGCTCGACATCCGCCCCGCGCGCGGGGCCCGGCTTGCCGCACTGGCCTGCGGCTGGCTCGCTGCCTGGCTGATCGCGCCTGCCGCGCTCGCCGCCACGCAAGACTGCCGCGCTGTCACCCCCGAAACCTGCGCCGTCGCCCACGGGCTGCGCCGCGGTGTGAACCTGGGCAATATGCTGGAGGCGCCGCGCGAAGGCGACTGGGGCGTGCGCGCCGAGCCCGCGCTGGTGGAGCTGGCGGCGACCCATTTCCAGACCGTGCGGGTGCCGGTGCGCTGGAGCAATCACGCCGCGCCGACCGCCGACGCCACGATCGACGAAGCCTTTGCGCGCCGGGTCGACGAGGTGATTGATGCGCTCTTGCGGCGCGGGGTGTATGTGATCGTGAACGTGCACCACTACACGCAGCTCGTGGGCGGCGGCCGGCACAACCGCGAGTTCAGTGTCGAGCCCGACGTGGTGGACACGCGTTTTCTGAACCTCTGGCGCCAGGTGGCGCTGCGCTACCAGAATCGCTCGCCCCGGCTGATCTTCGAATTGCTCAACGAGCCCAACGGCCGGCTCGACGGCGAACCCTGGAACCGGCTGGCGGCGCAGGCGCTGGCGGTGGTGCGTCAGGCCAACCCGACGCGCACGGTGATGATCGGCCCGAGCTACTGGAACAATGTGCGCGACCTGCCGCTGCTGCGCCTGCCGGCCGACCGCAACCTGGTGATGTCCTTCCACTCGTACGAGCCGGACGACTTCACCCACCAGGGCATCACCTGGCGCCCGCGGCCCATGCCCACCGGCATCGCCTGCTGCGATGCGCGTCAGAAGCAGGGCATTGCCCGCGTGTTCGATACGGCGGCGCAATGGAACCGCGCCACGGGCGTGCCGGCCCACCTGGGCGAGTTCGGCGCGCACAGCGCCGGCGACCTGGCCTCGCGCGCAAACTGGGCCCGCACCGTGCGGGACGAGGCCGAGCGACGCGGCATCGGCTGGGCCTGGTGGGAGCTGGCCTCGGATTTTTCAGGCGTGTGGTCGCCGCCGGCGCGCGGCTGGGTCGAGCCGCTGCGGCGGGCGTTACTGGATTGACGGCGCGGCGGCCGATACCGACGATGTCGACGCCGCCGCAACTGCCTGCCCCGCCATGCGCTGCGTCAAGGCCTTCAGGTTGGACAGCGACAGCAGGTGCATGGACAACAGATGCAACTCGCCGCCGCGAAAGAGCGCCAAGACCTGCGCGTCGGGCAGGGCCAGCAGTTTTTTCTCGTCGACCACGAGCAGTCCGTCGACGGTGAACGCGCGGCCATCGGGGAGGTCGGCGCGGGCGTTCATCGGGCGCAACAGGTCGGCCTCTTGCAGGTGCTGGCAGAAGGCGCGGGTGCGCTGGTGCTCACGCTGGAACTGCTCCAGAAACCCGATGGCCTGCTTCAGGTAGGGCGTGGGTTCGCCCTGCGCATCGAACAGCGCCTCGCCTGGCTGTTGCCCGGTGGCTTGCGCCGCTTCGTCCACGCACACCCCCAGCTGGCTCTGCCCCGGCAACTGCGCCAGCACAAAGGGATAGCGCCGCACGAAGGCCGGCACGTAACGGCCGCCCCAACGGCCCTGCGCGTCGACGAACAGGTTGTCGCCCTCGCGCAGGCCCAGCATGGCCACCGGCTCGACCCCGCCCTCGGGTGTTCGCACGAACACCAGCGGATACTCCTTGCAGGCCTCGCCGAACTCCGCGCCAGTGATGTACAGGGCGTTCAGACCGGCCGCGAAGCCGAAACCCTGGCCAGTGCGCAGACGCAGACGCCGATGGCGCTCGCGGTCGAGCAACACGGGCTTGCCATACAGCGATCTGGGCGGGCTTGGCATGGGGATCACTCCTTGGCGGACGGGTGAGAATTGTCAGTGGAAGTGCCTTCGAACGCCGCCAGCACCTTGTCGATGCGGCGGCCGTCGAGGTCGACCACCTCGAACAGCCAGCCGGCGCATTCGATGCGTTCGCCGACCGCGGGCAGGTGCCCGGTCTCGGCCATCAGCAGGCCGGCCAGGGTGTTGTAGCGTCCGCGGTCTTCGCCAGGCAGCTCGCGGATGTCCAGGCGGGCCTTGAGCTCCGACACCGGCATGGTGCCATCGAGCAGCCAGGAGCCGTCCTCGCGCTGGGTGGCCCAGGCCTCTTCATGCTCCACCGGGCGCAGCTCGCCGGTGATGGCCTCCAGCAGGTCGTGCGGGGTCATCATGCCCTGCACCACGCCGTATTCGTCGACCACCATCACGATGCGCCCGGCGTGGCTGCGAAACTGCTCCAGCAGCTCCAGGCCTGAGAGGGTTTCAGGCAGAAAGGACGCGGGCTGCGCCTGCGCCGCCACCTCGCCCTCGTGCGCCGGTCCCAGCGAAAGCAGGCGTGCCACGCTGACCACGCCCACCACATCCTCCAGCGAGCCTCGGCACACCGGGTACCACGAGTGCGCGCCCTCGCGCCCGGCGCTGGCCAGGCATTGGGCCACCGACATCTGGGCGTCGAACCATTCGATCTCCGAGCGTGGAATCATCATTGAGGTGAGCGTGCGTTCGTCGAGGTGGAACAGGTTCTGCACCATCTGCCCTTCGTGCTTTTCGATGACGCCGGCGCTCACGCTCTCGGCCAGGCTGTGCACCAGCTCCTCCTCGGTCATCGATCGGCCCTTCTCGTTGTCGATGCGCAGCAGCTGGAGCACGCCCTGCGTGGAAACCGTGAGCAGCGACACGAAGGGCTTGGCGACGCGCGCCACCATGGTCATGGGTCGCGCAATCTGGCGAGCAACGGTCTCGGGGTAGAGCTGGCCGATGCGCTTGGGCACCAGTTCGCCGAAGATGATGGTGATGTAGGTGATGACGACCACCACGACGGCGGTGGCGAGTACGCCGGCCGCGCCGGGGCGCAGGCCCAGCTGCACCAGCCAGTTCGCCAGACCCGCGCTGAAGGCCGCCTCGCCCACGATGCCGTTGAGCACGCCGATGGACGTGATGCCCACTTGCACCGTCGACAGGAACTGCGTGGGCCGCTCCATCAGCTGCAGCGCCACCTTCGCGCCCGCGTCGCCCTCCTGGGCCATGGCGATCAGCCGCGATTTGCGGCTGGCGGCCAGCGCCAGCTCGGACATCGCGAAAGCGCCGTTGATCAGCGTCAACAGCGCGATGAGGAGAACTTCCATGGAGGGAGGGCAGAATCTAGGACGATGTCACTCTACCTGATCGGCGATGTGCAAGGCTGCGACGCCCCGTTGGCATGCCTGCTCGACAAGATCGGCTTCTCGCCGAGCCGAGACACGCTCTACCTGCTGGGCGATCTGGTCAACCGCGGGCCGAGCTCCGACGCGGTGCTGCGCCGGCTCATGGGCTATGGCGGCGCGGCGCGGTGCGTGCTCGGCAACCACGACCTGAGCCTGATCGCGGTGGCGCGCGGCCACCGCACGCCGCACCCCAATGACACGATGGACCCTGTGCTGCGCGCACCCGACCGCGAGGTGCTGCTCGATTGGCTGCGCCACCAGCCTTTGGCGATCCATGCGCACGGGCTGCTGATGGTTCATGCCGGCGTGCTGCCGCAGTGGGATGTGGCGCAGGTGCTGGCCTTGTCCGCGCAGGTGCAAGCGGCGCTGTGCGGTGACGACCCCGATGCCTTCCTGTCGCAGATGTTCGGCAACGAGCCCGCTCGCTGGGACGACAGCCTGCAAGGGGTGGCGCGGCTGCGGGTGGCGGTGAACGCATTGACGCGCCTGCGCTTTTGCACAGCCGACGGCACGATGCGGCTGAAGGCCTCAGGCCGGCCCGAAGACGCACCCGAGGGCACCATGCCCTGGTTCACCGTGCCGGGGCGGCGCACGGCGGGGGTGTGCATGGCGGTGGGGCATTGGTCGACGCTGGGCGTGATGCTGCGGCCCGACTTGCTGGCCCTGGACAGCGGCTGCGTGTGGGGCGGCTGCCTGAGCGCGCTGCGGCTCGACCCAGCCGATGCCGCGCGGCATGAGCTGATTCAGGTGGCCTGCGAACAGGCGCAGGCGCCGGGGGAGTAGAAGTGTCGTCATCCCCGCGGAGGCGGGGATCCAGGAGCGAGGTGCGTCCGGCGCGACGGGCCGTCGCTACGCTTGGCCTGGGCCTGGATTCCCGCCTTCGCGGGAACGACGAGTGTGCTCAGGAAGCCGCCTTGAACAGCGCCGCCACCTTGCGCTTGGGCTTGATGTTGGCCGAGACACGGTTGGCCGGTTTGGCCGCCGACTCCCAGGCGGGCGTGGCATCGGCCGGCGCCTCGTAGGGCTGGTCGAAGAAAGGGTCTTTCGGCGCGGCCGGCGGGCGCGCGGCACGCGGCGCCCGCTCGCGCGGCGGGGTATCGAGGGCGTCGCGCGGATCGCCGGTTTCGCCATGTTCGCGCCAGGTGCGGCGGCCGTCGTTGATGCGGCCGCGCGGGCGGTCTTCCTCGTATTCGACCGGTTCGAGCTCGAGCTTCTTTTTGAGCAGCTTTTCGAGGTCGGCCACCAGCCGGCCGTCGGTGTTGGAGACGAAGGTGACGGCCAGGCCGGATGCGCCGGCGCGGCCGGTGCGGCCGATACGGTGGACATAGTCCTCGGCGTTGAAGGGCACGTCGAAGTTGAACACCGCCGGCACGTCCTTGATGTCCAGGCCCCGGGCGGCGACGTCGGTGGCCACCAGCAGGTCGACCTCGCCGGCCTTGAAGGACGCCAGGGCCTTCAGGCGCTCGTCCTGGCTCTTGTCGCCGTGCAGGGCGGTGGTCTTGAGGCCCTCGCGCTCGAGCGAGCGGGCCAGGCGGGCGCAGCCGAGCTTGCTGTTGACGAAGACAAAGGCCTGCTTGATGCCGCGCTGGCGCACGATCTGGCACAGGGCGCGGCGCTTGTCGTCGTCGATCACGCTGTAGAAATGCTGCTCGACGGTGGAGGCCGTCTCGTTGGGCTTGGCCACCTCGATGGTGACCGGGTCCTGCAGGTAGCTGCCGGCCAGGCGCTTGATCTCGGGCGAGAAGGTGGCCGAAAAAAGCAGCGTGGTGCGCTGCTTGGGCAGGTACGACAGGATGCGCTGCAGGTCGGGCAGGAAGCCGATGTCCAGCATGCGGTCGGCCTCGTCGAGCACCACATACTCGACCTGGTTGAGCACCGCGTTCTTGGCCTCGATGTGGTCCAGCAGCCGCCCCGGCGTGGCCACCAGCACCTCGACGCCTTTTTTCAGCTCGGCGGTCTGCGGCTTCATGTCGATGCCGCCAAACACCACCGTGCTGCGAATGCCGGTGTACTTGGCATACAGCTTGACCTGCTGTGCCACCTGGTCGGCCAGCTCGCGGGTGGGCAGCAGCACCAGGGCGCGCACCGGGTGCCGGGCGGGCGAGGTGGAGGTGTTTTCGTGCTTGAGCAGGCGCTGCAACAGGGGCAGGGAGAAGGCGGCGGTCTTGCCGGTGCCGGTTTGCGCGGCGCCCATCACATCCTTGCCGGTCAGCACCACAGGGATGGCCTGTGCCTGGATGGGCGTCATGGACTCGTAGCCCATTTCGGCCACGGCGCGTGCCAGCGG
>JAZKDA010000058.1:8450-9627 GCA_040387815.1 Pseudomonadota bacterium | reverse complement strand
TCGACTGGCACATCGCCGAAGGCACCGACTGCATTGGCGTGGTCGGCACCACCGGTGAATCTCCCACCGTCAACGTGGACGAGCACCGCGAGATCATCCGCGTGGCCGTCGAGCACGCCGACAAGCGTGTTCCCATCATGGCCGGTTGCGGCGCCAACGCCACCCGTGAAGCCATCGAGCTGGCCAAGTTCGCCCGCGATGTCGGGGCCGACTGCCAGTTGCAGGTGGTGCCCTACTACAACAAGCCCACCCAGGAAGGCCAGTACCAGCACTTCAAGGCCATCGCCGAAGCCACTGGCGACCTGCCCATCGTGCTGTACAACGTGCCTGGCCGCACCGTCGCCGATATGGCGCATGACACCGTCCTGCGCCTGACGCAGGTGCCGGGCATCGTGGGCATCAAGGAAGCCACCGGCAACCTTGAGCGCGGCCAATGGCTGCTGCGCGATGCGCCCAAGGGTTTTGCCATCTACTCCGGCGACGATCCGACCGCGGTGGCCCTGATGCTGTGCGGTGGCCACGGCAATGTGAGCGTCACCGCCAACATCGCGCCGCGCCTCATGCACGAGCTGTGCGTGGCGGCCATGGCCGGCGACCGCGGCCGCGCGATGGAGATCCAGTTTCAGCTGATGCCGGTGCACCGCCACCTGTTCGTCGAAGCCAACCCGATCCCGCTGAAGTGGGCGATGGCCCGCATGGGCCTGTGCGGCGGGGCGCTGCGCCTGCCGCTCACACCGCTGACCGAAGCCAACCGCCCGGTGGTCGAAGCCGCGCTGCGCGCCAGTGGCCTGCTGCGCTGACACTCCTTTTCCAAGGACTTTTTCTCCATGAAGCTTTCCGCAAGACTCGCGCTCCTGGCGCTGTGTGCCCAGTTGGCCGCGTGTTCGGTGATGCAGGAAGACCGCATCGACTACAAGAGCGCGACCAAGGGTCCGTCCCTGGAGGTGCCGCCCGACCTGACACAGCTGTCGCGTGAGACCCGTTACGTCGCCCCGGGCGCGCCGGTCTCGGCCAGCACCTTCGGCACCGCGCAGCAGCAGGCGGGCCAGCCGCAGGCGGTGGCGGCCGTTGCCGTCGGCGACGTTCGCATCGAGCGCGACGGCAACCGCCGCTGGCTGGTCATCAACCGTCCGGCCGACCAGCTGTGGAAGCCGCTGCGCGAGTTCTGGCAGGAAAA
>JAZKDA010000058.1:3678-8440 GCA_040387815.1 Pseudomonadota bacterium | reverse complement strand
AACGGCTTCGTGCTCTCGCTCGACCAGCCCGAGCTGGGCATCATGGAAACCGACTGGGCCGAAAACCGCGCGAAGATTCCGACCGACATCATCCGCAACACCATTGGCCGGCTGCTCGATTCGCTGTATTCCACCGCCGAGCGCGATCGCTTCCGCACACGGCTGGAGCGCAGCGGAACCGGCGCCGGCACCGAAATCTACATCTCCCACCGCGGCATGCTTGAGGTCTACAAGGACCAGCAACGCTCGGGCACCGTGTGGCAGCCCCGCCCGGCCGACCCGGAGCTCGAGGCCGAGTTCCTGCGCCGCATGATGGTCAAGCTGGGTGTGCCGGTCGAACAAAGCCGAAGCATCGTCGCGGCCAGCGGTGGAACGCAACCTTCGGCGCGCGTCGCACGCGTGGGCTCCACCCCGGTGGTGCAACTGGACGAGGGCTTCGATCGAGCCTGGCGCCGCGTCGGCCTCACGCTGGACCGCACCGGCTTCACCGTGGAAGACCGTGACCGCTCTCAGGGCGTGTACTTCGTTCGCTACGTCGAGCCCAACGCCGACAGCGACAAGCCCCCAGGCTTCTTCGGCCGCCTGTTCAACCGCGCCAGGGCGGCCCCTGCTCCGCTGAAGTACCGGATTGCAGTGCGCAGCGAGGGACAGTCGACCACCATCTCCGTCCTCGACGCCAATGGGGCGCCGGAATCCTCGGCCACCGCCCAGCGCATCGTGCAGGTGATGGCCGACGACCTCAAGTAAAGGCCTGCGCCCGCCGTGTTGCGCTTCAAGAGCCTGGGCAGCGGCAGCTCGGGCAATGCCACGGTGATCCAGGCCAAGGCCGGTGCGGCCATCACGCACCTGCTGGTCGATTGCGGCCTGGGCATCCGGCAGATGGATCGCCGGCTGGGCCAGGCCGGCCTGCTGGCCGACCAGATCGACGCGATCTTCATCACCCACGAGCACGGCGACCACATCGGCTGCGCCCGCGCGCTCGCGCTGCGTGAGCGGATCCCGGTCTACATGAGCGCCGGCACCTGGGCCGGCTGCGGCCAGCCCGATTTCGACGGGCTGCTGCGCATCGTGAGCGACGGCCAGACCGTGGAGGTGGGTGAGTTGCGCTTTGTGCCGTTCGCCGTGCCGCATGACACCCGCGAGCCGCTGCAGCTGCACTGCACCGACGGCGACGCCCGGCTCGGTGTGCTGACCGACCTCGGCCACATCAGCCCCCATGTGCTGGCGCACTTGTCCGGCTGCCGCAGCCTGGTGCTTGAGTGCAACCACGACGAGCAACTGCTGGCCGACGGCCCCTATCCTTGGTTTCTCAAGCGCCGCGTCGGCGGCGACCATGGACACCTGGCCAACCGCGCCGCCGCGCAAGCCGTGCAAGCCCTGGTGCCCGCCGGGCTGAAGCTGGTGATGGCGGCGCACCTGAGCGAAAAGAACAACACGCCGGCCCTGGCCCGCGAGGCGCTGGCGCAGGCCTTGGGTTGCGGACCGCAGGACATCCCGGTGGCCGATGGGCCCAGCGGCTGCGGCTGGCTCACGGCGTAAGGCCGATCCGTCGGTTTGAGGGCGTGATCCTTGACCCGCCAATGAAAAAACCGCCCGGAGGCGGTTTTTTCATTGGCCCGGCGGACCGGGTTCGCGCAATTACTTGCTGGCGGCCGAAGCAGCGGATGCGGCCGAACCGGCGGCATCGGAAGCGGCTTGGACAGCGGTCGAAGCGGCTTGAACAGCGGTCGAAGCGGCCTCAGCAGCGGCGGGAGCGGCGGCCGGGGCAGGAGCGGGAGCGGGAGCGGCAACTTCGGTCTTGCTGCAAGCAGCCAGGGCGGCGACGGCGATCAGCGATGCCAGAACGAGGGATTTCTTCATTTCGGGATTCCTATGTGGGTGAAATTTTTTCCGGAGAACAGCCGGACGCTGAAAACAGGTGCCGGTCGCGCGGAACAAACCACTGGGGAACTTTCCGCACAGCCGATGATTATAGGGGAAAGACCTAGGCGCTTACGCTTGCATTCTGTTGTTTTCTAGGGTCACAGGCCCAGCGTGGAGGCCGGAAACGCCGATGCGCTCTGGCGGACCCATTCGTCGAGTTCCTGGCGCAGATTCAGGCGCCGCGCGGCGTCGAAGGTGGCAATGCCATTGCATCGGATGAGGTCGTGCCGCTGCATCATCCAGGCCGGCGTCCAGATGGCGCTGGGAAACTCAGCCGGATCGGCCCCCCGGCAGCCGCGCGCCTCGATGATGTCGGCCCAGGAGCGGCGCCAGGTCACGAAACGCGCCTGGTAGCGGATCACGTGATCCCAGCGCCGCGCGATCATCGTGATGTGACGGCCATGGCGCGACCACGCCGCCAGGGCATCAACCACCTCGCGCTCGGCCAGCGGCCAGTCCTCGAAATCAGCGTCGCACAGGATGAGCTCGCGCCAGCCTTCGCGGCCGGCGCACTCGAGCGCGTCGCGAATGAGCTGCTGGAACTCGACGCGTCCGCTGAACCGCTTTTCCGGCAGCGGCGCGCCGCCGTGGTGGTGACCGATCGTCATGGCTGCACCGCGCCTTCCTGGAGCCATCCTGCTTCACACCAGGACGTCAACAACGCACGAGCCGCCTCGGTGGCGCGCGCCAGATCCCGCACGCCAAGTTGGCGCTGATTGGCCAGCCGGCGCATGAGGGCGGCATCGCGTCCGCTGGCTTCCCAGCTCTCGCCGTTGACGTACACGTGACGCTCGTCGTAGAGCATGCGGGTGCGTGGATCGAGGGTGACGCCACGCAGGGCGTCGGGCCTTGGCCGTACGTCGAACCACACATTGGGCTTGGGCTCGCTGAGGTATTCGCCGAGCGCCCGATCCAGCACCTTGGGGGTGCGAAGTGTGGCGGCGACCGCGTCGCGGGCAAACGACTGCAGTGCGGCGGGGATTGCGCCGGGCTCGGCCGTGGCCGCTTGCCCGGCGTCGCGGTACAGGCTGCTGCCCGCCTGAACGAGTGCGTCGTCGGAGACGCGCTGCAGCAGCTCGCGCGCCAGGTCGCCTCGCGCCGGTGCGCGAAAACCGATGGAATAGGTCTGGCACACGCCCTCGGCAATGCCCTCGTGGGCGTAGCGCGGCGGCAAGTACAGCATGTCGCCGGGTTCGAGCACCCACTCAGCCTCGGGCTCGAATTGCTCCAGGATCTTGAGCGGCACGTCCGGGCGCAAGCTCAGGTCGTTCGAGCGCCCGATGCGCCAGCGCCGGCGGCCTTCGACCTGCAGCAGGAACACGTCGTAGCTGTCGAAATGCGGGCCGACGCCCCCGGTGTCGCTGGCCCACGAAATCATCACGTCGTCCAGCCGAGCCTCGGGCACGAAGCGAAACCGCCGCATCAGCTGATGAACCTCGGGCACATGCAGATCCATGCCCTGCACCAGCAGCGTCCAGCCCGGGCGCGACAGCGGCGGCAGCGCCCGGGGCCCGAACGGGCCGGCTTGCATCCGCCAACGGTTGCCGTTGTCGCGCGCCACCAGGCGCGACTCGACCTCGTCGCGCTGCGCGAGCTGGAACAAACGTTTTCGATCCACCAGCGGCTCGATGCCGGGGATGGCGCCACGCACCAGCAGGGGCTTGCGTTGCCAGTGGCGCCGCATGAATTGCGCGGACGTCAGGCCGCCCAGCAGGGTAAGTGGATCGTCGATAGACATTGATGAGCTTCCAGCTGCGAGAATTCTGCCCCATGGAAGTCTCACAACAATGCGTGGTCGCCCTTACGTGGTCCCTGAAAGACACTCTTGGAGAAATCCTCGACGTACTTGACGAGCCCGTGGAGTTTCTCGTCGGTGGCGCCGACCTGCTCGCCAAGCTGGAGGAATCGCTCCAGGGCCATGAGCCGGGTGACCGGCTTGAGCTGCATCTGGAGCCGGAGGAAGCCTTCGGCGACTATGACGAATCGCTGGTGTTTCTGGAGGCGCGCAGCCTGTTTCCCGAGCTGCTGGAGGAAGGCATGACCTTCGAGGGTCTGCCAGTGGGCGCCAGCGGCCAGGACGCCCCTGCCGACACCGTGTTCACCGTGACCGAGATCTACCCGGAGCACGTGGTGCTCGACGGCAACCATCCCTTGGCGGGCATCGCCCTGCGGATTTCGCTGAAGGTGGAGGCGGTGCGGGAAGCCACCGAGGAGGAAATTGGCGCCGGCACCACCGGCACCGGGTTCTTCCGGGTGGCCAACTGATCGCCACACCCGCTGCGGCGCCCGGCCGCGGCCCCGATCAGTACCGGTAGATCACACCGTTTTCGACCCGCACGCGGTCGCCGACGCGCAGATCGCCGGTGGCGTTGACCTCGTACTGGCGCATCAGGCCCTGGTCGGTCTGGACCGATATACGGTAGAGATAGCCAGACGGGGTGGTGGTCGTGGGGGCGTCAGCCCGCCCGACCTGCGAGCCAACGGCCGCGCCTGCAACGCCGCCGAGCACCGTGGCGGCGGTGCGGCCGCTGCCGCCGCCAACTTGACGGCCGAGCACGGCACCAGCGACACCACCCACCACCGCGCCCATGACGTTGGGTGGCCGGCTCCCCGTGGTGGTAGTGGTCGCCGCGACCTGCTCGATGTTGGTTACACGACCGTACTCCTGGCTCATGGGGGCGTTGCTGCCCACCGAGGCCTGCGGATACGTGGTTTGCGGGGCGCTGGAGCCGTATTGCGGCATGTTCCCGCAGGCGGCCAGTGTGGCTGCGGCCGCCGCGATGGCGGCAATCTGGAGGTGGCGAATCGACATGGCGTTATCTCCTGAATCGTTGGCTGC
>JAZKDA010000058.1:0-3668 GCA_040387815.1 Pseudomonadota bacterium | reverse complement strand
ATGTAGGAGCCGGGCGCGGCCGCGTCGCGCAAAAGCAACGCGGCAGCCGTCGAGTGCCCGCCGTCAACCCTTGCCGGTCGAGCCGTAGCCGCCTTCGCCACGCTGGGTCGGCGGAAACTCGGCCACCACATTGAACCGCGCCTGAGCAACCGGCACGATGACCAGCTGGGCCAGCCGCTCCATGGGCTGCAGGGTAAAGGCGGTGTCACTGCGGTTCCAGCAGCTGACCATCAGCTGGCCCTGGTAGTCGCTGTCGATCAGGCCGACCAGGTTGCCCAGCACGATGCCATGCTTGTGGCCCAAGCCCGAGCGCGGAAGGATCAGCGCGGCGTAGCCGGGGTCGCGCAGCCAGATCGCGATGCCGGTGGGCACCAGGCGCCAGGCGTTGGGCTCCAGCGTCAATGGCGCGTCGATGCAGGCGCGCAGGTCCAGGCCGGCGCTGCCGGGCGTGGCATAGGTGGGCAGCTGGTCCACCATGCGGGGATCCAGGATCTTGAGGTCGACGTTCATGGCTTGAAAAAAAAGGGTTCAGCGGCCCATGCGGCGGGCGATCTCGGCGATGAGCTGGCGGCCCAGCGCCTGCTTGCTGGCGCGGGGCAACTCCTGCGAGCCCCGTGCGTCCACCAGCAGCAGCTGGTTGTCGTCAAGCCCGAAAGTGGCCGGGCCGATGTTGCCCACCAGCAGCGGCACGCCCTTGCGCGCGCGCTTGGCTTGGGCGTTGGCCAGCAGGTCGTGGCTTTCCGCCGCAAAGCCCACACAGAACAGGGCGCCGCCGCGGGCACGCTCGCCTTGCGCCAGGGTGTGCAGGATGTCCGGGTTTTCGGTAAAGCGCAGCTGCGGCACCTGGCCCGATCCGTCCTTTTTGATCTTGTGATCGCTCGCATCGGCGGGCCGCCAGTCGGCCACGGCGGCGGTGGCGATGAACACATCGGCCAGCGCTGCCTGCGCCTGGCAGGCTTCCAGCATCTGCAGGGCCGAGCGCACATTGACGCGGGCGACGCCGCGCGGTGTGTCCAGCGCCACCGGGCCAGCCACCAGGGTCACCTGCGCGCCGGCTTCGCGCGCCGCGCGGGCGATGGCAAAACCCATCTTGCCCGACGACAGATTGGTGATGCCGCGCACCGGGTCGATCGCCTCGAAGGTGGGGCCGGCCGTCACCAGCACACGCTTGCCGGCCAGAAGCTTGGGCTGGAAGAAGGCAATGACGTCTTCGAGCAGCTCCTGCGGCTCGAGCATGCGGCCGTCGCCGGTTTCGCCGCAGGCTTGGTCCCCGCTGCCCACGCCCAGGATGGTGGCGCCGTCCTGCGCCAGCTGCGCCATGTTGCGCTGGGTGGCGGGGTGCGCCCACATCTCGCGGTTCATGGCCGGCGCCAGCAGCAGCGGCACGCGGTCAATGGGCCGCGCCAGGCACATAAGCGACAGCAGTTCGTCGGCCGCGCCCTGCGCCAGCTTGACCATGAAGTCGGCGCTGCACGGCGCCACCAGAATGGCATGCGCCTCGCGCGAGAGGTTGATATGCGGCATGTTGTTCGGCTCGCGCGCATCCCACTGCGAGCCGTACACACCGCGACCCGACAGCGCCTGCATCGTGACGGGGGTGATGAACTGCTGCGCCGCCTCGGTCATCACCACCTGCACGGTGGCGCCTTCCTTGATCAATGCGCGGCACAGCTCGGCGGACTTGTAGCAGGCGATGCCGCCGGTCAGCCCGAGCACGATGTGTTTGCCCATGAGGTCGTTCATGGCCGGCAAGTGTAGGGCAGGCCCTGCCTATAATCTCGCTTTACCACCTCCCGGAAGCCCGATCTTCCGGCCTGACATGACCAAATTTGTCTTCGTCACAGGCGGTGTGGTGTCCTCCCTGGGCAAGGGAATCGCCTCAGCCTCCCTCGCCGCGATCCTCGAATCGCGGGGCCTGCGGGTCACCCTGATCAAGCTCGATCCCTACATCAACGTCGATCCCGGCACCATGTCCCCGTTCCAGCACGGGGAGGTGTTCGTCACCGACGACGGCGCCGAGACCGACCTCGACCTGGGCCACTACGAGCGCTTTGTCACCACCCGCATGGGCAAGGTGAACAACTTCACCACCGGCCGCATCTACCAGTCGGTGCTCGAAAAAGAGCGCCGCGGCGACTACCTGGGCAAGACCGTGCAGGTCATTCCCCACGTCACCAACGAGATCCAGGAGTTCATCAAGCGCGGCGCCGGAGACGCCGAAGTGGCCATCGTGGAGATCGGCGGCACGGTGGGCGACATCGAGTCCCTGCCCTTCCTCGAAGCCGTGCGCCAGATGAGCCTGCGCATGGGGCCCAACAACACGGCCTTCGTCCACCTCACTTACGTGCCCTGGATCGCCGCCGCCGGCGAGCTCAAGACCAAACCGACCCAGCACACGGTGCAAAAGCTGCGCGAGATCGGCATTCAGGCCGACGCCCTGCTGTGCCGCGCCGACCGGGCCGTTCCCGACGAAGAGCGCTCCAAGATCTCGCTGTTCACCAATGTGCCCGAGTGGGGCGTGATCTCCATGTGGGACGTGGACACCATCTACAAGGTGCCGCGCATGCTGCACGAGCAGGGGCTCGACGGCCTGATCTGCGACAAGCTGCGCCTGAACACGCCACCGGCCAACCTCAAGCGCTGGGACCAGCTGGTGCACGAAACCGAGAACCCGCAGGGTGAGGTCAACATCGCGATGGTCGGCAAGTACGTCGACCTGTCCGACAGCTACAAGTCGCTCAACGAAGCGCTGCGCCACGCCGGCATGAAGAACCATGTGCGCGTGAAAATCGACTACGTCGACTCCGAGACCATCACGCCCGACACCGTCTCGCGCCTGGCCAAGTACGACGCTGTGCTGGTGCCCGGCGGCTTCGGCAAGCGCGGCATCGAGGGCAAGATCTGCGCGGCGCGCTTCGCGCGCGAGAACAAGGTGCCCTACCTGGGCATCTGCCTGGGCATGCAGGTGGCCACCATCGAATACGCGCGCGACGTCGCCGGCCTCGCGGACGCCAACAGCACCGAATTCGAGCCCGACACCCCGCATCCGGTCATCGCCCTCATCACCGAGTGGAAAGACGCCGACGGCAGCATCAAGGTGCGCGACGAAAGCTCCGACCTGGGCGGCACCATGCGCCTGGGCGCGCAAAGCTCCGACGTCGCCAAGGGCACGCTGGCCCACAAGATCTACGGCGACGTGGTCACCGAGCGCCACCGCCATCGCTACGAAGCCAACGTGACCTACCTCGACCAGCTGCGCAAGGCCGGCCTGGTGATTTCCGCCCTGACCCAGCGCGAGCACCTCACCGAGATCGTCGAGCTGCCGCAGGACGTGCACCCCTGGTTCATGGGTGTGCAGTTCCACCCCGAGTTCAAGTCCACCCCCTGGGACGGCCACCCGCTGTTCAACGACTTCATCAAGGCCGCGGTCAGCCACTCTCAGTCCGGCTCGAAACTCAAGGCCGTCGCCTAGGCCCTGCTCACCATGAAACTCTGCGGATTCGACGCCGGGCTGGACAAGCCTTTCTTCCTGATCGCCGGCCCCTGCGTGGTCGAGAGCGAGCAGCTGCAACTGGACGTGGCGGGCCAGCTCAAGGAGATCACCGCCGCCCTGGGCATCCCCTTCATCTTCAAGAGCAGCTACGACAAGGCCAACCGCTCCTCGGGCA
>JAZKDA010000057.1:3180-3615 GCA_040387815.1 Pseudomonadota bacterium | reverse complement strand
GTGTCGATGTTGCGCAGCCAGTGGGTCCAGCTGCCGCTGCCGCCATGCAGCAGCACCACCGGCTCGCCTTCGCCCCAGGCGTGCCACACGGTGCGGCGACCTTCGTAGCGTGTGTCGTGGGCTCGGGCACGGGCCAGCACGGCCAGGGCCTCGGGCGGAAGCTCGTCGGAAAGTGGGGTCGGGTGTGCCATGCACCAAGTGTCGCAGGCCGCAGGCTCGGCAACCGTCACCGTCGGGTCAGCTGCGGCATCGGCGGCATCACGGGGATGCGGCGGCGCTGTAGCCCGACACGAAATCCTTGCGCTGGCCCGACGCATCCCAGAGTTCGACGTTGCCGAACGGCGCTGCCGCCCCGAGATAGGTGCGGATCGCCGTCTCGAGGGCGGGATGCTGCGAGGCGTCGGGATTGCGCAGGTAGGCGCGGATCTCCGGCTG
>JAZKDA010000057.1:0-3170 GCA_040387815.1 Pseudomonadota bacterium | reverse complement strand
CAGGCATGGCGTCGCACGGTGCCGATATCGGCGCCATAGCAGTGGATGCTGATCGACGGCCGGTCGGGGAAGGCGTTGCTGACCTGGTGCACGTCGCCCAGCGTGGGGGACACGCAGGTCACATCGCCGGGCGACAGCCGCAGCGGTGCGCCGGTCGGCGTCGGTGGCGTGGCATCGGCGTCGTAGGCCTGGCAGAGTTCGGCCCCGCGCAGCATGCCGATCACGCCCCAGACGATGTGGTCGTGCACCGGCGTGGCCTGGCCCGGTCCCCACACGAAGCTCACCACCGAGAACCGGCCCGCCGGGTCGCGGTGCAGGAGGTACTGCTGGTAGCGCTGTGGGTCGGGTTGGGCCGCGTGGCGGGGCAGCCAGTCGTCCTGCGCCACCAGGCGGCGCATCGCTTCTCGCACGCGCGGCAGCGCGGCCGGTTCGGCGGGGTTGGCTTCAAGGGCGGCGTGAACCTCGGCCGCGAAGGCCGCAAGACGGTCGGTCATGGGGTATCTATCTCCGTTCGAGGCGCCACCTTAATCGCGTTCACGCTGTCGGCGCAATGCCCGCGGGGCGGCCCGGGATGTCGCGGATTGCGCGATCATGCGGTGTGAAAGGAGCTCCGAAAATGAAATCGCACCGGACCTGGCGCCTCGCGCCGCTGCTTGGCGCCGCCCTTGTGCTGGCGGGCTGCGCCACCGCTTACACGCCTGGCGCCCTGCGACCCGGCATGGGCAGCGAGCAGGTGCTGCAGCTGATGGGGCAGCCCAATGCCCGTCATGAACAACCGGACGGTGGCCAGCGGCTGGAGTACGCCCGCGGCCCCTACGGACTGCACACCTACATGGTCGACCTGGATTCGCAGGGCCGGCTGCAGGGCTGGCAACAGGTGCTGGACGAGGCCAACTTCAACGCCATCACGCCCGGCATGCCGCGCCAGGAGCTGCTGCGCCGCCTGGGCCGCCCTGGCCAGACGCGCCCCGGCGGCTGGCAGCCCGGCGAGCTGTGGACCTACCACTACGACAATGTCTTTTGCAAGATGTGGCAGGTGGAGGTGATCGACGGGCGCGTGCGCAGCTGGGGCCTCACGCCCGACCCGCGCTGCCCCGAGAACGTGGTCATCGAGGTGCTCTGACGCCGATGGAGTCGCCGGACCTCATCGATTCGCTGCGGGCCTTGCTGCAAGCCCACGGCTACAGCTTTCTTGCCCTGGGTCTGCTGATCGAGGGGGAGACGGTGGTGCTGCTGGCTGGCTTCGCCGCACATCAGGGGCACCTGCGGCTGCCACTGGTGTTGCTGGTGGTCGCTGGCGTTACCTTCGCGGTGGACCAGGCGCTGTTCTGGCTCGGCCGCTGGAAGGGCGAGGCGGTGCTGGCGCGGCAACCGCGCTTGGCCGTGCCTGTTTTGCGCGCGCACAGTCTGATCGCGCGCTACCCGCGGGTCAGTGTGCTGGGCTTGCGCTTTGCCTATGGGCTGCGTGTCGTCGGCCCCATTGTGATCGGCGCCTCGGGTCTGCCGGCGGCCCAGTACGCCCTGCTCAGTGCCGCGGCCATCGCGGCCTGGGCCACCGTGTACACCACGCTGGGGTGGTTCTTCGGCGCCGCTGCCGAACGCGTGCTGACCCAGGCCGGCCGCGCGCAGCTGGGGCTGCTGGCGCTGATCGTGGTGGCGCTGGCGGTAGGCTGGTGGTGGCGCCGCCGCCGCGGCGCCTGAACGCGGGGCCGCGGCGCCGCCGCCGGCGCTTCGTTACTTGAACGTGCCCAGGCGCCGTGCCAGCTGCGAGGCCTTCTCGTATTCGCTCTTGAGGTCGGCCGCGAACTGGTCGTTGCTCACGCGGATCGGCTGGGCGCCCAAAGCCGTCATGCGGGTCTGCACCTCGGGCGTGTTCATGGCGTTCTGGATCAGGGTGGACAGCGCGGTCACCGCATCGTTGGGCGTGCGTGCCGGTGCCAGGAAGCCATACCAGACCGGCGTGGGTTCGTAGCCGGCCACGGTCACTTCCTCGCTGATCGCCGGCACGTTGGGGAAGGAGGGCGAGCGGCGTTTGTCGAACACGGCCAGCGCCTTGGCCCGGCCCGACTGCAGGTGCTGCGCCACCAGGGGCACCACCACCGGGAACACGGGCAGCGTGCCGCCGATGAGGTCGGTCATGGCCTGGGCCGTGCTCTTGTACGGAATCTCGGGAATGTCGATGCCCACTGCCGACTTGAACAACTCCATTTCCTGCTGGCTGATGGTGCCGGGGCCCGA
The DNA here is from genome assembly GCA_040387815.1 of Pseudomonadota bacterium. Taxonomy (GTDB): domain Bacteria; phylum Pseudomonadota; class Gammaproteobacteria; order Burkholderiales; family Burkholderiaceae_C; genus Ramlibacter. The sequence goes on along the minus strand of JAZKDA010000057.1, from coordinate 932 downwards.
GGAGCCGTAGCTCAACTTGCCGGGGTTGGCCTTGGCGTAGGCCACGAGGTCCTTCACGCTGTTGATGTTCAGGCCCGGGTTGACCGCCAGCACCAGTGGAATCACGCCGACCTTGGCCACCGCCACGAAATCGCGGATGGGGTCGTAGGCCGGCTTGGAGCTTTGGCCCGGCACGATCACGACCGGGTTGGCAGCGATCAGCAGGGTGTAGCCGTCGGGCGCGGCGGTGGCCACGGCCTGGGTGCCGATCAGGCTGCCGCCGCCTTCGCGATTTTCGATCACCACCGTGTGGCCGGTCTTCTCGGTGATGCTCTGGCCCACCGTGCGCGCCAGCAGGTCGCTGCCGGTGCCGGCGGAGTAGGGGACCACGATGCGGATCGGGCGGCTGGGAAAGGCCTGCGCCCGCACCAGGGAAGGCGCGCCGAGCGCCAGGCCGGCGCCCAATGCCGCGCCGGCTTGCAGGATGCGTCGGCGTTGTGCCTGGGCCAAGGGAACGGAAAGTTGCGAGGTCGTGCGGCTCATGGTGTCTCCAGATCGTTGTGTGTGTGTCGGAAAAGACTCAGGTCAGCAGGCCGGCGCGCCGCGCGCTGTCGGCCACCGGTCCGTGCAGCCAGGGGCCCAGGATGGCCTGGGCCTCCTCGGGGTTCCAGGGCCGGAAAGCTTGGGGCGTCGCTGTCGGCGTGCGGCCAAAACGCGGCGCCGGTGCGGGCTGGGTCACGCCATCAACCTCGACATAGGTGCCGCGGCCGCGCAGGTGCGGGTGAGACGGCGCCTCGCTGAGCGACAGCACCGGTGCGAAGCACGACTCGGTGCCTTCAAACAGACGGCACCAGTCGTCGCGGGTGCGGGCGCCGATGCGCCCGGCGATGAGGGCCTTGGCCTGTGGCCAGTGCGCGCGGTTCCATTGCTCGGCCAGCAGGTGTGGCAGCTCG
>JAZKDA010000056.1:6380-7092 GCA_040387815.1 Pseudomonadota bacterium | reverse complement strand
TGACGTTGGTGGGGCGCACCGCCTTGTCGGTGGAGACCAGCACGAAGTGACTGACGCGGTGTTCCATCGCGGCACGGGCGACATGCAGCGTGCCGAAGACGTTGTTGACAATGCCCAGCGCCGGGTTGTGTTCGACCATCGGCACATGCTTGTAGGCGGCGGCATGGTAGACCGTGTCGGGCGCGAAGGCCTGGAAGATCTGGCCGATGCGCAGCGGGTCGGTGACGCTGGCCAGCAGCGCGACCAGCCGCACCTGCAACTTGCGCTGCTCGCACAGCGCGTACTCGCTGTGGTCGATCAGCAGCAACATGCGCGGCTGCGCCGACACGATCTGGCGGCACAGCTCGCTGCCGATGCTGCCCCCGGCGCCCGTAACCGCCACCACCTTGTCCAGCAGGTTGCGCGCCAGCAGCTGTGGATCCGGCAGGACCGGATCGCGCCCCAGCAGGTCTTCGATGTCCAGCTCTTGCACGTCCTGCACCGTGACCTGGCCGCTGGCCAGTTCGGCCATGCCGGGCACGGTGCGAACGTGCACCGGCAGCTTGCGCAAGCTGGCCAGGATGGCGTTGCGTTCGGCACGGGTGGCGTTGGGCAGCGCCAGCAGGATGTCGGTGACGCCCTGGTCGCGCACCAGCTCGGGGATCTCCCCGGGGCCGATCACCGGCACACCGTTGACGCTGCGGCCGACCTTGACCGGGTCCTCGTCGACAAA
>JAZKDA010000056.1:0-6362 GCA_040387815.1 Pseudomonadota bacterium | reverse complement strand
TTGCCGATCAGCTTGAACTGCTTGGTGCGCATGATGGCCTCGGCGGTCTGCACGCCCGGCCCGTCGGTGCCATAGATGAGCAGCCGGCCCGAAGGCGCCGCGCCCTTGACGAAGCCGGTGTCGGCCAGCCAGAAGCGGGCAACAGCACGGCTGGACGCCACCAGCAGCAGGAACAGCAGCGGCTGCAGCAGCCCGGTGCTGCGTGGCACGTTGGGCAGGCGCAGCCACAGCAGCAGCACGAACAGCAGCGCGCCATACAGGATGACCGCCTGCATGGTGGCGACCATGGCGGCCGCGCCGGTGTAGCGGAAGATGGCGCGGTACAGGCCCATGCGCACGAAGATGGGAATGGCCAGGATGGGCGCCAGGGCATAGACGCTGCGTTCGTCGCCCGTCGGAAAGTGCAGCGTGTCCAGCCGCAGCGAGAAGGCCAGCCAGGTGGCGATCAGCGCAAGAACAGCGTCCACCAACATGACCGCCAGAATCTTGGCCGGCCGCGGCAGGGACAGGAAAAAAACCTTCATTCGGTGCGAAGCTTCTTGTTGGGCGAGGGCGGCATGCCGCCTTGCCGGGGGTGCCGGCCGTTCGCATGGGGCCGATTCTAGAACCTCGGTAACGCAACAGTGGGGGCGACAGCGGGGGGATGCCCGGCCGTCACGACCCCGCTGGGTCGGCCATCTCCAACTCAACCATGGCAAACGACGCGCCGGCGCCGTCCTTGTCCGACAGGAGGGGCGCGCCGGCATTGAGCGGCCAGGCGATGGCCAAGCGATGATCGTTCCAGATCAAGGCATGTTCGTCAGCCGGGTCGTAATAGTCCGTGACTTTGTAAACGACATCGGCAAACTCGCTTCGCACCAAAAAGCCATGCGCGAAACCGGGCGGGATCCACAGCTGCCGCCGGTTCTCGGCGGACAGCTCCAGGCCCACCCAGCGGCCGAAGCTCGGCGAGCCGGGGCGCAAGTCCACCGCGACGTCGAACACCACGCCCGCGACCACCCGCACCAGCTTGCCCTGAGGACGGCGGCGCTGGAAGTGCAGCCCGCGCAGCACGCCGCGCCGGGAGCGCGACTGGTTGTCCTGCACGAAGCGCGGCGCCAGCCCGGTGGCGGCCTCAAAGTCGCGGGCGTTGAAGCTCTCGAAGAAATGGCCCCGGGCGTCGGCGAACACGCGCGGCTCGATCAGCAGCACGTCGGGAATGGCGGTGGGAGTGGCCTTCATCGGTGTGTGCGGCCTCAGGCCCGCGGGGTCTCGCGCAGGGTTCGCTCGACACCGGCGCGCCAGTCGGGCATCGTCAGACCGAAAGCGCTGCACAAGTGCGTCGGGTCCAAGCGCGAATTGAGCGGCCGGCGCGCCGGCGCGGCAAGCACATCGCTCGCCACCGGCTCGATGGCCTCGGGCCGCAGCTTCAGGGGCAGGCCCAGCTCACCGGCCAGGGTCACCAGGAAATGCGCATAGCCGCGCCAGCTGGTCTCGCCCGCGGCGGCCGCGTGGTAGAGCCCGCACAGGGCCGGCTGGGTCCGCACAGCGCGGATCGCGTGCGCGGCGATGTCCGCCAGCAGGTCGGCGCCGGTGGGAGCGCCGATCTGGTCGTCCACCACCGTGAGCCGTTCGCGCTCTCGCGCCAGCCGCAGCACTGTTTGCACGAAGTTCGCGCCGCGCGGCGCATGGACCCAGCTGGTGCGAAAGATCAGGTGATGCGTGCAGGCCTGCGCGACGCGGCGCTCACCTTCGAGCTTGGAAGCGCCGTAGACGTTGAGCGGCGCGGGCGCATCGTCCTCGCGCCAGGGCCGCACACCGCCGCCGTCGAACACGTAATCGCTGGAAAAGTGCACCAGCACCGCGCCCAGCGCCTGTGCCGCTTCGGCCAGTATGCCGGGTGCCAGCGCGTTGATGCGGTGGGCGGTGTCGCGATCAGACTCGGCGGCATCCACCGCCGTGTAGGCCGCGGCATTGACGATGACCTCCGGCCGCAGTGCCCGCACCGTGTCGGCCAGGCGGGCCGGTTCGCGAAAGTCGCAGGGCCAGGCCTCGCCGCTCGATCCCAAGGCCACCAGCTCGCCCAGCGGAGCCAGGCTGCGCCGCAGCTCCCAGCCCAGTTGCCCGTTCTTGCCGAACAGCAGGATTTTCATGGCGTGAGGTCCGTGGGGGGCGCAGGCGCCGTGGCCGGCTGCGCGCCGCGCACCCAGCCGGGGTGGTCGAGATACCACCGCACGGTGTCGCGCAAGCCGTCCTCGAAGACGCGGTCGGGCGTCCAGCCGAGTTCGCCGGACAGCTTGGCGGGGTCGATGGCGTAGCGCCGGTCGTGCCCGCGCCGGTCGGCCACATGCACGATCTGGTCCGCATAGGCGCGGGCGTCCGGCCGGGGCCGCAGCTCGTCGAGGATGGCGCAGACGGACCGCACCACCTCGATGTTGGCGCGCTCGCTGCGCCCCCCGATGGCGTAGGTGTCGCCGACCCGGCCGGCCTCGAGCACGCGGCGCAGCGCGCAGCAGTGGTCCTGCACGTGCAGCCAGTCGCGCACCTGCAGGCCGTCGCCAAACAGCGGCAGCGGCTTGCCGGCCAGGGCGTTGACGATGCACAGCGGAATGAGCTTGTCTTGCAGCTGGTAGGGACCGTAGTTGTTGGAGCAGTGGGTGGTGAGCACCGGCACGCCATAGGTGCGGTGCCAGGCACGCACCAGGTGGTCGCTGGCGGCCTTGCTCGCGGCGTAGGGGCTGTTGGGCGCGTAGCGGTGCCCCTCGGTGAAGGCGCTCTCGTGCGGCGCCAGCGAGCCGAACACTTCGTCGGTGGAGACATGCAGGAAGCGAAAGGCCTCACGCGCCGGCGCGTCCAGGCTGTCCAGGTAGGCGCGCACGGCTTCGAGCAGGCCGAAGGTGCCCAGGATGTTCGATTCGATGAAGGCCTCGGGGCCGAGGATGGAGCGGTCGACATGGGTCTCGGCGGCGAAGTGGAGCACCGCGCGGGGCCGGTGGCGGCGCAGCTGCTCGGCCATCAGCGGGCGGTCGGCGATGTCGCCTTCAACGAAGACATGGCGCGGATCCTGGGCCAGCACGGCCAGGCTGTCGCGGTTGCCGGCGTAGGTGAGCTTGTCGACGTTTACCAGCGGCTCGCCGGTCTGGGCGAGCCATTCGAGAACGAAATTGGCACCGATGAAACCGGCGCCGCCTGTGACCAGGATCATGGGGAAGCCGGAAAGGTTGGAGGGGCGGAAAATTATCGCATCCACCTGTTGCCCGCCGCCCCAGGGCCGGGCGGCACGGCGTAGAGTGACAGCTGCCAACCCGTCAAACCGTCAGCCACTCGATGGAGCACACCATGGACAAGGACGACCCCACCGCCCGCCCCGACGACCGACGCGCCGAGGACCAGCGCGGCGATTCGACCCTGCGCGAGTCCGTCAACCAGATCTGGCTGGCCGGCCTGGGCGCCTTCGCCCGGGCCCAGGAGGAAGGCGGCAAGCTGTTCGATTCGCTGGTGCGCGAAGGCGCGGCGATGCAGGGCAAGACGCGGACCACCGCCGGCGAGAAGATGACGCAGGCCGGCCATCGGATGGCCGACCTGGCCGACGAACTCACGCAGCGCGCCAGCGGCCAGTGGGAGCGGGTGGGAAGCCGGGTCGAGCAGGGCATGGCGCAGACCCTGGACCGCATGGGCCTGGCCAGCGCGCGCGAGGTCGCGGCGCTGCAGGCGCGTGTTGAGGCGCTCGAGCGTACGGTAGAGCTGCTCACCGAGCGCGCGATGGGCACTCAGGTGCCGCCCGCGCCGTGATGAATGTCAAAAGAACCACACGGTTGTCATTTGCCGCTGTTAATCTCCGCCTGAAAACGAGGAGACAAGCGCATGGCTGCATGGACGCCCTGCCCCTATCGCGGCGAACACCGGTTCGACCCCGACCGCGTGGTTGCGCTGTGGGACCGGCTGCATGCGGGCGATGGCGAACCCCTGCCCGACAATCCCGCTGTCCTGCGGGCCTGGGCGTACTACCATGAGGGCGATTTGCAGCGGGCCATGATGGCTGGCCTGGCGGCCGGTGGCGCCGGCATCACCCTGGCCAACCAGGCCACCGCGGTCTACGCCTGCCACCTGGAGCCGAGCGAGGCCATTCGCCAGTCCCTGCTCCTGAGGGCGGCCGAACGCGCCGGCGAACAGGCGGCGCGCGAGCCCGGCAACCCCAACGCGTGGTTCTGGCAGGCCTACTGCGTCGCCCGTTACTGCCAGAGCATCAGCGTGGCGCAATCCGTCGCGCAAGGCCTGGGGCGGCGCGTGCGCGACGCGCTGCACCGCACCATCGAGCTGCAGCCGCTCCACGCCCATGCGCACATCGCCCTGGGCCTCTTTCATGCAGAGATCATCGACAAGGTGGGCGCCCTCATCGGCAGCATGACCTATGGCGCCAAGCGCGACATCGGCCTGCGGATGATTCGCGAGGGGCTGCGGCTGAACCCTGGCTCGGTCGCCATGCAGATGGAGGCGGCCAAGGCCCTGCTGCTCCTGGAAGGCGAAGCCAACAGCGAGGAAGCTGCTCAGCTGTGCGAGCAGGCAGCGGGCCGCGAACCGCTGGACGCCCTGGAACGGATGCACGTCGAGCGCGCCCGCGCTGAACTGAACGTGTAGCCGAGCCGAGCCTGCTTGCGGCCCGGCTAACATGCCAGGCCCGCAGTCTCCCGCCCCACCCCGACCGAATGCCCATGCCCGACCTTCAAGCCAGTTTCGATGAAGCCTTCGCCAACGCCAAGAACCTCACCGAGCGGCCCGACAACGCCACGCTGCTCAAGCTCTACGCGCTGTACAAGCAGGCCACACAGGGCGACGTGACCACGGACAAGCCGGGCTTTGGCGACATGGTGGCGCGCGCCAAGTGGGACGCGTGGAACGCGCTCAAGGGGACCGCGCGCGAGGCGGCGATGCGGCAGTACATCGACCTGATCGGCTCGCTGGACTAGGCACTGTCATCCGGCGGCCATGGCCCTGAGCCGCTCTCGCCGCACCTCGGCCGGCTCGCGCGCCAATTGCCGCACGGCTTGGTAAAAACGCTGCCAGTCGCGCCCCTCGCGCTCGAACAGGGCCTCGAAGCCCGGCACCAGCTCGTCATAGGCCGCCATGGCGCCAAAGCTCGCATTGTTGGCCTCGGCCACCCAGCGGTCGGTCAGGCGCAGCCGGGTGGCGTCCAGGCCCCAGCGCTCGCGCAATTGGGCATAGCCGGCGCGAAACTCGCTCATGGCCTGCGCCTTGCGCCGGCGCTGGGCTTGGGGGCCCGGCGCCGGCGCCGGGCCCGGGCGGTAGATGGCGGCCAGCCGCTCACGGGTGCCGTGCACCAAGGCCCGGAACGCCAGCCGGCGCTCGTTGTACTGCGCATATTCCCGTCGCGCCGCGTCGCTGGCCTGGGTGTCCAGGTAGATCGCACCGCCCAGCCGCTCGACGGCGGTCGCGAAGGACTCGTTGAACGGGGTGTCGTCCTTCACGTACAGCACCTGGTGCGCCAGTTCATGAAAGATCAGGCGCGCCAGCTCGCCCTCGGGATAGTGGATGAAGGTATTGAGCAGCGGGTCACCGCCGGCCCAGTTCATCCAGCCCAGGGTGGAATAGGCGGGCACCGGATAGACCGTGGCCTCCAGGCCCTGCTCGCGCAGTTGCCGCGCCTGCGCCTGGGCGGCTGCCTCGTCGAAATAGCCGCGATAGCCCACGCAGCCGGTGACCGGAAAGCACCAGCGATGCAGGGTCAGCGAGAGTTCGGGCGCGGCCACCACGTTCCACACCGCCGCCGGCCGGCGCAGATCGGCATAGCGGGTGTAGCTCGGGTTGTCGGGCAGCATCAGCGTGTCGCTGGCAAAGCGTCGGATGCGCAGGCTCAGTTCGAGTCGCTGCTTGAGCGGCTGCGGCGCCGCCTCGTCGGCCAGCCAATCGGGCACCGGCCGCGCCGCCGCCATGATGGTCATGTGACCGGCGGCCGAATCCCAGTAATAGCCGAGGTTGCCGCAGCCGCCCAGCCCCAGCGCGGCCACCGCCACCCCTGCCATGCCCGCCAGGGATGCCATCGGCCAGCCTCGCTTCACGCCGCCTCGACCTCGACCAGGCAGTCGTAGAACACCGGGCCGCGGCCCAGGTCGGTCAGACGCTGGCTGGTGAGCTGGTTGACGTTGGTGCCACGCGCGCCCATCTTGCGCCACCACACGCCCAGGCCATTGACCACGCCCGGCCGGGCGGCGAACGACACGCGGGCGCTGCAGTGGTAGTCACCCCGGTCGTTGAACACCCGCACGAAGCCGCCGTCGGCGATGCCGCGCGCGGCGGCGTCGGCGGGGTGGATCTCCAGGACCGGCTCGCGCTCGATGTCGCGCAGGCTTTGCAGGTTGACGAAG
>JAZKDA010000055.1:0-44792 GCA_040387815.1 Pseudomonadota bacterium | reverse complement strand
CGGCGCGCACATGCTGTTCATCACCGCCGGCATGGGCGGCGGCACCGGCACCGGCGCGGCGCCGGTCATCGCCCGCGTGGCCAAGGAGATGGGCATCCTGACCGTGGGTGTGGTCACCAAGCCCTTCGACTGGGAGGGCGGGCGCCGCATGACCAACGCCGACACCGGCCTGGCCGAGCTCGAAGCGAATGTCGATTCGCTGATCGTGGTGCTCAACGAGAAGCTGCTGGAAGTGCTGGGCGACGACATCACCCAGGACGAGGCTTTCGCCCATGCCAACGACGTGCTCAAGAACGCGGTGGGCGGCATCGCCGAGATCATCAACGTGCCCGGCCACGTCAACGTCGACTTCGAGGACGTTCGCACCGTGATGGGCGAACCGGGCAAGGCCATGATGGGCACCGCGGTGTCCGCCGGCCCCGACCGCGCCCGCATCGCCGCCGAGCAGGCCGTGGCCTGCCCGCTGCTGGAAGGGATCGACCTGTCGGGCGCCAAGGGCGTGCTGGTGCTGATCACCGCCGCCAAGGGCAGCCTGAAGCTGTCCGAGTCGAAGCTGGCGATGAACACCATCCGCGCCTACGCCTCGCCCGATGCGCACGTGATCTACGGCACCGCCTACGACGACAGCCTGGGCGACCAGGTGCGCGTCACCGTGGTGGCCACCGGTCTGTCGCGTCACGGCCAGCGCCGCACCGCGCCCCCGCTGCAGGTGCTGCGCACCGGCACCCACGACGTCGGTTTCAACATGCCCACCCTGGGCAGCGGCGCGCCGCAGGGCACCACTGCTTCGCCGGTGACCGCCAGCCCCGAGTACGGCGGCCTGTCGGTGCCCAGCGTCTGGCGCACCAACCGCACCACGGCCGCGGCCAAGGTCGACGCGCTGGCCTCGGGCGGCATGGACGACTTCGAGATCCCCGCGTTCTTGCGCAAACAGGCAGATTGAGCAACCTCCGTCATCCCCGCGTAGGCGGGGATCCAGGCAAGGGCCAAGCGCAGCAACGGCCCGTGTCGAAGGGCGGCACCTCGCTCCTGGATCCCCGCCTTCGCGGGGATGACCGCATTTGTAGATTGCCCTTTCCTATTGCGGCGATCAATCGCCGCGTCACGCGGTGAACGCCCGCTGTCCCTAAAATCGCTCAATGCTCCAGCAGCGCACCCTCAAGACCCTCACCCGCGCCGTCGGCGTGGGCATGCACAGCGGCCAGCGGGTTGAGCTGACGCTGCGCCCCGCGCCGCCCGACACCGGCATCGTGTTCCGCCGCGTCGACCTGCCGCAGCCGGTCGACATTGCCGTCACCGCCCTGGCCGTGAGCGACACGCGCATGGCCTCGACCATCTCCAGCGGTTCGGCCAAGGTCCACACCATCGAGCATTTGATGTCGGCCTGCGCCGGCCTGGGCCTGGACAATCTGTACGTGGACCTCACCGCCGAGGAAGTCCCCATCCTCGACGGCTCGTCCTCCTCCTTCGTCTACCTGCTGCAAAGCGCCGGCGTCGAGCTGCAGAACGCGCCTCGGCGCTTCATGCGTGTCCTTGCGCCGGTGGAAGTGCGTGAAGGCGAGGGCGACAACCTCAAGTGGGCACGGCTGGAGCCGTATCACGGGTTCAAGCTCAGCTTCGAGATCGACTTCGCGCACAGGGTGGTCGACTCCACCGGCCAGCGCTTCGAGTTCGACATGGGCCGCGACTCCTACAGCCGCGACATCGCCCGTGCCCGCACCTTCGGCTTTACACGTGATGTGGAGATGCTGCGCGCCAACGGCCTGGGCCTGGGCGGCGGGCTCGACAACGCGGTGGTGATGGACGACTGGCGCGTGCTCAATGCCGACGGCCTTCGCTACGACGACGAGTTCGTCAAGCACAAGATCCTCGACGCCATCGGCGATTTGTACATCGTGGGCAAGCCGCTGCTGGCCTCGTACTCGGCCTTTCGCTCCGGGCACGCCATGAATAACCGGCTGCTGCGGGCGCTGCTCGACCAGCCAGCCGCCTGGGACATCGTCACCTTCGCAGACACCCAGCAGGCGCCGGCGGGCTTCGACCAGCCCGCGCGCGCCTGGTAGGGCCGCCATGGCGCTGGTCCGGGGCCTCATCGTGCTGCTGCTGGTGGCCTCTGGCATCTGCTTTGCCTTGTATGCCGGCACGGGCCAGCCGCGCTACAAGCAGCTGGGCCTGGTCATCCTCAAGTGGACGCTGATTGCGGCCTTTGCCTTCTTTGCGGGGCTGATCGTCGAACGCGTGTTCCTGAGCGACTGAGCCCGGCCTGCGTCAGCGCGCCGTCACGCCCCCATCCACCACCAGCTCACTGCCGGTGGTGAACGACGAGGCCTCGCTGGCCAGGTACAGCACCGCCGCCGCGATGTCCTCGGGCTGGCCCAACCGGCCGATGGGGTAGGCCTGCATGGCCACGCGGCGGCCCTCTTCGGTGGTCGAGCCGCCGCGCAACGCGATCGCCGCGGTGCCCATGGGCGTTTCGATCAAGCCGGGGTGGACCGAGTTGACGCGGATGCGCTGCGGTGCAAGCTCCATCGCGCAGGCCTTGGTGAACAAGCGCACGGCGCCCTTGGACAGGCAGTAGGCCGTCGCCCCGGCCGTGCCCTTGAGGCCCGCCACCGACGACAGGTTGACGATGGACGCGGTGCTGGCGGCGCGCCGCGCCGGGTCGGACAGCAAGGGCAGGGCGGCGCGGGTGCCCAGGAACACGCCTTCGACGTTGGGGCCCATCACCCAGCGCAGGTCTGCCAGCGTGGTGTCTGCCAGCGGCTTGGACAGGAACACGCCAGCGTTGTTCACCAGCACGTCCAGCCCGCCCAGCTGCGCCTTGGCCAAGGCGATCACGCGGCCCCAGTCGTCTTCGCTCGTCACGTCGAGCGCGGCGGCGTGGGCCTGGCGGCCGGCGTCCGTCAGTGCCTGGGCGGTGCGCTGGGCGGTCTCCAGGCGCAGGTCGGTCACCAGCACCGAGGCGCCGGCCTCGGCCAGCGCGCGAGAGATCGCCTCGCCGATCCCTTGGCCGCCGCCCGTGACAAGGCAGGCGCGGCCGGTGAGATCGAAGCCGGCGGGAAACTGAACGGGGGCGGTCATGGCGGGGCCTTTCTCGAAGTCGTCGGGGGAGGGTCAGGGTCGGGTCGTCCGCTGGCCAGTGTGCCTCAAGGTGGTGGCCGCGCCTGTAGCGCGCGCGACGATCAGCCCGCGCGCCCGGCCCTGTATTGCCCCGTGTTGCTGCGGCCGGACTCGGCGGCCTTGGCCAGCCGCGCCAGAGCCTGACCGGCATGGGCATGCGTGATCGCCAGGCCCAGGGCGTCGGCCGCGTCCTTGCCGGGCACGCCGGGCAGGCGCAACAGGCGCATCACCATCTGCTGCACCTGGTCCTTGCCGGCGCGGCCATGGCCGGCCACGGCCCGCTTCATCTGCAGCGCGGTGTACTCGGCCACCGGCAGCGCGCAGCTGACCAGGGCGGTGATGCAGGCGCCGCGCGCCTGCCCCAGCAACAGGGTGGACTGCGGGTTGACGTTGACGAACACGATCTCCACCGCCGCCGAGTCCGGCTGGTAGCGGCTCTGCACTTCGCCGATGCCGTCGAACAGCACCTTCAGGCGCGCCGGCAGGTCGCCGCGCGGCAGGTGTGCGGTGGTGATCGTTCCGCTGGCCACGTAGTCGAGTTCATGGCCCTGCGCGTCGATCACGCCGAAACCGGTGGACTGCAGGCCGGGGTCGATGCCGAGGATTCGCATGCGAAAGGCGGAGTGGAACTGCCGCGATTGTCGGGCATGCCGCTGTGTTGCCACGGCCATTTGATCTGGCTCAGGTCGGGTGGTTGCTGGTCAAAGGACAATCGCGGCATGCAATCAGACGACGAGGCCACCAGCGAGTCTTCCACCGAAACGCCGTTCCAGTGGATCGGTGGCGAAGACACTGTGCGCGCCCTGGTGACGCGCTTTTACGACCTGATGGACCTGGAGCCCGGCTACGCCGCGTTGCGCGCCACGCACGGCAGCGACCTCACCAACGCCCGCGAGAAGCTTTTCCTGTTCCTGTGCGGCTGGCTCGGCGGCCCGCAGCATTATGTGGAGCGCTACGGCCACCCGCGCCTTCGGGCGCGGCACCTGCCGTTTGCGATCGGCATCCGCGAGCGCAACCAGTGGGTGGCCTGCATGGACCAGGCGATGGCCGAGGTGGGCATAGCGCCGGTGCTGCGCGAGCGGCTCTACGACTCGTTCATGCAGACCGCTGACTGGATGCGCAACAAGAACGGCTGAAGCGGCCGGCGTCGGCATAATCGGCTGGCCCATCAATGGGGTGCAGCCGGAGGCCAGCGTATGTCGACATCAGGATGGATCGCTCTGGGCGCGGTGTGCGCCTTGGTCTTGTGGGCCGTGTGGGTGTTCAACGCGTTGGTGCAACTGCGCAACCGCATCGCCAACGCCTTCGCCCAGATCGATGTGCAGCTCAAGCGCCGGCACGACCTGGTGCCCAACCTGGTCGAGACCGCCAAGCGCTACCTCACACACGAGGCCGCCACGCTCGAAGCCGTGATCCGCGCTCGCGGCCAGGCCGTCACCGCCACCGACGCGATGCGGCGCCGGCCCACCGACCCCGCCGCCGCCAGGGCCCTGATGGGGGCCGAGCAGGTCCTTGACGGCACGCTGGGGCGCCTGCTGATGGTGGCCGAAGCCTACCCCGAGCTCAAGGCCGACGAGTCGCTGCGCGCACTGTCCGAAGAACTCACCTCCACCGAGAACCGCGTCGGCTTCGCCCGCCAGGCCTACAACGACGACGTGCTGGCCTACAACGATGCGGTCGGCCAGTTTCCCGCGCTTGTGGTGGCGCGCCTGTGCGGATTCACACCCGGCGCCATGCTGGAAGTGATCGAGAGCGCGGCCGAGCGTGAGGCGCCGCGCGTCGCGTTCTAGGGCCCGCGCAGGCTGAGCCCGCATGCGCTTCTTCGAGCAGCAGGCCGCGGCGCGCGGCCAGTCGATCCGGCTGGTTGTGCTGTTCGCGCTGGCGGTGGCCGCCACCGTGCTGGCCGTGCATGGCACGCTCTCCCTGCTGTGGTGGGGGGTGAATCTGTTTCTTCCGGTGTCCCGGCCCGCCTACTTCACCGAGGTGAACCTGGGCCTGCCCCTGCTGCTGGTGCTGGGCGGCTGGTGGATCGAGTGGTCCAACCTCCAGGGGCCCGAAGGGGCGCAGCGGCTGGCGGCTCGCATGGGTGCGCGCGAGGCGCGGCCGTCGGCGTCGCAGGCCGAGCAGCGTCTGTGCAACATCGTCGACGAGGTGACCATCGCCGCCCACATGCCGCGGCCGCTGGTGATGGTGTTGCCGCGCATGCAGGCCATCAATGCCATGGCCGCCGGCATGGACGAAGACAGCGCGCTGATCATGGTCAGCCAGGGCGCGCTCGACTGGCTCACCCGCGACGAGCTGCAGGGCCTGGTGGCGCACGAGTGCAGCCACATCCACGAGGGCGACACCCGGCTGCACATGCAGCTGGCCGGCATGGTGGCCGGGCTGGAGCTGGTCTGGGGCATGGGCGACGCCTTGCGCGAGCGCACCGCGCCCAGCATCAGCGCGGTGCTGGGCATCGCGATCATGACGGTGGGCATCTTCGGCTGGTGGGCCGGCCGCGCCTTGCAGGCGGCGGTTTCGCGCCAGCGCGAGCTGCTGGCCGATGCCCGCGCCGTGCAATGGACCCGCAGCCGCGACGGCCTGGGCGGGGTGCTGCGCAAGGCCCTGGCGCAGCGTGCGCAGCCCGGTGCCACCTGGCGCGATCCGGCCTGGTGCGCCGCGTTTTCTCACCTGCTGCTGGTGGGACCATCGCGCGAGGACGGCGGGTGGCTCGACGCGCATCCGCCGCTGGCTGAGCGCATCCGCCGTGTCTATGGCCGGCCGATGCCGCCGCTGCACCCGGGCACCGGGCTTTCGCTACCGGCGGTCGTGCCCTTTTGACACGTCAAGCCGAGCCGTTTACCGGCCGCAACAGCACCACCACCGCCCCCGCGCCGCCCTCGTCGGCCCGGGCCTGCACAAAGGCCAGCACCTCCTGCTTTTGTACCAGCCAGGCGTGCACCTTGCCCTTGAGCACCGGCACCTTGCCGGGTGAGCCCAGGCCCTTGCCGTGCACCACGCGGACACAGCGCAGGCCGCGGCGGTGGGTTTCGCGGATGAAGGCGCTCAGCGCCTCTCGCGCATCGTCGGTGCGCAGGCCGTGCAGGTCGATCTCGCGCTGAATGCTCCAGGCGCCACGGCGCAGCTTGCGGGTGACGTCCAGGCCCACGCCGGGCCGCCGAAAACTCAGCGCGTCGTCGACCTCCAGCAGCGTGCTGGCGTCGAATTCGTCGCTGATCGCCTCGCGCAGCACGCGCTGGTCGTCCAGTTGCTGCTGCACGGCCACCGGCTTGGGCGGTTGCGGCGCCAGCACGACCCGGCCGTGCGATGGCAAGGGCCGCACCGCGCCCGCGGCACGCGTGAACAGGTTTTTTTCGGCATGCGCGCGCTGCAGCGCCTGCTGGCGGGCCGCTTGCTCGGTGGCGATGCGCTGGCGGTCCTCGGCCAGCTTGCGCTGGATCGCCTGCAGGTCCTGGAGCGACCTGGCTTTCATGGGGGAGACCTCCTGATCGAACCGCCATGGTAGTGGTTGGCGGGGAGGCCCCTGCCGAGCTTGCGATTGTTACATCAACCCGTGCTCGGCCATCGAGAACGCGAGCCCCGGCGCCACGATGATGTGGTCCAACACGCGGATGTCCACCAGCGCCAGGGCGGCCACGAGGTGTTTGGTGAGGGTCTGGTCGGCGCCGGAGGGCTGCACCACGCCACTGGGATGGTTGTGCGCCAACACCACGGCGCGCGCTTCGTGGCGCAGCGCGTGCAGCACCACCTCGCGCGGGTAGACGCTGGTCTGGTCCAGCGTGCCGCGAAACAGCTCGTCCATCACGATCAGCCGGTGCTGGGTGTCCAGGAACATCACCGCGAACACCTCGTGCGGACGGTGCGCCAGGTGCAACTGCAGGTAGCGCTTGACCGCCTCGGGCGATTCGAACACCTCGCGCTCGCGCAGCTGCTGGGCCATGGCCCGGCGGGCCAGCTCGAGCACGGCCACCAGCTGGCTGCGCTTGGCGGGCCCGCCCAGGCCCTTGACGCGGCCCAGGTCGTCCGCGCTGGCGTGCAGCAGCCCGGCCACGCCGCCGAAGGTGTCGACCAGCTCCTGCGCCAGCATGAACACGCCCTTGCCGGCCATCCCGGTGCGCAGCAGCAGCACCAGCAGCTCGGTGTCGGACAGGGCGCCGGCGCCTTGGGTCAGCAGCTTTTCACGGGGGCGCAGGTCGGTGGGGAGCTCGGTCAGCGTCATGGCGGGGCGGTGTCGGCTGGGGCCTTTTGCAAGGCGGGTCCCCGTGCGCGGGCCCGGGTTTCTAGAATGCGGGCTGATTATCGGGATTTCCATGGCCACCTCCGTGCCCCGCATCTCAGCGGGCTCCTTTCTCACCCTGCATTACCGGCTTGCCGGTCCGGCGGGGACCATCATCGACACCTTCCAGGGCAAACCGGCCACGCTCACGCTTGGCTCGGGCGAGCTCTCGCCCGCGGTCGAGCAACGCCTGTTGGGTCTGGAAGAGGGCACGCGCGCCACCTTCGAAGTGCCGGCCGGCGAGGCCTTTGGCGAACGCAACCCGGAGATGGTGCAGTGGGTCGCGCGCAAGCTGCTGGTGCAGATGGGCGACCCCGACGAGCGCTACCAGGTGGGCGACGTGGTGCAGTTCCCCACGCCCGACGGGTTGGGCAGCTATGCCGGCGCGGTGCGGCAAGTCGGCAAGGACGACGACGGCGACGGCCATCCCGATGCGGTGCAGTTCGACTTCAACCACCCCCTGGCGGGACAAGCTGTGACCTTCGAGGTGCAGGTGATCGGGGTGCTATGAGCGGGCCCGATACAAAACCGTCCCCCGTCATCCCCGCGCAGGCGGGGATCCAGGCCGGGGCCGAGCATCGCGATGGCCCGTTGCGTGCGACCGGCACCTCGCTCCTGGATTCCCGCCTTCGCGGGAATGACGAGCACTCCGAAGTGCTGCTGGCCGAGCCGCGCGGTTTTTGCGCGGGCGTGGACCGCGCCATCGACATCGTCGAGGCCGCGCTCGCCAAGTTCGGCGCGCCGGTGTACGTGCGCCACGAGATCGTGCACAACACCTTCGTCGTCAACGACCTCAAGCATAAGGGCGCCGTCTTCATCGAGGAGCTGGCCGATGTGCCGCCGGGCGCCACACTGGTGTTCTCCGCCCACGGCGTGAGCAAGGCGGTACAGCGCGAGGCGCATGCGCGTGGCTTCGAGGTGTTCGACGCCACCTGCCCGCTGGTGACCAAGGTGCATGTCGAGGTGGCCAAGCTGGCGCGTGAGGGTTATGAGTTCCTCATGATCGGTCACAAGGGCCACCCGGAGGTGGAAGGCACCATGGGCCAGCTGGACGCGGGCATTCACCTGGTGGAAGACCTCGCCGGCGTGGCCCGTGCGCAGCCCGCGCAGACCGAGCGCCTCGCGGTGGTGACCCAGACCACGCTCAGCGTCGATGACGCGGCCGAGATCATGGCCGCCATCAAGAAGCGCTTTCCGATGGTGCGCGAGCCCAAGCAGCAGGACATCTGCTATGCCACCCAGAACCGCCAGGACGCGGTCAAGATGATGTCGCCCTCGGTGGATGTGGTGATCGTGGTCGGCAGCCCCACCAGCTCCAACAGCAACCGCCTGGCCGAAGTCGCGCGCAAGCTGGGCGTGCCCAGCTACATGGTGGACAACGCCCAGGAGTTGCAGCCCGAGTGGCTGGAAGGCCGCCCCCGCATCGGCCTGACCGCCGGCGCCTCGGCGCCCGAGGTGCTGGTGCAAGGCGTGATCGAACGCATTCGCAGCCTGGGCGCCGTGTCGGTGCGCCGCCTGGAAGGCATCGAGGAAAAGGTGAAGTTCCCCCTGCCCAAGGGCTTGAAGCTGGGCGCGCCCCCCGCATGACCGACGCCGCCGACTCGGCGCTCTCACTGGAGGGCGCCCGCGCTCGCCGCGTTCTGCTGGTGCGGGCCATCGAGGAGGTGGACACGAAGGGGCAACTGGTCAGCGCCGTCGAGCGCGAGCAGATCGAGCGCGCGGCACTGCAGGCCGTCACCGAGGGGCCCAGCGTGTTTGGCGCGACCGGCGTAGCCGCCACCCGGGCGCCCGACGCGGCGCGCTTTCTGGATGAACGCGCCCGCCGCGTGCTGGAGGTGGTGGCGCGGCGCGACCCGGCCACCGCCACGCTGCAGCATGCCGAAGCCTGGCAGCGGCGCCTGGCCTGGGTGCTGCCATTGCTCGCCCTGTTCCTGGGGGTCGCACTGGACCGCATCGACAACCCGCGGCAGGTGAACATGCTGTCGCCGCCGCTGCTGGCCTTCATCGGCTGGAACCTGTGCATCTACCTCGCGTTACTGGTGCAGGCGCTGCGCGGCTGGCGCCGCGGCCCGGGCCAGGGCACCAGCCGGGGGCTGGCCTGGCTCGACTGGCTGTCGCAGCCGCGCGGCCGCGGGGTGCCGGCGGCGGTGGCTGCGCGCTTTCACGCCCAGTGGTGGCGCGTGGCGGGTGCGCTGGAAGGCCTGCGCCTGAAGCAGGTGCTGCATGCCTCGGCCGCCGCCTGGGCGGTGGGCGTAGGGCTGTCTATCGTGGTCGGCGGTTTGGTGCGCGAGTACCGCGTCGGCTGGGAGAGCACGCTGCTGGACCTGCCGCAGGTGCATGCCGTGCTGCGCACCTTGTTCGCGCCGGTCGTGGCCCTGCTGCCGATCGACGGCTTCAGCCAGGATGACCTGGCGCGCATGCACTTCGCTTCCGGCGCGCAGGTCGGGCAGGGCGAGGCGCGGCACTGGATCGCGCTGTACCTCGGCTTGCTGGCGCTGATGGTGGTCATCCCGCGCTGCGCCCTGGCTGTGGGGGCCAAGCTGCGGCGCGCCTGGCGGGGCCGGGCGGTGACGCTGCCAGCGGACGATCCGTATTTCACCGAGGTGCTGGCCCGCGTGCAGCCAGCCCGCGTGCAACTGGCCTGGATGGCCGCCGACGCAACGCTGCGCGCCTTGATGCTGCGCCTGTGGGGCGAGGCCTGCGCCCATGCCAGCGAAACCCCCGCCGCGCCGGGCGCGCCCTGGCGTCTACTTCGCAGCGACAAGGACGACGAGTTGAGCGTGCTCGAGTGGGTGCCAGCCGTCAGCGCCGCCACGGCTGCGGCTGCGGCCGCGCCAGCCGCGGCCGCCTCGCCGTCCGGCGCCCTGCGGCCCCTGGGCCACTGGTTGGCGCGCTTGTGGCGGCCTCACGCGTCGGCGCAGGGGCAAGGCGCCGACGCCCCCGCCCCGCCCGGTGACCTGCTGCTGCTTGCACTGGACACCGCCGCGCAACTTGAATCTCTTCAACCCATCTTGCGCACCGCGAGCGGCCCGGTGCTGCTGCTGGTGGGTCCGGGCGCGCCCGAACGCGGTGCCGCCATCCGTACCACTGCCGCCGCGCTCCACCTGGACTTCGAACTGCTGGACCTGAGCGCCCACGCCGGCTGCTGGGCCTGGGAGGCGCCCTTGCACCAGGCACTGACGCGGCGCTTGGCCCCGCACCAGGCCAGCGGCATGGGGCGCCTGCTGCGCACCTGGCAGGCCCGTCATGAGGCCCGGTTGCAGGAGGCGATGACCTTGCTGGCCGCGCCGCTGTGGCAGGCGGCGGGCGAAGTGGAGGATGTGGCCGACGGGCCGCTGTCGCTGCGCCGGCTGGTCAGTTCGGGCGAGCGCGGCGCCAGCCAGCATGCGCGCCAGCTGGCCATGACCACATTGCTGTTGCGGCTGGCCGATACGCAGGAGCGCGCCCTGGCGCAGCTGCGCCGCTTGCATGGCGTCTCCGAGGGGCCGCTGGGCGGGGTGCAGCCGGGCGTCGACCTGCGGTTTACGGTACGCGAGGCGGTCAACGCGCCGCAAGCGGGCATGGCGGGCGCGGCCAGTGGCGCCGCGGCCGGGGCCACCATCGACCTCATGACCGGCGGCCTCACGCTTGGCGCGGCGGCCGCGTTAGGCGCTCTGGTGGGGGGTGGCGCGGGGTGGGTGGCTGCGGCTTGGAAGAATCGCTCGGCGCCCAATGGTGCGCCCCAGCTTCAACTGAGCGACGACATGTTGCAGGCACTGTGCGAGATGGCGCTGCTGCAATATCTGGGCGTGGCGATGCGCGGCCACGATATGGCGTCGCCGGTGCCCGCCGACTGGCGCAGTGAGGTCGTGACCGCGGTGGAGGCGCGGCGCAACACGCTGCAAGGCATCTGGGCGGCGGCACGGCGCGCAGGCTACGACGCCGGCCGAAGCAGCGCGCGAGTCGACGCACAAGAACCGCCCCAAGGCCCACAGGCCGAGCTGGCGGGCCTGCTCGCCGCCATGGCGCGCGAGGTCATCGCGCGCCTGCGGCCGGCGCCGGTGGGTGAGTGAGCGCGCCCCCGCTGCTTAGCGCTTGTCGTCCGGGGTGATGTCGTCGCGTTCCTGCTTGATGTCATCCTTGACGTCACCGTAGGTCTTTTGCACCTTGCCCTTTTGCTCACGAACGTTGCCCTTGACCTCCTGCTCGGCGCTACCGACGGCCTTGCCCACGTTCTTTTGCATCTTGCCAGCCACTTCTTCGACGCGGCCCTTGACCTGGTCCTTGTTCATGAGGTTTCCCTTTCAATGGAAGTTGACGAATGCACCTTATGCAGCGGGCAAGGAAGCGCATGCAGGCCACCCGCTTCGGCGCCTGTGCGGCATGGCCTACGCCTGACGCCTCTCGGCCGCTGCGCCGGTGCCGGCGGCCGGGCCTCCTAAAATCCCCCCATGCTAGACATCAGCTTGCTTCGCAAAGACCTCGATTCGGTGGTGCGCCGCCTTCAAACGCGCAAGAGCCCCCAACCCTTCCTGGACGTGGAGGCCTTCACCCGCCTGGAAGCCGAGCGCAAGACGATCCAGACCCGCACCGAGGCGCTGCAGTCGCAACGCAACCAGCTGTCCAAGCAGATCGGCCAACTCAAGTCCAAGGGCGAATCGGCCGACGCCGTGATGGCCCAGGTGGCCGCCCTCAAGCAGGAGCTGGATCAATCCGCCGCGCGGCTCGAGCAGATCCAGCCCGAGCTGCAGGCCCTGGTGATGGGCGTGCCCAACCTGCCGCAGGACAGCGTGCCCGTGGGCGAGGACGAGCACGGCAACGTCATGGTGCGCCAGTGGGGCACGCCGCGCGCGCTGGACTTTGAAGTCAAGGACCACGTCGACCTGGGCGAGCCGCTGGGTCTTGATTTTTCCGCCGGCGTCAAGCTGGCCGGCGCGCGCTTTACCGTGATGAAGGGCCCCATCGCCCGCCTGCACCGCGCGCTCGCGCAGTTCATGCTCGACATGCAGACCCAGGAGCACGGCTACACCGAGTGCTACACGCCCTACATCGTCAATGCCGACACCCTGCGCGGCACCGGCCAGCTGCCCAAGTTCGAGGCCGATCTGTTCGCCGTGAAAAAGGGCGGACACGAGGGCGAGGAGGGTGCGCTCTACCTCATTCCCACCAGCGAGGTCACGCTCACCAACCTCCTGCGTGACGAAATCGTGCCCGAGGCCCAGCTGCCGATCCGCCTGACCGCGCACACGCCCTGCTTCAGATCCGAAGCCGGCAGTGCCGGCCGCGACACCCGCGGCATGATCCGCCAGCACCAGTTCGACAAGGTCGAGATGGTGCAGATCGTTCACCCCGATCAAAGCAACGCGGCGCTGGAGGAAATGACCGGCCACGCCGAGGCGGTGCTGCAAAAGCTCGGCCTGCCTTACCGCGTGATGCTGCTGTGCACCGGCGACATGGGCTTTGGCGCTGCCAAGACGTATGACCTGGAAGTGTGGCTGCCCGCCCAGGGCACCTACCGCGAGATCAGCTCGGTGAGCAACTGCGAGGCCTTCCAGGCGCGGCGCCTGCAGGCGCGCTTCAAGAGCGCGGCCGGCAAGAACGAGCTGGTGCACACCCTCAACGGCTCGGGCCTGGCGGTCGGCCGCACGCTGGTGGCGGTGCTGGAGAATTACCAGAACGCCGACGGCAGCATCAGCGTGCCGCCGGCTTTGCAGCCCTACCTGGGTGGGCTGGAAACGATCGTCGCCTGAGCGATTGGCGCCGATCCCCGTCGGCTACAATGGCCGGCTTCGCACCACAGCGAAACCATCAAACAGGAGCGGTGGCAGAGTGGTCGAATGCGCCGGACTCGAAATCCGGTATACGGTTTCACCGTATCGAGGGTTCGAATCCCTCCTGCTCCGCCACAAAGTCAGTCTGCACAAGGGCTCGTCACTATTAAAGCCATAGTGTCGGGCCATTGGTTCTTTTCGTCGTCGCCGTGTGATGTAAGGGTCGATGTAAGTCCCCGATCCCGTGCTGGCTCGACTGTACGGTACCGCACCAACGTCTGGCCCAGCAGCAGGTAGGATGCACTTGGTCGCCCCTCGGGCGGCACCAAGAAAGTCTCCAAGTGCCGACTTCGCTGACCTCAGCCTCTGTTTTCACCGGTCCGGTTAACGCGCAGTCGGCGGCGTACGGATTCACTGTCCGGCTGCGCGATGGCCGGCTCTGGCGGCTCGCGGCCCTGGTGCTGCTCGGTGTCTTGATGGCTGGGTGCGCCGGCTTGCCGACCCAGGGGCCGAGGGCGGCGTCGCATGCGATGGAGGTCCCCGAGCAGACAGCGCTGGGTCGCCTTTCGCAGTCAAGACGTGCCGCCGCAGGAACACGCAGCGACTCGGGCTTTCGGTTGCTTGACACTGTCAATAGCGCCTTCACCAGCCGGGTCGCACTGGCCGACGCCGCCGAGCGCAGCCTCGACTTGCAGTATTACGCCATCCATGCCGATGCCAGCACCGAGGTGCTGCTGCAAAGTTTGCGGGCGGCAGGGCGCCGTGGTGTCCGGGTGCGCATTCTCCTGGATGACTTCAATACCGCGGGCAACGATGCCCAGGTGCTGCGCCTTGCCTTCGAGCCGGGCATCGAGATGCGCTTGTTCAATCCGCTGACCGGGTCCCGCGGCTCGCTGGTGGGGCGGCTTCTGGGCTCCCTGCACGACATCGAGCGGATCCAGAAGCGCATGCACAACAAGCTGTTCATCGCCGATAACGCCTGGGGCATCACGGGCGGCCGAAACCTGGGCGACGCCTATTTCGGGGCCAGCGAGACAAGCAACTTCATCGACCTGGACGTGCTGGCCGCCGGTCGCATCGTCAAGGACATGTCGGCCAGCTTCGATCGCTACTGGAACGACCCACTGGCCTACCCAGTGCAGGCCCTGCTCTCGCGTGCGGACCTCGATCGCCTGCGCACAGATGCCGCTGACCTGCCGGCGGGTCCGGGCAGCGCAATGGTGCTTCCCGACGTGAAGACCGCCGAACTGGCCTCGGCCGAGCGACGGCCGCTGGACCTGCAGGGCGTGCCCCTGACCTGGGCCCCCTCCCTTCTGCTGGTCGATGAGCCCGGCAAGATCGGCCCCGGTGACGACGAAGCCGATGCGGGAGACACGGTGGTGGACGGACTGCTGGCCTTGATGCAGCAAGCGTCCCGCGAGGTGCTGATCGTCTCGCCCTACTTCGTGCCTGGCGCGCCGATGATGAAGGTCTTCTCCGGGCTGCGCGGGCGCTCGGTGCGGGTGCGCGTGCTGACCAACTCGCTGGCGTCCAATGACGCGCCGGCCGCCCATGCCGGCTATCGCCGCTACCGCCGTGACCTGCTGGCGATGGGGGTCGAGCTGCACGAGATGCGGTCGGCGCCCCGCACCATGGCGCCAGGCGCAAGTCGCGGCGCCCGGCCCTGGCTGGGCAGCGGGGTAGGGGGCTCCGGCAGTGCAGCGTCCATGGCCAGCCTGCACTCCAAGCTGGTGGTCATCGACCGGAAACTTTCCGCCATCGGCTCGATGAACCTTGACCTGCGCTCGCAGCGCAAGAACAGCGAAGTTGCCTTGCTGATCCGCAGCCCGGCAATCGCAGCCGAAGCCGCGATGCTGGTCGAGGGCACGTTTGCAAACGGTGCCTATCGGGTCGAGCTGGACGCCAGCGGCGGCCTGCGCTGGCTCGCGCCACCTGGCGCGCCATACCAGGACGCGACGAGCGAGCCCGGTGCCAGCGGGATGCTCAAGCTGCTGGTGAACCTTTTGGCGCCGTTCGCGCCAGACGAGATGCTCTAGCGACCGTAAGCCGGCCGGGGCCTGCGCGTGTGCTTGAACCCCGCGTGGCGCCGGAGGGACATATGCACCCCTTTACGCCCACTTCACCCGCGGCATACCCCAGCCTGACGCGACGGTTGCTAAATGAGGCACCTCAACACAGGAGCCGCCCAGATGAAATCCAGACTCGTCATCATCGCCGCCATGATCGCATCCCTCGGCCCGCTGTCATCTTTCGCGCAGGGCCGGCACGACGATCGCGGCGACCGCAATCAACACGGGCACGAGCACAAGGACCGGAACAAGGACCGCAAGAAGGACTGGCACCCGTCACATGACCGCGACTTCCAGCGCAGCAACGACCGGCACGGCGCCTATTCCTATGGCGCCCGCGGGCCCGAGTGGCGTCGCGGCGGACGGATCCCGGTTGAGTACCGGCATCGCCATTACGTGGTCAACGACTGGCATGGCCACCACCTGAAAGCGCCGCCCCGTGGGCACCAGTGGGTGCAGGTCGGTGCCGACTATGCGCTGGTCATGGCGGCCACCGGCATCATTGTGCAAGTGCTGCTGAGGTAACTCAGCCCGCCCGCCGTTCGCGCTGAGCGCTTGGACCCTTCGGCACGCTCAGTGCGAACGGATGACGACTTGTCGTCCAGCATAAAAACATCGTTTGGCGCACTCGGTTGTGGGCTCTTGCCCTGTCCATCAGCACAAAGCCTGAGACAAAACTTAGAAAGTCGCGCCCCTGTATGGCCTGCGCAACGCACCAGCCACGCCGCTTGTCGGCTCATCGAGCGCTCATGCAGAATCGTCGCAGCTGAGATCGTGCCGTCAGTAAGGCCGCCAGCCGGGAGGCCGATTCGAAAAAGCCTTGGCCGCTGATCACCCAACAATCCAAGAAGAAATCCATGCGTCACTCCGCCAAGCTTGCAGCCATTTTTTGCGCCTTTGCCCTTTCCGCGTGCACGATCGCGCCGATCCTGCAAGTCAAGGATGCCCCCGTCGCCACGGCGTCGGGCACTGTGCCCGCCAAGGAGCAGGTGCGCGGCGCCATCGTTCGTGCCGGCTCCGGGCTCGGCTGGCAGATGCGGGATGAGGGCCCGGACATGCTGGTGGGCACCCTCATGCTGCGCACGCACGTCGCGGTCGTCGAGATCCCCTACTCGTCCAAGGCGTACAGCATCCGCTTGCGTTCAAGCACGAATCTTGACGAGAAAGACGGCACCATCCACAAGAACTACAACGGCTGGGTCCAGAACCTCACACGCGGCATCAACGCGCAGCTGTCCCAATCATGACCATCTCAACCGGCAAGCAGACGGCAGTCGACGCGAGGCAACTCGCGGCGCTGCTGGTGGAAGGGTTGCACCTGGAGGGCGTCGACGCGGGCAAGGTCGACCTGACAATCCCATTGTTCGACGGCGGACTGGACCTCGATTCGCTCGACCTGCTGGAGATTTCGCTGATCGTGCAGCAGCACTACGGCGTCAAGCTCATGGCGGATGACCCGGCGAACGAATCGATCTTCCGCTCTCTGGAGAGTCTGGCGGCCTACATCAGCAGCGCCCGCCCACCCACCTGAGCGGTCACGACGGGTGGCCATGAACCTCGAACTCGCATGGCGCATCGGGTCGTTCGTGATGCTCGGATGGCTTGCCTGTTTCTTCGGCGCGACCCTGCGGCCTGGCAGGCTTGCCCTGATCACACGAATCGCCTGCGTCAGCACGCCCGCGCTGCCTGCCGCGCTGGTGCGCTACACGCGTTGGCTGACGGCACTGTGGTGCGCCTACTTCGTGTGCGCTGCCGTCTTGTCGGTGGCCTTGAAGCCTTTGAGCCCGTGGTTCGGCGCGCTCGTCTGGGCCGGCACGGTGGTGCTGTTTGTCGGCGAGCATCGCTTGCGGCCCTGCCTCTTTCCTGGGCATGTGTTTCCAGGACTTCGGCAGCAACTGAAAGACACCGTGCGAATCTGGCGCCCCCTGCGGCACGACGCCACCTGATTGAAGCCGCATGATGAACGTACCGCTGTTGTCGCCGCAGTTGCTGCAAAGGCCCGCCATGTTCGGCGGCACGCGCGACTGGTCGTGGCACGAGGTGCACGCGGCGGCCGCCGAGCTTGCGACGCGCCTGCAGCCGAAGATGCCGATTTGCAACCTGTGCGCGACCCGCGTGGGCTTTCTCATCACCTTCCTGGCAGCGCTGCGCCAGGGCTGCCTGCAACGGCTGCCGCCCTCGGGCGGTTCGGCGGACCTCGGGGCGCTGCTCGCCGACGGGCAGCGGACCACCGTCGTGGTGGACGATGAAACCCTGCTTCGCGGTGTGACGCCTGCGCAGGCCGGTGGCCTGGTCTACCTGCCCCAGGCGCCCGTCCACCTGCCGCCGGCCGCCGCGCTGGCTTTCACGCCAGACCCGGACCAGCCCGCCGTCTGCCTGTACACCTCCGGCACGACGGGGACGCCGCGTCCGCAGTTCAAGACGCTGCGCCAGCTTGTCCATGGCGCCCGGGCGCTCGCGGCGCGGCTTGACAGCGAGGTCGAGGGCGGCCTGGACGGTTTGCGCGCGGTGGTCTGCAGCGTGCCGCCGCAGCACATGTTCGGCTTCGAGACCTCCGTGATGCTGCCGCTCGTGACCGGCATCGCGGTCCTCGAAAGGCGGCCCCTGCTGCCATCGGACGTCCACGCCGCGCTCGCGCATTGCGGCGGCCCGGCCGCCTGGATCGCCACGCCGCTGCACCTGCGCGCGCTGGCCAGCGCCGCCCAGGCCTTGACCGACTGCCGGTTCGCGCTGGTGTCGACCATGCCCCTGGCCGCCGGTCTGGCCGCGCAGGTGGAGCAGCTGGTCCAGGCGCCGGTGATCGAGATCCTCGGCTCGACCGAAACCGGCGTGATGGCCACGCGCCGCACCGCCCGCGACACGCTCTGGCAGGCCGTGGGCGACGTGCGGCTGGAACGCAGCGAGGCCGGCACGCGTGCCTGGGGCGCGCACTTTCCCTCGCCGCAGCAGATCCCCGACCTGATCGAGCTGGGCCAAGATGGCCGCTTCGAGCTGCTGGGGCGCCACGCGGACATGGTCAAGATCGGCGGGCGGCGCGCCTCGCTGGCCGGCCTGAACCTGTTGCTGCAGGATCTGCCTGGGCTGGCGGACGGTGTGTTCTACCTTCCGCGTTCGGACGCCGCCGCCGACCGGCTGGTGCTGCTGCACACCGGCGCCCTCGATCGTGTGGCCGCCGAGCGTTGGCTGCGGGGGCGCATGGACCCGACCTTCCTGCCGCGCGCCTTCATCGCGGTGGCGCGGCTGCCGCGCGACGCCAACGGCAAGTTGCCCGGTGCGGCGCTCGATGCGCTGTATGCGCTGCATTCGGCGCAGCGGGCCAGGGCGCCCGGCGGGCCCGACGCCTCAATCGAGTTCGAGTTCCGCATTCCCGCTGGCCACCCGGCACTTGCCGGCCATTTTCCGGGGCGCCCTGTCGTGCCCGGTGTGCTGATCCTCGACCAGGTGATCGATCGTCTGCGCCAGCACACGGGCCTCGAAGTGACCCGCCTGCCCAGGGTCAAGTTCACCGCGCCTTTGCAGCCCGAGGAAACAGCCTGCGTACAGCTGCGGCTGCGCGGCGCATCCGCCTCGTTTCGCGTCAGCGTGGCGCGCGGCGAAGCGCACACGCTGATTGCCGAGGGTGGTGTGCAACTTGGCCAAGCGCTGACCGAGGCCGCGCCATGACGGCCGCCGCCTGGACCGCCAAAGCCGAGCGCGGCAGCCAATGGCTGATCCAGCTCATCGTGTGGATGGCGCGCACCTGCGGCCGCGCGGTCTGCCGCGCCTTGCTCTATCCGATCACCTTTTACTTTCTGTTGACCGACGGCGATGCCCGGCGCGCCTCCAGACAGTTCCACCAGGCGGTCAGCGGGCGGCCCACGGGCTGGCTCGCGGTGTTTCGCCACTTCCACACTTTTGCCACCACCTTGCTCGACCGCGTTTACATGGCCGCTGGCGACTTCGACCGTTTCGAGGTGACGATCATCGGCCTGGACGTGGTGGACCGTTTGCTCGCGCGGGGCAAGGGCTGCGTCGTGCTCGGCTCGCACCTGGGCAGCTTCGATCTGCTGATGCTGGCGCAGCGGGCCATGGACGGCCGGCCCCTGAGCGTCATGATGCGTATCGACCCGCGGGCGCGCCTGCGGCGCATCGCCGGCATGGATTCAAACGGCCCAAGGGTGATTCAGACGGGCCGCCCGGACAGCTACCTCAGGGCGCATGAAGCGCTGCAGCGGGGCGAGATCGTGGCGCTGCTGGCCGACCGCGTCGACGGCGCTGGCCATGCGCTGCCCGCCAGCTTTCTGGGCCGGCCGGTCGCGTTGCCGATCGGCCCGCACGTGCTCGCCGCGCGCAGCCAGGCGCCGGTGGTGATGTGCTTCGGCCTGCACACCGGCGGCAACCGCTACCGCATCGAGTTCGTGGACTTCGGCCCTGGCGCGCCGCGCGACAGCCGGGGGGCGGCGCTGCAGCCGGTGGTGGACCGTTACGCGGACTTGCTGGCAGGCTACGCGCGCCGCTATCCCCTCAACTGGTTCAACTTCTACCCGTTCTGGACCGACCCAGGGGCCGTGGAATGATCGCCGCCCGGCGCCAGCGTGCGCGAGCAGTCGCCGCCGTGCTTCTGATGGCGGCGGCGACCTGCGTCCTGGCGCTCACACTCGCGCAGTTGCAGCAGCGGCTGCAGCGCGCGCCGATCAGCCAGGCGCGCTATGAGGAAGTGCGGGAGTCCCCCTGGCTGTCCGCGCCCGTCACCACGCGCGGCACGCTCCATGTGACGCGCCAGGCGCTTGAAAAACGCGTCACCTGGCCGCGCCCGGAAACCTGGCGCCTGCTGGAGGACCGGGCCGAATGGGCAGGCCCCGACGGCGCCGGGCGCAAGCAGATCTTGTACAGCCAGGCGCCCGCGCTGCAGGTGCTAGCCGACGTCACCCGCCTGGCCATCACCGCCGACCTCGCCGGCCTCGAGCGCGATTTCGATATCACGGTGCAAGGCGACGAGGGCGTCTGGTCGGCCGAATTGAAGCCCCGCACGCCACGCGTTTCCCGCCTGGTCGCCTCCGTTGAACTGCAAGGCGCCGGCGCGCGACTGCTCGTGCTGATCGTCACCGAGCGCCAGGGCGAGCGGACCACCACGCGCATCCTGCCCTGAGGGGTTTCCATCGCCATCACCATGCCCCTGTACGACAACGACCCACTCACCGCCCTGGACGCACTCAATGCGGCCCAATGGCTGGCCTTCGCGCCGCTGGCTTTTCAGGCGACGGCGGCGCTGCGTGACCGCGGCGTGCTGGCCGCGCTCGCCGATGCGGGGCCAGAGGGTGCCACCATCGAGCAGATGGCGCAGGCCAGCGGTCTGTCGGTCTATGCGGCGCGCGTTTTGCTCGAAGCCGGTCTGGGCCTGCACATCGTGTGGCGGCGCGAGGGCCGTTTTCGGCTTGGCAAGCTCGGCCGCGTGCTGTTGAATGACGAGATGACGCGCGTCAACTTCGATTTCACCCGCGACGTCTGCTATCAGGCGGCCGCGCACCTGGACGCGTCGCTGGCCGAAGGTCGGCCGGCGGGGCTCAAGGCGCTGGGCCCATGGGACACGCTGTACGAGGGCCTGTCGGCCATGCCCGAGCCGGCCCGCGCCAGCTGGCACGCCTTCGACCATTTCTACTCCGACCGGGCCTTTCCGGCGGCCTGCGCCGCGCTGTTGGCCAACCCGCCGGCCCGGCTGCTGGATGTCGGCTGCAACACGGGCAAGTGGGCGCAGTTCTGCCTGGAACGCCTGCCGCAACTGCAGGTGGGCCTGGTCGATCTGCCGCCGCAGCTGGCGCGGGCCGACACCCGCCTGCGCACGGCGGGCCTGCAGGCACGGGCGCGGCTGCATCCGCTCGACCTGCTCGACGCGGCCGCCGCCTTGCCGGGCGGGTATGACCTCATCTGGATGAGCCAGTTTCTCGACTGCTTTTCCGACGACCAGGTGGTGACCATCCTGCGCAAGGCGCGCGCCGCGCTGCCGCCCGGCGGCCGCATCTGGATCCTGGAGCTGTTCTGGGACCGCCAGCGCTTCGAGGCCGCGGCCCTGAGCCTGCAGCAGACATCGCTTTACTTCACCTGTGTGGCCAATGGCAACAGCCAGATGTATGACTCCGCCGTTTTCCTGGGGCTGGTCGAGCGCGCCGGCCTGGCCGTCACGCGCCTGACCGACGGCGTCGGCGGCTACCACTCCCTTCTCGAATGTTCGCCCGCACCATGACACATGCCGCTTCGCTGGGCATCCTCGCAAGCACGGCGGTGCACGCTTGCGGCCATGGCGTCGCCGCCTTGTGGGACGCCGCCGCCGCGGGCCGCACGGGCCTGCGCGCCAACGACCTGGGCTGGTGCGAGCTGCCATGCTGGGTAGGCGCGGTCCCTTGCGTGGACGACCCCGCCTTGGCGCGGCAGCTGGGCGCCTGGGACTGCCGCAATCACCGCCTGGTCTGGCTGGCCCTGCAACACGGCGGCTTCTTGCAAGCGGTCGCGCAGGCACGCGCGCGCCATGGCGCGCACCGCATTGCACTGATCCTGGGCACCAGCACCTCGGGCATCGCCAGCACCGAGGCGGCCTATGCGCAGCGCCGCGCCGGCCAGGGTTGGCCCGCGGGCTTCGACTACCGGCGCACCCATTCGGTGGACGCGCTGTGCCGCTACAGCGCCGAAGTGCTGGCGCTGCAGGGCCCGACCGCCACGGTTTCCACGGCCTGCTCGTCCAGCGCCAAGGTGTTCCTGCTCGCGCAGCACTGGATCGCGGCGGGGGTGGTGGACGCGGCCGTTGTCGGCGGCGCCGACAGCCTTTGCCTGTCGACGCTGCACGGCTTCGACGCCCTGCAGCTGCTGTCGCGCGAGGTCTGCCGGCCCTTCGACGCCGATCGCAAGGGCATCTCGATCGGAGAAGCGGCCGGCTTCATGCTGCTGGAGGCCAGCCCGGCCGCGGTGCAGTTGGCGGGCGGGGGCGAATCGAGCGACGCCTGGCACATGTCGACCCCGCCCCCCGACGGCCAGGGCGCGCAGGCGGCCATGCGCGCCGCGCTCGCGCAGGGCGGCCTGGGCCCGGCCGACATCGGCTGGGTCAATGCGCACGGCACGGCCACCCCCGCGAACGACCGATCGGAGGCCGCCGCGCTCGCGGCGGTGTTCGGGCCGCAGGGCGTGCCGGTGTCCTCGACCAAGGGCATCACCGGCCATGCCCTGGGGGCCGCCGGCATCGTCGAGGCCATCATCACCGC
This sequence comes from Pseudomonadota bacterium, assembly GCA_040387815.1. GTDB lineage: Bacteria > Pseudomonadota > Gammaproteobacteria > Burkholderiales > Burkholderiaceae_C > Ramlibacter. Next base: position 22,345 of record JAZKDA010000055.1, on the reverse strand, counting down.
CGCCGCGGTGGAGCGGCAGACGCTGCCACCGTCGGCCAACTTGCTGGCGCCCGATCTCACCCTCGCGCTGGACCTGGTGTCACGGGCGCGCCCGGCCAGCCTGCGCCACGCCTTGAGCAACAACTTCGGCTTTGGCGGCAGCAACTGCGCCCTGGTCTTCAGTGCGGGGCAATGACATGCGGCCCTTGACCTTTGCCGTTCACGCAGCCGGCGTCCTGGCGCCGGGGCTGGCCTCGCTGGCGCAGCTGCGTCTTGCCTGTCGGGGCGAGGCGCCGATCGACCCGGTGCCGCTGGCGCTCGCGGCGCCGCCCGCGCTGCCCGCGGCGGAACGACGCCGCGCCAGCCAGGCGGTGCGCCTGACCCTCGCTTGCATCGCCCAGACCCTGGAGGGCGCCCCGTTCGACCCCGCGCAGCTGCGCTCTGTGTTCGCCACCGACGAGGGCACCGGCGAGGTGTGCCAGCAGATGCTTGAGGCGCTGGCCACCACCGGCCAGCTGTCGCCCTTGCTGTTCGCCAACTCGGTCCACAACGCGCCCTCGGGCTACTTCTCGATCGCCTGGCGCAACCAGGAGCCAGCCACCGTGGTGAGCGCGGGCATTGAGAGTTTCGCCTGCGGCCTGCTGTGCGCCGTCACCGATGCGATGGTGACCGGCCAGCCGGTGCTGCTGGCGGCCTACGACCCCGCCATGGCGGCCCCGATGGACGAACTGCTGCCAGTGGTGCACAGCACGGCGGTCGCACTGGTGTTGACCGCTGGCGACGCGGCGGCGTCGGCGCCCGTCATGGGGCGCTTCCAGTTGACGCTGGAGTCGCCGGCGCAGGTGGCAGCGTCGCCCATGCCGGCGTGGCTGCCGGCGGCCTGGCACGCCAACAGCAGTGCCCGCGCATTGATCGCGCTGGCCATGCTGGAGGAGTCCATGGGCGGCGCGGCGCACTTTGACCTCGGCGGTCAGGTGTTGACGCTGCGCCGAATGGAGGCGCCATGACGCTCGACCGCGCTGGCATCGAACGGCTGGTCCCGCACGCGGGCGCCATGTGCCTGCTCGACGCCGTCTCCAGCTGGGGGCCGCACTCGATTGTCTGTACCAGTGCCGCGCCGTCGAATGCGCACTCGCTGGCGCGCGGTGAATCCGTTCCAGCCATCGTGGCGGCGGAGTACGCGGCCCAGGCGACGGCCGTGCACGGCGCCCTGCTCGAACCCTGCGCGCATCCGCGCGCCGGCATGCTGGCCTCGCTGGTCGACGTGCGGCTGGCAAGGCCGACGCTGCCGCCCGAGGCGCTGTCGATCCGAACCGACCTGCTCAGCCGCTCCTCCGGCGGTTGCCTCTACAGCTTTGACGTCACCACCGCGAGCGGCCCGGTCGCCTCCGGGCGGCTGATGGTGGCCCTGCTGGCCGAGGGTAAATCATGAGTCGCCGGGCGCTGGTCACCGGGGGCAGCGGCGCATTGGGGGCGGCCATCTGCCGCGCGCTCGCGGCGCAGGGGCTGCACGTGATCGTCCATGCCAACCGCAACCCGCAGCGGGCCCAGGCGCTGGCTGACCAATTGCGGGCGATGGGACAGCCGGCCGACGCCGTCGCCTTCGACCTCGCCGACGCCGCCGCCGTGCAGGCCGCGTTGCAGCAACTGCTGGCGGCAGGCCCGATCGATGTGCTGGTCAACAACGCGGGCTTCCACAAGGACGCGCTGTTGCCCGCAATGCAAGCGCGGGACTGGCACGAAGTCATCGACGTCAACCTCCATGGGTTCTTTCGCGTCACGCAGCCCCTGCTGATGCCGATGGTGCGTCAGCGCTGGGGGCGCATCGTCAACATCGGCTCGGTTGCCGGCCAGGCGGGCAACCGCGGCCAGGCCAATTACGCGGCCGCCAAGGCGGGCCTGCACGGGGCGGCGAAATCGCTGGCGCTGGAGCTGGCCAACCGGGGCGTGACCGTGAACACGGTCTCGCCCGGAATCATCGCCACAGGGATGGCGGACAAGGCCTTTCCGCCGGAGCGGATCAAGGCGCTGGTGCCAGCGGGGCGCGCCGGACGGCCCGAGGAGGTGGCGGCGCTCGTCGCGTTTCTGGTGACCGATTCCGCCGCCTACATCACAGGCCAGGAGATCGGCGTCAACGGAGGCTTGTACTGACCATGGACGCAACGCAAGCAACGCCAGTCAACGCCGCTTCCCAGGCGTGGCATGACGTCTGGATCGTCATCCCCGCCTTCGAGGAAGCGGCAACCATTCGGGCGGTGGCGCGGGACGCGCTGGCCCAGTGCCCCAATGTGCTGGTGGTGGACGACGGCTCCGGCGACGGCACGGCCGAGCAGGTGCGCGACCTGCCGGTCACGTTGCTGGCGCATACGCGCAACCGCGGCAAGGCGGCGAGCCTGCGCACCGCATTCCACCACCTGCTGGCGCGCGGCGCGGTGTGCGCGATCACGATGGACGGCGACGGCCAGCACGATGCGGCCGACGCGCCGCTGCTGCTGGCAGCGTGGCGCCAACATCCGGACCGCATCGTCATGGGTTCCCGCTTGCACGACCGCGCGGCGTTCCCGCCGGCGCGCTGGTGGGCCAACCGCTTCGCGTGTTTCTGGATCTCCTGGGCAGCGGGACACGCGATCGCCGATTCGCAAACGGGTTTCCGCGTCTACCCGGCCGCGGCCATGCGCGTGGCGCTGGGCCCTGGCGTGCGGGGCGGGCGCTTCACCTTCGAGAGCGAAGTGCTGATCGAGGCGGCGCACCGCGGCCACCGCACGCTGGCGGTGGCGATCGCCGGACGCTATCCACCGAACGCCCGCGCCAGCCATTTTCGGCCCGTGGCCGACATCGCCCAGATCGTGCTGATGGTCGGCCGGCGCTTGCTGCGCAGCGGCATGGCGCCGCTGGGGCTCTGGCGCAGCCTGCGGCGCGCGCCGGTGCTGCCGGGGCGCATCGCCGCCGTGCCAGCGCCAGCGGACGCGGACGCGACGGGTCACCTGCGAGCGGTCGGCCCGGCGGATCGATGACACAAGGCGCGGTCCTGGCGGCCCACGGGCTGGTCTATCGTTATCCCGGCCAGGCCAGCGATGCGCTGGCCGGTGTCGACCTGTGCCTGCACCCAGGGCAGGCGGTCGGACTGCTCGGGCCGAATGGCTCGGGCAAGTCGACGCTGATCAGCTTGTTGGCTGGCTTGCGCGCCCCTCAGAAGGGGCGGGTGGATGCGGCGCCCGCCGATCGCCGGCAGATCGCCTGGGTGCCGCAGGAATACGCGTTCTATCCGGGTCTCAGCTGCCGTGAGAACCTGCGGTTCTTTGCTGCGATGCTGCACCTGAGCGCGGCCGAGACCGGCCGGCGCATCGACGCGGCGATTGCCAGCTGCATGCTGGCCGAGTTCGCGGACCGGCCGGCGCACCAGTGCTCGGGCGGGGTGCGGCGTCGCCTGAACCTGGCCATCGCCCTGCTGCAGCATCCGCAGGTGCTGCTGCTGGATGAACCCACCGTCGGCGTCGACCCGCAGTCGCGCGCCTTCCTGCTCGATCGCGTGCGCGATCTGGTCGCCGCGGGCACGGCCGTGCTCTATGCCACCCACTACATGGAGGAAGTCAGCGCCGTGTGCTCCGACATCGTCTTGCTTGACCACGGCCGCGTCGTGGCGCAGGGCGACCTGAGCACGCTGCTGGCTGGCGCGCCCGGATCGCCGCCGCACGCCAATCTGGAAGCCCTGTTCATGCACCACACCAGCCGCTCGCTGCGGGATTGATCCCCGTCCCATGGCCCATTTGTCCGATTTGCCCACCCTTGCCGCGCAAACCCTGGCCATCGCCGGGAAGGAGTTGCGCCTTTTGTCTCGCAACCTGCATGGGCTCGCCGCCTTGTTCCTGATGCCGGCGATCTTCGTTTTGGTCATGTCATTCACCTTGCGCAACACCTTGACGGCGCCGATCGAGCTTCCCGTCACCGGATGGGTGCAGGAGGATACCGGCGCCTTCGCCACGCAGTGGGCGCGCGAGTGGCAGGCGCGGCATCCGGTGCAGCGCTTTGCCAACCGGCAGGCGCTGCAGGAGGCGCTCAAGTCGCATCGCATCGACGCCGCCATTGTGGTGCGCGCGCCGCTGATCGACGCCGCGAGCGGACGCCCCGACAGCCGGCAGCTGGAGGTGTGGTTGGGTCAGCGGGTACAGCCAGCGGCGGCCGCGCGGCTGCGCGCGGAGCTCAGTTTTGCCTTGTTCCAGGCGCATTTGAAGCAAGTAGCGGCGCAGGCCGGCCCATTCGCCGGCGCGCTGCTCGAAGGCTCGGACCGCGGCGACCTGCTGGCCAGCGGCGTCACCATCCGCTACCTGTATGAAATCGAATCAGGCCGGCCGATGACGGCCGTCCAGCAGAGCGTGCCGGCCTGGCTGGTCTTTGGCATGTTCTTCGTCGTCATTCCCATTGCCGGCGTATTGATCCAGGAGCGCAACGAAGGCACGCTCGCGCGGCTCGCCACGCTGCGCGTGTCCGCGGCGGCCATCCTCGGTGGCAAGCTCCTGGCCTTTGTCGCGCTCAATTGCGTGCAGCTGGTGTTCATGCTGGTGGTGGGCGCCTGGCTGGTGCCCCTGCTCGGAGGCGACGCGCTGAGTCTGGACGTCCACGTCGGCTGGTTCCTGCTGATCGCCATCGCGACCAGCGTGGCCGCCGTGGGCCTGGCGCTGCTCATCGCCAGCTGGAGCCGCAATTTCGAGCAAGCCGCGGCCTTGGGCGGCGGGCTCAATGTGGTGCTGGCGGCGATCGCGGGCGTGATGGTGCCGCGCATGCTGATGCCGCCCAATCTGCAGGTTGTCTCGGCCTGGTCGCCCATGGGCTGGGCACTGGACGGCATGCACGCGGTTTTCCTCGGATCGCCCACCATGGCGGACATCCTGCCCCGGGCCGCGCTGCTGTTCGTGTTCGCCTTGGTTTGCCTGGCGTGCAGTGCGTGGCTGTTGCGGCGGCCGGGGAGTTTCGCCTAGGCAAAGGCTGAACGCAGCCCGCCCGCGCTGTGGCACCATGCCGGCCATGACCTCCTGGCCCTTGCGCACCATCGAGGCCGGCGTGCTCGCCGTCGCTTACCACGAGCTTGGCCCTGCCGACGGCCCGCCGGTGTTTCTGATGCACGGCTTTCCGTACGACGTTCACTCCTACGCCGAGGTGGCGCCGGCGTTGGCCGATGCCGGCTGCCGGGTCATCGTGCCCTACCTGCGTGGCTATGGTCCGACAAGGTTCCTGCATCCTTCGACGCCGCGCTCCGGCGAACAGGCTGCCCTGGGCGCGGACCTGCTGGCGCTGATGGACGCGCTGAAGGTCGAGCGTGGCGTGCTGGCGGGGTACGACTGGGGCGGGCGCGCCAGCTGTGTCGTGGCGGCGCTGTGGCCGCGGCGTTGCGCGGGCCTGGTCTCCTACAACAGCTACAACATCTTTGACCACGCCCGTGCACTGGAGCCGGACACGCCGGAGAACGAGCGCAAGCATTGGTACCAGTACTACTTCCATTCCGAGCGCGGGCGAGAGGGCCTGCGGCGCAACCGGCGTGCCTTTGCGCGGCTGCTCTGGCAGATCTGGTCGCCCACCTGGGCCTTCGACGACGCGACCTTCGAGCGCACCGCCGGCGCATTCGACAACCCGGATTTTGTGGATGTCGTGATTCACTCGTACCGGCATCGCCACAACCTGGCGCAGGGGGACCCGGCCTACGCCGACATCGACCGGCAACTTGCGTTGCAGCCGCCGATCACCGTCCCCACGATCACGCTCGACGGCGCCGACGATGGCGTCAGGTCGCCCGCGGCCGCGTCGGCGCATGCGCATCGATTTACCGGGGCACGCGAGCATCATGTGGTGCCCGGCACCGGACACAACATGCCGCAGGAAAAGCCCGCGCTGTTCGCGCAGGCAGTGCTCAAGCTGGTGCGCCACCATCAGGGTTTGATACCAGGAGCCTGATATGAAGCTTCGATCCGTCCTCCTATTGCTGGTCACGCATGCGGCGGTCGCCGCCTTTGGATTTGCCGCGGGCATTTACACGCTGCCGCTGCTGATCGCACCGGCCGCGCCCAGTACGGCCGAAGTGCAGGCGCAAGCCCAGCGCGCAGTGCACACGGGCCAGTTCCGCCGCGATCTCAAGGGCAGCGACGCGCTGCACTGGGGCCAGGGCAAGGTGAACGTCGGGCCTGATGCGATCAGCCTGCAGGGCGAGATCGCGCCGGGGCCCGACTACAAGCTGTACCTGTCGCCCAGATTCGTGGAGACCGAGGCCGATGTGGAGTCGCTGAAGCCGCAGATGCTTCGCGTGGGAGACGTGAAGACCTTCCGCAACTTCATCGTGCCGCTGCCGGCGGGCGTGGACCTCGAGAAGTACGACACCGTGCTGGTGTGGTGCGAGACCTTCCGTGAGTTCATCACGGCGGCGAAGTACCGCTGAATCGGGAGGGCCGGTCAGTTCGTCGATGTCGCAACCGAGACGCGCGACGGGCTCGGTCGCATATGCCCGCCGCACTGGTTCGACAGCCGCATTCAGGCCAGCGTATCCGCCCAGATGTTGCGCGCCCAGTTCCAGGCATAGGTGCCTTCCAGGTCCGTCGGCGCGCCGCTCAGGCCGCCCGAGCCGGCCACGACCTTGAAGGTCTTTTCGGCGGCCACGTACTCGTGCACGCTGGCCACGTGCACCACCTTCTTGTCGTCCACGAAGCTGTAGCAGGTGTTGGTGAGCATGGGCGCCGGATTGACTTGCCATCCCGACAGCTGCGCCACGATGGCGGCCGCGGCCACCTTGGCATGGTTGTTGGCCATGTGCCCGCTCTTGGGCATGAGCGGGGCCAGCTGGATCGCGTCGCCCAGCACGTGCACATCCTTGGCGGCGGTGGATTCGAACGTGAGGTAGTCGACGCCGCACCAGCGGTTGTTGGCCAGGTTGTTCAGGCCGGCCTGCGCCGCGATGGCGCCGGCGCGCATCGGCGGCAGCACGTTCAGCACCTGCGCCTTCACGTCGTCGTGCACCTCGAACTTGATCACGCCGGCGCGCGCGTCCACCGCCACGGTCTTGTGCTGCGCCCGGTATTCGACGATGCCCGGGTACTGCTCGGCCCAGACCTTCTTGAACAGGGCGCCCTTGGAGGTGACGTCGGGGTTGGCATCGAGAATCAGCACCTTGCTGCGGGGCTTGGCATTCTTGAAGTACCAGGCCACCTGGCAGGCGCGCTCGTACGGGCCGGGCGGGCAGCGGTACGGGGCTTCGGGGATGGTGAGGGCGTACACGCCGCCGTCGGGCATGGCTTCGAGTTGGGCGCGAAGGGCGGCGGTCTCGGGGCCGGCCTTCCAGGCCTGCAGCACCGTGCCCGCGGCTTGCGCGGCGGCCAGGCCTTCGACCGCGGCGAAGTTCAGGTCGATGCCGGGCGAGACCACCAGCTTGTCGTAAGCGATGCGCGCGCCACTGGCCAGCGTGACCTGGCGGCGCGAGGTGTCGACCGCGGTGGCCAGATCGCGCACCACGGTGATGCCGTGCTGGCGCCGCAGCGCGGTGTAGGGCGTGGTGATGTCAGCCAGCTGGCGGCTGCCGCCCACCACCAGGTTGGACAGCGGGCATGACACGAATGCCGCGTTGGGCTCGATCAGCACGACGTCGATCTTGTGGTCGGACAGCAGGCGCACGTACTTGGCCGCCGTGGCGCCGCCGTAGCCGCCACCGATGACGACGACGCGGGCCTTGTCCGGGATGCTGGCGGGGGTGGCGCAGGCGCCCAGGCCCAGCAGGCCCAGGGCGGCGGAGGAGTGGAGGAAGTGTCTGCGTTGCATGGTGCTGGCTTCCTTTACTTCTTCTGGGCGGCGAAATACGTGGCGAGCTGCTCGATCTGGGCGTCGCTGTAGCCCTTGGACAGCTGGTGCATGATCGTCGCCGGCCGGCCGCCCGACTTGAACGCCTTGAGCTGTGTGCTCATGTACTCGCGCGGCATGCCGGCCAGGCCGGGGACGGACGAGCCATCGACAGCGCGGCCTTGGGTGCCGTGGCAGTTGGCACAGGTGGCCGCCAGGCTGGCGACATGCAGGGCCTGCGCATCCTGCGCGGCGGCCAGGCCAGGCAGCAGGCCGGCGGCGGCCAGGGCGATCCATCTCAGGGTCATTTTCAGTGTCTCCAATGGTTGAGCCGGCTCACTCTAAGGGCGGTGAACGCGGCTCGCAAGCCCTCAATTCATCATGAGCTTATTCGGCGCGGACCCGAGGCCCGTGGCGTCATGATTGAGCCGCAAGCGCAGCGCCACCAGGGCGCCGGCCACGATGCCTGCGGTGGCCAGGACGGCGCCGGCCGACAGCATGGCCAGCCCGGTCACGCCGTTGCCCAGCGTGCAGCCCAGCGCCGTGACGCCGCCAAACCCCATGAGGACGCCGCCCGACAGGTGCAGCAGCAACTCGCGCGGGGTGGTGAAGGCCTGCAAGCGCCAGCCGCCGCGCGCCCGCGCCCAGGCAAAGCTGCCAAGCAGCACACCCAGCGACAGCATCACGCCGAAGGTGGCAACCGTGTTCCGGTCGGTCCACAGGGTGAGCAGGTCCAGCGCATGGGCCAGCGGCGCGACGAAGGACAGGCCCTCCGGCCGGCGCGACTGGGTGCCCAGCCAAGCTTGCTCCAGCGTCTCCGGGTGCTCGGCCAGGTAGCCCAGCCAGCCGGTGAGCAGGAAGGCCGCGGGCACGCACAGCCCGACCAGCACACCTCCCCAGGCATCCGCGGCGCGAACGCCGCGCCGGTGGCGCCAGACCCAGGTCAGCGTCGCCGCCATCGCCAGCGCCACGACGATGGCCCGTACGGTGCCGGGGGCGAAGGCGGTGAGGAGGCTGCCCAGGTCCTGCGGCTTGCCCAGTTCGATCGTCACGCGGTCCAGGCCTTCCACCCGCCACGGCGCGAACATCCCGCGCAGCGTCATGAGCGCCGCAATGGCAGTGACGACCAGCGTCACCAGCGCCCGCAGGTCGCCGCTGCCCGACTTGACCAGGTTGCGCTGCGGACAGCCGCCCCCCAGCATCATCCCGAAGCCGAAGATCGCGCCGCCCGCCACGTACGACAGCCAGGGCAGGCGAGGGCTCCAGGCCAGGGTGCGGCTGGCGTCGAACAGGCCCAGGGCGACCAGCGCCTGCACGGCAAGCATGGCCACCATCACCGCCAGCAGCCAGCCGGCGAGCCGGCCGGGGCTGCGGGCGATCACCAGGTCGGCGATGGCGCCGCGCACGCAAAAGCGCGTGGCCTGGCCGGCGGCACCCAACATCAACCCCAGCAGCAGGCCCCCCCAAACGACCCAGCGCGTGGCGGTGGCCGGGTCCATCAGCGAATCAGTCATCACGCATCCATTTTCCGTCGGCCGAGATCATCCCCCAGGCGCACGGTGGGGACAAGCAGCCTGGGCGACAATACCGCAGCCTTCCGAACCTGCGCCATGACCAACCCCCGAAGAGTCTTTCTGTCCGACGGTTTGCGCGTTGCCGCCTTGCTGGCGGGCACCGGCCTGTTCCCGCACCTGGCGCATGCCTTCAACAAGGCCGCGTTCGACGCGCGCAGCCTGGCCGAGGTGGTGCGCGCCTGTGGCGGCGCCATGCCGGCCGAGAGCCGTGCCGTAACCGTCACCGGCCCCGAGATCGCCGAGAACGGCGCCGTGGTGCCCCTGTCCATCGCCTGCACGCTGCCCGGCGTGCGCCAGATGCTGCTGCTGGCGGAAAAGAACCCGACCATGCTGGTGGCCCGGTTCGACGTGAGCGACGCGGTCGAGCCCGCCTTCGCCACCCGCGCGAAGATGAGCCAGACCTCTGATGTGATCGCGGTGGCCATCACCCAGGACGGCAGGGCGCACTTCGCACGGCGAGAAGTGAAGGTCACCCTGGGCGGCTGCATCGGCTGACCCATTGGCTGAACATCACGAGGACACCATGGCAGAACCCACCCGTATCCGCGCGCAAGCCAACGCCACCGGCGCCGTCGTGCGCGTCTTGATGCAACACGAGATGGAGACCGGTCAGCGCAAGGACGCGGCCGGCAAGACCATCCCCGCCTGGCACATCACCAACGTCATGGCGACGCTCAACGGGCGGCAAGTCCTCAATGCCGACTGGGGGCCGGGGATCTCCAAGAACCCGTTCCTGCAGTTCACGGTGAAGGGTGCGCGGGCCGGCGACCGCGTGGCCGTGAGTTGGCGGGACAACCGGGGGGAGACGCGCACGGACGAGGCTTTGGTGGGTCAGTGAGGGTCGACCCAGTTTTCGACAGTCGGCCCGTCAAAGCCACGGAAATCGGTCGCGCCTAATCGACCACCACCTTCGCCGTGCGGATGTACTGGCCCCAGCGGTCGTACTCGCTGGCGTAGAAGCTCTGGTAGCTGCGCTGGTCCATGTAGTCGACGATCATGATCATCTTCTTCATCTGCTCCACGATCGCCGGCTCGCGCAGCGTCGCATCGATCGCGGCATGCAGCTTGGCCAGGATCTCTGGCGCAACGCCAGCGGGCGCCAGGATGCCCAGCCACGGACCCATGTCGATCGCGATGCCCATTTCTTTCATGATCGGGATCTCGGCGAATTGCGGCACGCGCTCCTTGGCTGTCACCGCCAGCAGCCGCAGGGTTCCGGCGCGGATATGCGGCTCAACCACTGGCAGGGTGTTGATGGAGGAGCTGACCTGGTTGGCCAGTTGGGCCTGGACCAGCGGGCCGGTGCCGTTGTAGGGAACGTGCAGCAGGTTGACCTTGGCAACCTGCTTGAGCGCTTCCATCGTGATGTGGCCCGAACTGCCCTGGCCCCATGAGCCGAAGGTCGGCGCTTCCTTCGCTTCCTTCGCCATCTGCAGGTATTGGGCGAAGGTCTTGGCCGGATGCGAGGAATGGACCACCAGACCGAGGGGCGGATAGCCGATCGGTGCCACCGCCACGAAGTCCTTCTTGGAATCGTACGGTGGCTGCTTCAGGATATGCGGCGCGATCGAGTGCGAATCGGCAGCGCCATAGAGCAGCGTGTAGCCGTCGGCGGGGCTGCGTGCGGCGGCCAGGCTGCCGATGGTGCCGATGGCGCCGGGCCGGTTCTCCACAATGATCGGTTGACCCAGGCGTTGGCCAAGGCTGGGCGCCATCATGCGCACCAGCACGTCGCCGCCGCCACCGGCGGCCCAGGGCATGATGATCTTGATGGGGCGATTGGGGTAGGGGCCGGATTGGGCCAAGGCCGGCCCAGCCACGACGGCGAGCGCGCCGGCCAGGCCGCCAAGGGCGGCGCGGCGGGTCATCGTAGCGTTCATGTTCGTCTTCCTCTTCATCGATTATTGGTCCACGGTCACTTTTGCCGTGCGGATGTACTGGCCCCAGCGGTCGTACTCGCTGGCGTAGAAGCTCTGGTAGCTGCGCTGGTCCATGTGCTCGATGACCATGATCATTTTTTTCGTCTGCTCGACGATGGCCGGCTCACGCAGGGTCGCTTCGATGGCATCGTGCAGTTTCGAGACGATGTCGGCGGGCACGCCGGCCGGCGCGAAGATGCCGATCCACGGGCCCATGTCGATGGCAATGCCCAGTTCCTTCATCATCGGAGCGTCGGCGAATTGCGCAACCCGTTGCTTGGCGGTCACCGCCAGCAGGCGCAGTGCGCCCGAGCGTATGTGCGGCTCGACCACCGCCAACGCATTGATCGAGGAGTCGATCTGGCCAGACAGCTGCGCCTGCACCAGCGGCGCGGTGCCGTTATAGGGAACGTGCAGCATGTTGACCTTGGACACCTCCTTGAAGGCCTCCATGGTGATGTGACCCGATGTACCCTGGCCCCAGGAGCCGAAGGTCACTGGCTGCCTGGCCGCTTTGGCCATCTGGAGGAACTCCGCGATCGTCTTGGCCGGGTGCGAGGCATTGACCACCAGACCCAGCGGGAAGAAGCCGATCGGCGCGATCGGCACGAAATCCTTGCGGGCATCGTAGGGAATCTGCTTGAGGATGTGCGGCGCGATCGAGTGTGAGTCCGCTCCCGCATACACGAGCGTGTAGCCGTCGGCGGGGCTGCGCGCGGCAGCCAGGCTGCCGATGGTGCCGATGGCGCCGGGCCGGTTCTCCACCACCACCGGCTGGCCCAGGCGCTGTGCCAGACCGGGCGCCATCAGCCGCACGATCACGTCGCCGCCGCCACCGGCGGCCCACGGCATGAGGATCTTGATCGGGCGATTGGGATAGGGGCCGGACTGGGCCAAGGCCGGCCCAGCCACGACGGCGAGCGCGCCGGCGCCGACAGTGCCGAGCGCTGCGCGGCGGTTCATTGTGCGGTTCATCGTGTCTCCTTGAAACGGAGCCGAGTATCGAAGCCGCTGTTGATTCAGTAAATTTAAGTTTTTGGAACGACTATCCAGATTTCTTTAACTTGGGCGTCCCGCGGCTGGCCGCCTTGCGCGGCGGCTTGGCGGCCTGACCCGCCAGGGCGGGCAGCACGTGCTCAGGCGGGTTGGCCGCGATCGACTCAAGGAGCGAACGCGCCGCCACCGACAGGCTCTGCCCGCGCCGCTTGACCATGAAGAGGGGGCGCAGCAGGGCGGGGTCACGCAGCAGCACGGCTTTGAGGCCCAGCCTGTGGAACTGGAACAGGGCGAACGCCGGCACGATGCTTTCGCCGATGCCGTTGGCGATCAGCCCGGCGAGTGTGCTCAGTTGCTGCACCTCGAAGCCGGTGTCGTTGAATTCGATGCCCTGCACGTGCGGCTCTATCCAGCGCCACAGGCTGCTCGAACGCAAGGTGTAGATGTAGTTGCATCCCCGCAGGTCCTTCAGCCGCAGGTTCTTGCGTTCGGCCAGAGGATGATCGGTGCGGCAGATGAAATAGTAAGGCTCGTTGAACAGGAACTCCGCGTCGAACTCCTCGGTACCGCTGGCCACCGCGCTGATGGCGAAGTCCACCGTTCCCTTGCGCACGAGCTCCAGCACGGGTTCGGCCACCGTGTCGTACAACTGCAGCTTGATGCCCGGGTGACGGCGCCGGAAGTCGGCCAGGATGATCGGCAGCCAGTCGGCGCTCAGCGAGGGAAGCGCGGCGATCGCCACCTTGCCCGTGCGCTGTTCGGCGTGGTCGCGCAACTGCGCGAACATGGATTCGATGTCTGCCTCGACGCCGCGGGCGATCGGCACGAGCATGCGGCCCTCCGGGGTCAGTGAAACCTTGCGCGTGTCGCGGTCGAACAGGCGGGTGCCCAGTTGCTCCTCCAGCCGCGAGATCATCTGACTGAAAGCCGATTGCGACACGTTGCAGCGTTCCGCCGCGACCTTGAACTGACCGGTGTCCACCAGGCTCAGGAACGCGCCGAGCAAGCGGCCCGAGAAATCGTTCAGACGCTTCACCCGCACATGTGGTTTCATGATGCTCCCGGCATTCAGGCGCGATGGGCCTCAGGGCTGCCGGCGTGCGGCCGCTGCGCCGAGGCCGAGAACGCCTCCAGGATGTGCGCCGTCATGCCCTTTGCCAACTCGTGTTCCCCCAGGAACACACTGCCGAGGTTTTCCTTCTGGAACAGGGCCGCCTCGTCTTCGTTGTGGGTGCGCACCAGCACCGCGATCGATGGATTGAGCGTGCGTGCGTTTTTCACCATCTTACGCACGTCCAGCGTGTCGGAGATCGCGATGACCAGCATCTTCGCCCGTGCCACATGGGCCTGGATCAGCACGCCGGGCGTCTCGGCGTCACCGCTGACGGCCGCGGATCCCTGTTGTCGCAGGGCATCCACCACCTCCCGGTTCTGCTCCGCCACCACATAGGGGATCTTGTGGCGCGCCAGGCTTTGCGCGATGCGCTGGCCCACCCGGCCGTAGCCCACCAGCACCACATGACCGGCCAGAAAGGCCGGGTCGGTGGTGGTGGGCAGCTCGGCCAGCGGGTCGTCGCGGCGCTCCAGCCGGCGGGCCAGCTCCGAGCGGGCCAGGATCCACTGGCGCAAGGGTTCGATGGCCGCGAACAGGGCCGCATTGGCGGCGATGGAGATCAATGCGGCCGCCAGCACCAGGCTTTGGCCGACGGCCGGCAGCAGGCCCAGGGCCACGCCCATGCCGGCCAGGATGAAGGAGAACTCGCCGATCTGAGCCAGGCTGGCGCCGACGGTCAATGCGGTGTTGAGCGGGTAGCGCAAGGCCAGGACCAGCGCCACCGCGGCGATGGTCTTGCCGATCATCACGATGCCCACCACCAGCAGCAGCTTCAGGGGCTGGGTCCATAGCACGCTGGGGTCGAACAGCATGCCCACCGACACGAAGAACAGTACGGCGAAGGCATCGCGCAGCGGCAGGGATTCGTCGGCGGCGCGGTGGCTGTATTCCGACTCGCGCATCATCATCCCGGCGAAGAAGGCCCCCAGGGCGAACGACACGTCGAACAGCTTGGCGGCGCCAAAGGCCACGCCCAGGGCGATGGCGACCACACTGAGCGTGAACAGCTCCTGCGAGCCGCTGCGCGCGACCCACCACAGGATCTTGGGCAGCACCCGGCGGCCCACCACCAGCATCAGCACGATGAAGGCGCTGACCTTGGCCAGGGTCATGCCCACCGTGGACCAGATGTCGCCGGTCAGGCCGGAGGCGGGTTGTGCGGTGCCCGTCGGATCCGTACCGCCCAGCACGCCCGCCAGCGCGGGCAGCAGCACCAGCACCAGCACCATCACCAGGTCTTCCACCACCAGCCAGCCCACCGCGATCTGGCCGTTGATCGACTTGAGCAGGTCCTTGGCTTCCAGGGCGCGCAGCAACACCACCGTACTGGCCACCGAAAGGCACAGGCCGAACACCATCGCGGCGCCCCAGTTCCAGCCCCACAACGTCGCGGCGGCCATGCCCATCGCGGTCGCCACGGCGATCTGAACAATGGCGCCGGGCACGGCGATCTTCTTGACGGCCATCAGGTCGTCCAGGGAGAAGTGCAGGCCGACGCCGAACATCAGCAGCATCACGCCGATCTCGGCCAACTGGCCCGCCAGCCCCACATCGGCGACAAAACCCGGCGTGGCCGGGCCGATGACAATGCCCGCCAGCAGATAGCCCACCAGGGGAGGCATTCGAAGTTTGGTGGCCACCAGGCCAAAGACCATGGCCAGGCCGAAGCCGGCGGCGACGGTGGCGATCAGGCTGATGTCATGGGGCACGGCGCGGTCCTGCGGGAGCGGGGTCTGCCCAAGGGCGCGCGTGGCGAATCGTCGTGGGAATCATCTGCGACGATTATAGAAATCGGGGTGCGCTCGCACCCCGATTGTCCTTGCGCAGGATCAGGTTGGCAGATAGCGCAGCCGCTGCAGCGTGGCCAGGTGGTCCAGGATCATCTCCTCGCTGTCCTGACATTCATGGAAGCCGGCCTTGCGAATCTTGATCGTGCTCATGTGGTGCCCGTTCGGCCGCTGACCGTAGCCGAACAGGAAGTCTGCCATCTGCCATGAGGGCACGATCTGCTGCCAGCTCAGGGGCCGCAGGCCGTACTTGCTCACCATCTGGTCCCAGATGCGTCCGTTGGCCGGCATCACACGTGCCAGCGAGAAGGGTTGCGGGTAGCCAAGCTCCATGTTGAACTGCCTGGCGATCTTGGGCCACAGCATCTCCCACACATAGACGTCGCCGTTGGCCAGGTTGAACAACTGGTTGCGCGCGGCCGGGCTGTCGCCCGCCCATTGGGCGGCCTGGGCGATCAGGCGTGCGTCGGTCGCCTCGTTGGCGCGCGCCGCGCCGCCAGGAAACCGCAGCGGCATGCCCAGCTCGCGCGAGACCGCGGCGAACGCACCCAGGGCCGGCACGATGTTCAAGGGGCTGCCCACCGCCTCGCCGAAGATCACTTGCGGAATCAGAACCGTCCAGGCCCAGGGCTTGCCCTGCTGGTGCTGGGCGATCCAGTCCTGTTGCGGGTAGTAGAAGTTGGGCGGCATGGCGCGCGGATCGCTCTCGCGCGCGGGCATGCGAAACGGACCCAGGTGCGCGCCGTAGTGCTTGGCGCCGTGGACGATGGTCACGTGCCGCAGCCCGGGCGCGACGGCCTCCACCCCTTCGATCACCGCGCGCAGCATGGTCAGGTTGGTGTCGACGTGCTGCCATTGTGTCCATCCGGCCACCACGTTGTCCATCTCGAACAGGGCCGAATAGAAGACGTGGGTGATGGCCGCGGTGCCGGTGGCGTCCTGGATGCGCTGGCGGGCGTCACCTGCGGCCAGGTCGATCGACAGCCACTGCGCGCGGGTGTCGAAGTCGGGCTTGCGCCGCGAGATGGCAATGATGTCCCAGTCGGGCAGCGCCTCGAAGTGGGCGAGGGCCGATCGGCCGACAGTGCCGAGCGCGCCGGCGATCAGGATGGTTTTCTTCATGGAAGCTGGGCTGTGGGGGAATTTGGTCCGTCACGATACCGTGTGTCACAGGACGATTAATGGCGGGAGATCACCAATTTCTACGGGGAAACCCGCGACATAAATTTTCCAGATGCGGCACTATCAGGTCTATTATTTTCGCAATATCATATGCATGCATAAAATATTTTTAGATGAAAAACCACTTTGATCTGACCGGCAAGACTGCCCTGGTCACCGGAGGAAGCCGTGGCCTGGGCCGCGCCATCTCGTTGGCCTTCGCGCAGTACGGTGCGGACGTGATCGTGGTCAGCCGCAACCTCGACAGCTGCGAAGCCGTGGCCGCGGAGGTGCGCGCCCTTGGCCGGCGCGCCCTGGCCATTTCCTGCCACATGGGCCACTGGGACGCGATCGAGCCGATGGTCGAGCAGGCCTGGGCCGCCTTCGGCCGCATCGACATCCTCGTGAACAACGCAGGCAAGTCGCCCAAGGTCGGATCGTCCGTTGACACCGACGAGAAGCTGGTCGATTCGGTGCTGGGCCTGAACTTCAAGGGGCCGTTCCGCCTGAGCGCGCTGGTGGGCTCGCGCATGGCCGCGGGCGCGGGCGGCAGCATCATCAACGTCAGCAGCATCGGCGCCATCCGGCCCACGCCGGAGGTCACCATCTATGCCGGCGCCAAAGCGGCTCTGGACGCCATGACCATCGCCCATGCCTTCGAGTTCGGCCCCAAGGTGCGCGTCAACGCCATCTTGCCCGGCTCGTTTCGCACCGACATCGCCAAGCACTGGCCCGCCGACAAGGAAAGCAAGACGCCCGCGGCCGCGGGCCGCTTCGGCGAACCCGAGGAGATCGCCACCACGGCGCTGTACCTCGCGAGCGACCATTCCCGGTTCACCACCGGCGCGCTGATCCGCGTCGACGGCGGCCGGCCCTGACCCGCATTCCAGGAGCCACGTCATGTCCGATTCCCGTGTCAGTGTCCTCGAGGCCAAGCTGCGCGCCTTCATGGACGAATACGTCTATCCGAACGAGAAGCTGTACGAGCAGCAACTGCACGAGGTGCCCGGCGAGCAGTTCCATGTGCCGCCGATCATGGAGGAGCTCAAGGAGCGCGCCAGGGCCCAGGGCCTGTGGAACCTGTTCCTGCCCGAATCGGCGCACGGCGCCGGCCTGACCAACCTGCAGTACGCGGGCCTGGCCGAGATCATGGGGCGCTCCCATTACGCATCCGAGATCTTCAACTGCTCGGCCCCCGACACCGGCAACATGGAAGTGCTGGAACGCTATGGCTCCGAGGAGCAAAAGCGCAAGTACCTGGTGCCACTGCTGGAAGGGCGCATCCGCTCGTCCTACGCCATGACCGAGCCGGATGTGGCCTCGTCCGACGCCACCAACATCCAGACGCGCATAGAGCGCGACGGCGACCACTACGTGATCAATGGCCGCAAGTGGTGGACCACCAATGCCTACCACCCGAAGAACGGTGTGTTCATCGTGATGGGCAAGACCGACCCCACCGCGCCGCGCCATCTGCAGCAGACGCAGATCCTGGTCGAGCCGGGCACGCCGGGCCTCACGCGCATTCGACCCTTGAGCGCCATGGGCTTCTACGATGAGCCCAAGGGTCATGGCGAGTTGCTGTTCGAGAACGTGCGGGTGCCGGCCTCGAACGTGTTGCTGGGCGAAGGCCGCGGCTTCGAGATCTCGCAGGGCCGGCTGGGCCCAGGGCGCATCCACCACTGCATGCGCATCATCGGCCAGGCCGAGCGCCTGCTGGAGATGACCTGCAAGCGCCTGATCTCCCGCGTGGCCTTCGGCCGGCCGCTGGCCGAGCAGTCGGTGTGGCAAGAGCGCATTGCGCTGGCCCGCACCGAGATCAACATGTGCCGTCTGCTTACGCAGCACGTTGCGCACCTGATGGACACCGTGGGCAACAAGGCGGCGCGCAGCGAGATTTCGCAGATCAAGGTGGCGGCCACGCGCATGGGGCAGTCGGTGGCGGACATGACCATCCAGGCCTTTGGCGGCGCCGGCATGTGCGACGATTTCGGCATTGCCTACTCGTTTGCCCGCATGCGCATGATCCGCCTGGGCGACGGCCCGGACGAGGTGCACAACCGCGCGGTGGCGCTGTTCGAACTGAACAAGTACCGTCCTGCCAAGGCGCCCGCGGCATGACCAGCCTGCGTTCGGCCAGCTTCAGCGGCACCGAGGCACCGCCGCCGCACCTGCAACTCGACCTGGACCGCCTGCGCGGCTTCCTGTCGCAGCATCTGGGGCAGACTTTGGGTGCGCTCTCGGCCGTCAAGTTCAAGGGCGGCCAGTCCAATCCCACCTACCTGATCACCAGTGTCCAGGGCCAGTGGGTGCTGCGGCGCAAGCCGCCGGGCCAGCTGCTGGCGTCGGCGCATGCGATCGACCGCGAGTTTCGCGTCATGAGGGCGATCTGGGGCACCGGCGTGCCAGTGGCGCAGCCGCTCTTGTACTGCGAAGACGCCTCGGTGATCGGTTCCGACTTTTACGTGGCGCAGTACGTGCAGGGCCGCATCTTCTGGGATGCCGAGCTGCCCGGCATGACGCCGGCGCACCGCACGCGCCTTTACGACCGCATGAACGAGGTGCTGGTGCGGCTGCACCAGTCGGACGTGGCGGCGCTGGGGCTGTCGGATTTCGGCCGCGTCGGCGGCTACTGCGCGCGCAACCTGGCGCGCTGGGCCAAGACCTACGAGCAGTCACGTCTGGCCGACATCCCCGACATGGACTGGCTGATGGACCACCTGCCCAAGGCCGTTCCGGCCCAGGAGTCGGTGGCCTTGCTGCATGGCGACTTCGGGCTCTACAACCTGATCGTCCATCCGAGCGAGCCCGAGATCAGCGCTGTGCTCGATTGGGAAATGGCCACGCTGGGTGACCCGCTGGTCGACCTGGCGCACCACTTGCGCGCCTGGTGGGAGATCCCCGACCCGCAAGGCTCGGCCACCAGCCTGGCCGACAAGGACCTGGCGGCCCTGGGCATCCCGACCATGCAGGCCTACCTGGCGCGCTATTTCGAGCGCCTGGGGCAGGCGGCGCCCGACATGACCTTCTACCTCGCGTACGCCCAGTTCCGCTATGCGGCCATGATCCAGGGCATCCTCAAGCGCGTGGAGCAGGGCACGGCCGCCTCGGGCCGCCGGGTGCACCGCCAGGAGCGCGTGGTGCAGATCGCGCAGATGGCGCGGCGCACACTGGAAGGCCAGGCGCGCCTGTGAATGCGGTCCTGTGCGAGGGTTGGGACGGCTGGCGCGCTCTGCGCTTGGCCGATGTGCCCGTACCTGAGCTGCGCCCCGGCTGCGTGCGCATCGCGCCCTCCTACGCCGGCGTGAGCTTCGCCCAATTGCTGATGGCGCAAGGCAAATACCAGCGCCGTCCGCCCCTGCCCTTCGTTCCCGGCACCGAGGTCTCGGGTACCGTGCTGGAGGTGGCGCCTGACGTCACCGACCTGCGTCCCGGTGACCGCGTCGCCGGCGGCATCGATTGGGGCGGGTATGGCCAGGAGGCCGTCGGCACCGCCGAAACCTTGTGGCGCGTCCCCGATGGCCTTTCGCTGCGCGACGCCACGTCGGTGCCACTGACCTACGGGACCGCCTACGCGGCGCTCCATTGGCGCGCGCAATTGCGCGCCGGTGAATCGCTGCTGGTGTTCGGGGCGGCGGGCGGGGTTGGCATCCCGGCGGTGGAACTCGGGCGCATCGCGGGGGCCGAGGTCATCGCGGTCGCGCGCACGGCCGATCGCCTTCAGCTGGCGCTCGAACGCGGCGCCCGTCACGGTCTGCTCGCATCCGATCCCGATCTGGTGGCGCGCTTGAAGGCGCTGACCGGCGGACGCGGCGTCGATGTGCTGTTCGACCCGGTGGGCGGCGACCTGTTCGAGGCGGGCCTTCGTGCCATGGCGCCGATGGGCCGGCTGCTGGCCATCGGCTATGCCAGCGGGCGCATTCCGCAGGTGCCGTCGAACCTGCTGCTGGTCAAGAACCTCGATCTGATCGGCTTCAACTTCGGCAACTACCTGGGCTGGAGCCCGATCGACGAGCGCAAGCGACATGCGCCGCGGCTGCGCGAGATGGCGCAGCAATTGTTCACCCTGGCGGTGCAAGGCCAGATCAAGCCGGCGGCGGCGACCTGCTGGCCGCTGGCCGACTTCCAGCAGGCCTATGCGGCGGTCGAGGCGCGACAGTCCACCGGCCGTGTGCTGATCGAGATTGCCCCCGAGCCGGGCCGCGCCTGAGGCGCGGCCCATTTCTTCCCCCGGAGACACCAAGGACCACCATGATCAACCTGCTCAGAAAAGCCGCCCTCGCGATGTCGGCGCTTGCCGCATCGCTCATGCCCCTGGCCGCCATGGCGCAGGGCACCGGTGCCTACCCCGACAAGCCGCTGCGCTTCGTGGTGCCGGCGCCCGCGGGCGGGCCCACCGACCTGATCGCGCGCATGATCGCCGAACGACTGACCCTGTCGCTCAAGCAGACGGTGACAGTGGACAACCGGCCGGGCGCCTCGCAGATCCTGGGCACCAGCTTCGTGGCCAAGGCCGATGCCGACGGCTACACGCTGCTGTTCACGCCGAGCACACCCATCGTGATGGTGCCCAACACCCTCAAGAACGTGCCCTACGACGTGCAGCGTGACCTGGCCGGCGTCGCCCACATCGGCGCCACGCCGCTGGTGGTGTATGCCAACACGACGCGCCCCGTCACCGACCTGCGCAGCCTGCTGGCCTTCGCCAAGGCCAACCCGGACAAGGCCAGCTACGGCACCTCCGGCGTGGGCTCCAGCACGCACCTGCTGCCGGAGATGCTGGTCAAGAGATCCGGCGTGCCCATGGTCCACGT
Organism: Pseudomonadota bacterium; assembly: GCA_040387815.1. Taxonomy (GTDB): domain Bacteria; phylum Pseudomonadota; class Gammaproteobacteria; order Burkholderiales; family Burkholderiaceae_C; genus Ramlibacter. The sequence goes on along the minus strand of JAZKDA010000055.1, from coordinate 1,189 downwards.
GCCCTACAAGGGTGTGTCGCCCAACCTGCAAGACCTGGCCAAGGGCGAGGTGCTGATTTCCGTGGCCGACGTGGGCAGCGCCATTCCGCTGGTGCAGGCCGGCAAGATCCGCCCGATCGCCGTGACCGGGAGCAAGCGCTCGCGCGCGCTGCCCGACGTGCCGACCTTCGCGGAGCAGGGCTACAGCGGCATGGAGCCCTTCTCGCCCTGGTTCGCGGTGTTCGCGCCCAAGCGCACGCCAAAACCCATCGTCGACCTGCTGGCCTCGCACATCACCCGCATCGTCAAGGAGCCGGACTTCACGGCCAAGCTGCTGGCCTTCGGCGTGGACGCGACAGGCCTGGCGCCGGAAGGCACCGACGAGTTCGCGCGCGACGACATGGCCCGCTGGAAGCGCATCGTGCAAGAGCTTCCCGACATCAAGTACGAATAGCCCGGCACGTCACCGCCATGACCCAACCGCTGCAGGGCATCAAGGTCCTCGACTTTTCCATGGGCGTGGCCGGGCCGCATGCCGGCATGCTGCTGGCGCAGCACGGCGCCGACGTGGTCAAGATCGAAACCCGCGAAGGCGACTGGACGCGCGTCATGGGCCGCCGGGTCGGCGACCTGACCGCGTTCTCGGTCGTCTACAACCAGGGCAAGCGCGGCCTGGCCATCGACCTGAAGTCCCCGCTGGGGCGCGAGGCGGCTCGCCAGATGGTGCGGCAGGCCGACGTGCTGATCGAGGCCTTCCGGCCGGGTGTGATGGATCGCTTCGGTCTGGGCTGGGGCGACTTGCAGCCCCTCAACCCGCGCCTGGTGTATCTGTCGGTCAGCGGCTTTGGTGCCAAGGGCCCGCGCGCGTCCAAGCCGGGCACCGACCTGGTGTTGCAGGCCTATACCGGGCTGATGCACGGCAACCGTGACGAGAACGAGCTGCCGCGCCACATCGATTTCCAGCTGATCGACGCCGTCACCGGCCTTTATGCCTACCACGCCATCGCCGGCGCCCTGTTCGACATCGCCCGCAATGGGTCTGCCGGCCGCCACATCGACTGCAGCCTGATGGCCGGGGCCCTGGCCTACCAGTCCGCCAAGATCGCCGAAGCTCACCTGGAAGGCGGCGTGCGGCCCGACTATGTGCCCCTGGGCGTGTTCGCCACCGCCGACGGCCATGTGGCCCTGTCGACCCGGCGCGACGACCATT
>JAZKDA010000054.1:0-5981 GCA_040387815.1 Pseudomonadota bacterium | reverse complement strand
TTCGTGGAAGTTGTGGCCGGTGTCGATCATCAGCAGCGGGTAGGGAATGCGGCCCTTGCCGAAGGCCTTCTCGGCGCACTTGAGCAGCACCAGCGAATCCTTGCCGCCCGAGAACAGCAGGGTGGGCCGCTCGAAGGCGGCGGCCACTTCGCGCAGCACGAAGATGGCTTCTTCTTCGAGGGAATCGAGGTGCTGGTTGCTCAGGTGGGTGAGCAATTGGGGTTCGACGCGGGCGTTCATGCAGCGGATTCCTCGGTTTTCTTCACGTGCAGGCCGCATTCCTTGGCGGCCTCATCCTCCCACCACCAACGGCCGGCGCGGAAATCCTCGCCCAGGCTGATGGCGCGGGTGCAGGGCTCGCAGCCGATGCTGGGGAAGAACTCGTCGTGCAGGGCGTTGTAGTCGACCTGGTTGCGGCCGATGTAGTGCCACACATCGCCCCAGGTCCAGTTGGCCAGGGGGTTGAACTTCACGCGGGCTTCGCTGTTGTCCTGCAGCGGCACCTCGGCGCGGGCGGACGACTGCTCGCGGCGCAGGCCGGTGATCCAGGCGCGCTTGCCTTCGAGCGCGCGGGCCAACGGTTCCATCTTGCGGATGCCGCAGCAGGCCTTGCGCAGCTCGATGCTGCGGTACATGGCGTCCTTGCCTTCGCGGGCCACAAATTGCACCACGGCTTCGTGCGCCGGCTTGTAAACGGTGACCGGTGCGCGCGAAGTGGCCTGGGTGCGCTCGAGCAGGGCCAGGGTCTGCGCATGCAGGGCGCCGGTCTCCAGCACGAAGATGGGGGTGTCCAGCCCAAGCGCGTTGATCAGGTGGGTGATCACCACGTCTTCGGCGCCCAGGCTGGAGGCCTGGGTGATGTCGGTGCCGTACTCGGCGGCGGCGCGCTGCAGCAGCGCCTTGGTTTCGGCCAGCTTGGCGTCGAAGTCCGCCGAGGGGCGGGCGTTGAGGTCAATCGCGCTCATGCGGCTTCCTTGAACAAGGGCGCCACCGTCACCGCATCGCCCTGGTAGTAGCGCAGGAAGCGCTCGAACTGGGCCTGCACGTAGTCGAGCTTCTGGTCGGCGCGCACCACGGCGCTGGAAAAGCCCGTGCGCTGCATCTGCACCAGCTGGTCGACCAGCACGTCGCCGGTGGCGCGGATCTCGCCGGTGAAGCCGCGGCGGCGGCGCAGCAGGAAGGCCTGGCTGTAGGCGCGGCCGTCGCTGAACTTGGGAAAGTGCAGGTCGATGCGCGCCACGCCTTCGAGCGAAGGCTCATGCGGGTCGGCGTCGTTGGGCAGCACCAGCACGTCGGCGCCAGCCTGGGCTTCGTGTTCGGTGGCGGCAATGAGGGTGAGGGTCTGTTGCATCACACCACCTCCTTGGCGGCAAAGCGCGCGCCGTTGGCGGCGGCCTTGAACGGATCCAGGCCGACGCGGCGCAGGGTCTGGATGAAGGTTTCCTGGCGCTCGGCCTGGGACTGGCGCTCGCGGCGGTAGGTGTCGAGCACGGCCTCGATCACCTCGGGCACTTCGGCGGCCGAGAACGAGGGGCCGACCACCTTGCCGGCACTGGCCTCACCCGACAGCAGCGAGCCGTCGGAGCCGCCCAGGGTGACCTGGTACCACTCCTTGCCGTCCTTGTCGACGCCCAGGATGCCGATGTGGCCGCTGTGGTGGTGGCCGCAGCTATTGATGCAGCCGGAGATGTGCAGGTCGATCTCGCCGATGTCGTGCAGCTCGTCCAGGTCTTGGTAGCGCTGGGTGATGGCTTCGGCGATCGGCAGCGAGCGGGCATTGGCCAGGGCGCAAAAGTCGCCGCCAGGGCAGGCGATCATGTCCGACAGCAGGCCGATGTTGGCCTTGGCCAGGCCGGCCGCGCGAGCGGCCAGCCACAGGGCCGGCAGGTCTTCGACGCGCACCCAGGGCAGCAGCAGGTTCTGGTCGTGCGTGACACGAGCCTCGCCGGCCGAGAAGCGCTCGGCCAGGTCGGCGGCGATGTCCAGTTGCTCGCCGGTGGCGTCGCCGGGGGCCTGGCCCAGGCGCTTGAAGCTGAGCGTGACGGCGCGCAGGTGCGGGTCTTTGTGGGCGGCCACGTTCTGCTGCAGCCAGCGCTGGAAGGCCGGGTCGGTGTCGGTCTCGGGCAGCGCCGTGACGCCTGCGGCTGCAAGGGCGGGCGGCACGAAGCTGGCGGCCACGCGCTCGTATTCGGCCTGCGTGATGGTGTGCGGCGCGCCGTCGGCTTCGAGGATGGCCTTGTACTCGGCTTCCACCTCGTCGATGTAGCGCTGGCCCTCGGCCTTCACCAGGATCTTGATGCGGGCCTTGTACATATTGTCGCGGCGGCCCCAGCGGTTGTAGACGCGCACCACGGCTTCGAGGTAGTTGAGGATCTCGAAGGCGGGCAGGAACTCGCGCACCACGGTGGCGGTGATGGGCGTGCGGCCCATGCCGCCGCCCACCAGCACCCGGAAACCCAGCTCGCCGACGGTGTTCTTGACCAGTTGCAGGCCCACGTCGTGCCAGTAGGTGGCGGCGCGGTCTTCGGTGGCACCAGCCACCGCGATCTTGAACTTGCGCGGCAGGAAGGCGAACTCGGGGTGCAGCGTGCTCCACTGGCGCATGATTTCGCACCAGGGGCGCGGATCGGCGATCTCGTCGGGCGCGATGCCGGCCAGCTCGTCGGAGGTGATGTTGCGGATGCAGTTGCCGCTGGTCTGGATGCCGTGCATGTCGACGCTGGCCAGCAGGTCCATCACGTCGGCGCTCTTGGGCAGGGGAATCCAGTTGAACTGCACGTTCTGACGGGTGGTGAAGTGGCCGTAGCCCACCGTCAGGCGGGTGTGGACCGAGCCGCCATTGCGCAGCTGTACGGGGCCCAGGGCGTCCTGCTTGGCGCGGGCCTCGGCAAAGAGCTCGTCGGTGGGTTGGTCGTACTCGCGGGCGATCTTGGCCAGCACCCGCAGCTGGGGACTGGAAATCTCGCCGTAGGGCACGGCGATGCGCAGCATGGGCGCATAACGCTGGACGTACCAGCCGTTTTGCAGCCTCAGAGGGCGGAACTCATCGTCACCGAGTTCGCCGCGCAGGTTGCGCTCGAGCTGGTCACGGTACTGGGCAGCGCGCGCGCGGACGAACTGCTTGTCGAACTCGGTGTACTGATACATGGGACGCGAATTTACTTATGCCCCATATGGACACAAACTACATTTTTGTTCGCGCTTTATGCGGATAAGCTTATTCGCCAGTGTTCATGCGGGCTGGCGGGGGATTTGGCGGAGGGTCTGGATAAGCGGGATGGGCGGCCCGCAGACCATCTTCAGCCGTTGCGCTTGCGGCCCCAGCGGCCGTCCGCGGGCTCTTCAGTGGCGGCCGACGGCAACGGGTTGACGGCGGCCTTGGTCTCGGCGGCCTCACCTTGCGCCTTGGCGCTGGAACCCATACCGCGCTTGAATGCTTCCAGCGCATCGCCCGTCGCGCCACCTACTTTGGGCAGCTCGGTCAGCATCGCTGCGAGTGCCTGGGCTTGGTTCGGGTGGTCAAGCCAGGTCAGGCGCCAGATGGCACCGGCGTTCTCCAGGAATTGCGGGGTTAGCGCAGCGCGCTTGGCCAGCTCGGCCATCCGGGCCGCCACCATGGGCACGTCGGCCACTTGCCGGGCGCCGAACAGCAGGCCCGACAGGCAGATCAGGGCGTGGTTGGGCGGCACGTCGGGTGCGCACAGCTGGTCGACAGCGCCCTTGAGCACCTGCCGGCGAATCTGGGGCAGGCATTTCCAGACGGTTTCCGTCACGGCTTGAACCAGGGAGTGAAAGTTGGCCGGATGCAGCTGCGCGGCCAGCGCAAGCAGTCCCCCGAGGGCCTGCACGACGCCTGGTGCCTCGATCAGCGCCATCACGAAGCCGGCCGTGGCTTGGCGGACCTCGGTGAAGCTGGGCCATTCGGTGTCCAGCAGCAGCACCGCCATCGTGGAATGGATCCATCGGCCCGCCTCGGCCGGGCTGCCCGCGTTGCCCTTGATGTGGTCGGCCACGGGAATGAAGGCCGACGACATGAACTCGTCGCTGAACGACGCCTGCGCCTGTGCCAATTGACTGGCCGTCGCCAGCACCGCCTCCAGCGAGGCGTGCTGCGGATGCAGCATCAGGCTGAGGTGGCGCCAGACCGAGAGGGTCACGTGGGACGCCAGTTGGGCGTCGGGCTTGGCGATGCGGTGGTAGACCTCCTGTGCGAAGGCATGGCGCTGTGGCGGCGCGATGGCGTGCTCAAACAGGGTGGCCACCAGATCCTCCACGCACTGGATCATGCGCCTGGCCTGGGGCACGGTCGTGGCGGGCAGGGCGTTGAAGGCGACAATGCCGCGCTCGAACAAGGCCTGACGGTGGACGGCCTTCATGGCCGTGCCGCCCAGCGCCTGGCAGATGCCCCGCAGGCCCTGGTTCAGTTGCAGCAGGGCCAGCGGCTTGGTTGGGTCGAACAGATGGCGCAGGATGGCGTCGAGGTCGAAGTCGGCGATGTCCGGGCCGCGCAGCAGCTGGGTCAGACGCTCGAAACCGGGTGCGGCGTCGGCGAGCGGGTTCTGGCGCAGGCTGTCGCACAGGCTGCCCAGCTTGCCATGCACCAGCTGGGCGTGACGCAGCATCTTGGCGCCCGCGCTGCCCTCCTGGATCGTGAACAGCGCCAAGGGCTTGACCGGGGCACTGGGCGCGTCGGGGGTGGACAGACGGCCTGATTTCGATTCCGGTTGGGCCGGGTCGGCCGGCCCGATGTCGGCAGGCGGGTGGGAGGTGCTGAAATGCGCGGACGAACGGTGTCCTGCGCCGAGGGGCTGTGTCATGTGGGCGGTGCTTGCAGCGAAAACCCGCGAAGGTAGTGGCAACCGGCGCCGGCACCCCTGCGCACTGCTGACGACCGCGTCAGCGCGCCGGCGCCTTCTGGCGCTTGACGTCCAGCGCGGCGGCCATGGATGCTGGCAAGGGCAGCGGCTCGCCATGCAGGCGCGCGGCCAGCAGCTCGGCGCACAGCGCCGCAAACGTGAGGCCGCGCGAACCCATGGCGGTGCTGACCCACAGGCCGGGCTCCAGCTCGCCCACCAGGGGCCGGCGGTCGGTGCTGGCGCAGCGCACGCCGGCCCAGCCCTGTACCTGGCCCGCCACGAAAGCCGACGTCAGCGGCTGGGCCGCCCAAGGCAGCAGGGCTTTCATGCGCTCGAAGTTGGCGGCGTGGTCCGCCTCGCGCACGGTGGTGTCGGTCTCGCCGCGGCCGTAGGTGGAGCCGGTGATCCAGGCACGCACGCCGCCCATCGGCACGTCGGGCAGCAGGTGGCCGTTGCCGTTCACGGGAACGGGCGGCAGCACGGCGCTGTCTTCGCGCGCGGCCCAGCTCACCTGCCCGCGCACCGCATGCAGCCACAAGCGGCCGCCGGCCAGTGGCGCGCTGCCCAATGCCGCCGCCAACACCACCAGCGGGGCCTGGGCCAGCAGGTGGCCATCAGCATCCAGCAGGCGCCAACCCTCGGCGCCAAGCGCCAATCGATCGACGTTCAGGCCGCCCCGAAATCGAATGCCCGGCTGCCCCAGCCAGGCCCGCACCAGCGCCGCCGGGCGGATCCAGCCGGCGTGTGCGTGCCAGACGCAGGGCGCCTGCGCCGGCAACCCGGCCGATGCGACTTCCTGCGGCAACGCGGCGCGGCTCCAGTCGGCGGCGAAGCCTTCGCTGATCAAGGGCCGCGCGCCGGGCTTCAGGCGATGTTCCAGCGTGCCCTGGGCCTGCCAGTCGAGGCCATCGCGCAGGTGCTCGGCGGCCGCGTCCAGCGTGATGCGGATGCCGCTGCGCGACAGGCGCGACAGCAGGTTGTCGTCGGGCGAAAGGTGCGGCGCCATCAGCCCGGCCGGCAGGCCCGAGGCGCCGTTGGCCGGCTCGGCGGCGGCATCGAGCACCTCGACCTGCCAGCCGCGCCGCGCCAGCGAGGCGGCCACTGCGGCGCCGGCCAGGCCCGCGC
>JAZKDA010000053.1:0-3397 GCA_040387815.1 Pseudomonadota bacterium | reverse complement strand
ACCCGGGCGAAAGACAACAAGGGCCAATGCCACAGGTACAGCGGAAAGCTGATCAGACCGAACCACACCGCCAGCCTGTGCGACAGCAGCGTGCGGTTCACCCAAGCCTGCGGCCCGGCAGCAATGATCAGCGTCGCGCCGAGCACGGGCAGCAGCGCCCACGCTCCTGGGAAGCTGAAGCTCTTGCGAATGCCCCAGAACCCCACAACCAACAGCAACAGACCGCCAAACGAAAGCGCGTCGCTCAAGGTGTGGCCCGCCCGCCGGTCCCCTGCCAGGAACCCGGCCAGTCGCTGCCAAGGCGTTCCCGCACCTGGTGATTCGGCTTTCTTTCCCTCCAGCATCAACCAAGCCAGCAGGGTTCCGAACAGCAGCTCCCAGAAGCGCGTCAAGGGCGAATAGAACGCCGCCACCGCGTCGCTCCTGACACCCTTGACACAGAGGGCGAACGACAGAGCGGCCATCACCAAGGTGATCAAGCCCAGGCGCAAACGCAGCCGCCACGCCAGCCACACCACAAGCGGCCAGACGATGTAGAACTGCTCCTCGACGCCCAGGCTCCACAGATGGAGCATGGGTTTGGTCTCGGCCGAGTTGTCGAAATAGCCGGCTTCTCCCCTGAGCACGAGGTTGGCCACAAAGCCCGCCCCGGCGGCGATGTGCCGGCCCAGCTGCTGGTACTCCTGTGAGAACAGGGCGAACCAGCCAAACGCCAGGCTGGCCGCCAGCACCAACAGCAACGCGGGGAAGATCCGCTTGATCCGTCTTGCGTAGAACGTGGTGAAGCTGAATGTCCCCTGTGCCAGGTTCTCGAAAATGATGGTGGAGATCAGGAACCCTGAGATCACGAAGAAGACATCGACGCCGATGAACCCGCCCCAGATCGCGCCCGGGAAGGCGTGGAAGACGACCACCGACAGCACGGCCACGGCGCGCAGACCGTCGATGTCCGGGCGGTACTTGGGGTGGGAAAACTCGGTGCTTGGCGTCGTCACGGGGGAGCCGCCCGGCCGGGGAACACCGTGTCATCAAGGTCGGTGGCGTGGGCGGGCATGCATAAACATGGCAGGCCGCGATTCTATCGATCGCTGTCGCGCCACTCGGGCACAGCGTGCCCTGCGTCGTGCGGCCCGCTGTCGGACAATGGGGACGACTCCCGTCAAGGAACCCCATGTCCCATGAATTCGACCTCGTCGTGATCGGCGCCGGCTCCGGCGGCGTCGCGGCCTCGCGGCGCGCCGCGGCCCACGGCGCGCGCGTGCTGATTGCCGAGGCGGACCGCGTCGGCGGCACCTGCGTGATCCGCGGCTGTGTTCCCAAGAAGCTGATGATGTACGCGGCCGGCTTCGCTCAGGCGTTCGAAGAGGCACGCGGCTATGGGTGGACCGGCGTGGCCGGCCGCTTCGAGATGAGCCGCTGGGCCGACGCCAAGGCCGCCGAGACCGCGCGCCTCGAAGGCATCTACCGCAAGCTGCTGGCCGATTCCGGCGTCGTGCTGGCCGCCGGCCAGGCGCGGCTGCTCGGTGGTGGCGCGGTGGCTGTCGGCGACCGCACGGTACACGCGCAGCGCGTCCTCATCGCCACCGGTGGCACACCGTCGCGCAATGCGCTGCCCGGACTGTCACTGGCCATGACATCCAACGAAGTCCTCGATTTGCGCGAGCTGCCCGCCAGCCTGCTGGTCGTGGGTGGTGGCTACATCGCGGTCGAGTTCGCCAGCATCCTGGCTGGCCTGGGGGTGAAGGTGACGATGGCCTATCGAGGCGCCCTGCCCTTGCGCGGCTTTGACGCTGACCTGCAACAGCGCCTGGCCACCGCGCTTGAGGCGCGTGGCATCGAACTGGCGGCCGGCGTGAGCCTGCAGGCGCTCGAGCGTACGAGCGACGGATTCGCCCTGCACCGCAGCGACGGGACAGTTTTGCGGGCCGCCGCCGCGCTCAACGCCACCGGCCGGGTCCCCAACACCGCGGGCCTGGGTCTGGCCGAAGCCGGCGTGGGTCTCGACGCCAACGGCGCGATCGCTGTGGATCCCGACAGCCGCACCAGCGGCCCCGGTGTCTGGGCCATCGGCGACGTCACCCACCGCATGAACCTCACGCCAGTGGCCATCGCCGAGGGTCGGGCCTTCGCCGACACCGAGTTCGGCCATCGCCCGGCCCGGGTGGACCACCGCACGGTGGCCAGCGCCGTGTTCAGCGACCCGCCCATCGCGACCGTGGGTCTGACCGAGGCCGACGCCCTCAAGCTCGGCCCGGTCGACATCTTCGAAGCGGACTTCCGGCCGATGAAGACGGCTTTTATCGGCAGCGCCGACCGCAGCTACATGAAGCTGGTGGTCGACGGCCTGAACGAGCGGGTGCTGGGCGTGCACATGATCGGCGCCGATGCCCCCGAGATCGTGCAGAGCCTGGCCGTGGCGCTGACCTGCGGCGCCACCAAGCGCGACTTCGACCGTACCGTGGCGGTACACCCCACGGCGGCCGAAGAGTTCGTGCTGATGCGCGAGCCGGTGCGGCGGCATCTTGCCGCCTCGCCTTGATCCAGGTTCGCTGCGCACCCTCGACGTACGATGAAAAAATTGCGCGTGTCTGCCTGGCTCGCCTTGGTCGGCAAGGCCAGCGTGGCAGTGGCCGCCGGCGACGCCTCTGAACCGCCGGCAACGTTGCCCGAGGTCCGTGTCACGGCCGGGCGCATCGAGCAGTCTCAGTTCGATGCACCGGCCTCGGTCCATGTCGTGGATGCCCAGACACTGCGGCGTGCCGGCCCGCTGGTCAACCTGTCCGAGGCCCTGACGGGCGTTCCCGGCTTGATGGCCGTCACGCGCAACAACTATGCCCAGGACGTACAGATCTCGATCCGCGGATTCGGCGCCCGCTCCCCGTTCGGGCTGCGCGGCATCCGGCTGATCACCGACGGCATTCCCGCCACCATCCCCGACGGTCAAGGCCAGGCGTCCACCACCGCCCTGACATCGGCCGACCGGGTCGAAGCGATCACCGGCCCGCTGGCCCAGTTGTATGGCAATGCGGCGGGTGGCGTCATCCAGACCTTCACCCGCGAGGCCACCGAAAAGCCTGAAGGCCAGATGCAATTGACCACCGGCTCGTACGGGCTGCGCCGCACCGACTGGCAGCTCAGCGGACGTTCTGGTCAGGTCGGCCTGGTGGCGGACCTCAGCACCTTCGAGACCGATGGCTTTCGCGCCAACAGCGCGGCCCGGCGCACCCAGTTCAACAGCGTCATCACCTGGGGCGCGTCACCCGACACCCGTTTGCGTCTGGTGGTCAACCTGCTGGATCTGCCGCTGGCGCAGGACCCCTTGGGCCTGACGCAGGCACAAGTGGATGCGGATCCTTCCCAGGCAGGCTCGGGCGCGCTGGCCAACGGGACACGCAAG
>JAZKDA010000052.1:21342-25204 GCA_040387815.1 Pseudomonadota bacterium | reverse complement strand
GCGGCGGCGGTGTCGGCTACGACTTCTCGCGCATCCGTCCGCAGGGCGCGGCGGTGCGCGTCACCGCCTCGCTGGCCTCGGGCCCGTGCAGCTACATCGACGTGTTCGACCGCAGCTGCGCCACGGTGGAGAGCGCGGGCGCGCGGCGCGGCGCCCAGATGGGCGTGCTGCGCATCGACCACCCCGACGTGCTGACCTTCATCACCGCCAAGCGCACGCCGGGCCGCTGGTCCAACTTCAATGTCTCGGTCGCCGTGACCGACGCCTTCATGAAGGCGCTGGCCGAAGACGCCGACTGGCCGCTGGTGCACAAGGCGCGCCCCGGCGACGCCATGATCGCCGCCGGCGCCCACCAGCGCGCGGACGGCTGGTGGGTCTACCGAAGCATCAAGGCCAGCGAACTGTGGGACCAGGTGATGAAGTCCACCTACGACTTCGCCGAACCCGGCATCCTGTTCCCGGACACGATCAACCGGGACAACAACCTGGGGTATTGCGAGAGCATTGCGGCGACGAATCCCTGCGGCGAGCAGCCGCTGCCCCCCTACGGCTGCTGCGACCTCGGCCCCATCATCCTGCCGCGCTTCGTGCGCCATGCCTTCGGCATCGGCGGCGAGGCCGGGTTCGATTTCGCGGCCTTCGAGCAGGCGGTGGCGGTGCAGGTGCGGGCCCTGGACAACGTGCTCGACCTCACCTACTGGCCGCTGGCGCAGCAGCGCGCCGAAGCCATGGCCAAGCGGCGCATCGGCGTGGGCTTCACCGGCCTGGGCAACACGCTGGCCATGCTGTGCCTGCGGTACGACGATGCGGCGGGCCGGGCGATGGCGGTGCGCATCGCGCGCGTCATGCGCGACGCCGCCTATGCAGCGTCAGTGGCATTGGCGCGGGAGAAAGGCGCCTTCCCCGCCTTCGATGCCGACGGTTACCTGCGCGCAGGCAGCTTCGCCAGCCGGCTGGACGCACCGCTGCAGGCCGCGATCCGCGAGCACGGCATCCGCAACAGCCACCTGCTGTCGATCGCGCCCACCGGTACCGTGAGCCTGGCCTTCGCCGACAACGCCTCCAACGGCATCGAGCCGCCGTTTTCCTGGACCTACACCCGCAAGAAGCGCGAGGCCGACGGCAGCAGCACCGCCTACCAGGTGCAAGACCACGCCTGGCGCCTGTACCACGCGCTGGCCGGCGAGAACGCCAAGTTGCCGCCTTACTTCGTCACCGCGCTGGAGATGAGCGCCGGCCATCACCTGGCCATGATGGAGGCGGTGCAGCCCTTCGTGGACACCGCGATTTCCAAGACGGTGAACGTGCCGGTGGACTACCCCTACGATGACTTCAAGGGCCTGTACCGCCAGGCCTGGCAGGCCGGCCTGAAGGGCCTGGCCACCTACCGGCCCAACGACATCCTGGGCGCCGTGCTGCAGACCGACGCGCGAGCCGCACCCGCACCCGCCACGCCGGCAGCGGCGGCGGGCGAGACGGCCGATCCCATGCGCTCGATGATCGGCAGCCGCCCGCGCGGCGCCCTGCCAGCGGTGGCCGAGAAGATCGAGTACTGGACACAGCAAGGCCGCCAGAGCCTGTACCTGGTGGTCTCCTTCCTGCCGGTGGAAGGTGGGCGCGAGCGCGCGATTGAATTTTTCATGCCGGTGGGCCAGAGCGGCGAGTCGCAGCAGTGGATCTCGGCCAGCATGCGCCTGATGTCGCTGGCCGCGCGCGGCGGCTTCCTCGATCGCGCGCTGGCTGACATGCGCAAGGTGTCCTGGGACCGCGGGCCGGTGCGCCTGGGCACCTACCAGCGAGCCGACGGCGCGCAGGTGCCGATGTGGCACGACTCGGAGGTGGCGGCCATCGCCTGGGCGGTGCAGAACATCATCGCCCGGCGCACCGGTGGCGCGGCGGACACGCTTGCCACGCCAGAGCCCAGCGTCGCCCCGGCCGAAATCCACGCCACGCAAAGTGCCCCGATGGCCGGCGCCAAATGCCCCGAGTGCGGCGCTCACGCGATGATCCGCAAGGACGGCTGCGACTGGTGCACCCAGTGCGGCCACATGGGAAGTTGCGGATGACCACCGGTCACGTTGACGGCCCGTTGGAGCAGTGGGCGCAGGCCCTGATCCACAGCCGCCAGACCGTGCTGCCCAAGCGCCTGTCGGCCCCGGGCCCGGATGCCCGGCAGCTGGAGATGATCGTGGGCGCGGCCGCGGCCGCCCCCGACCACGCGCGCCTCTTGCCCTGGCGCTTCGTGCTGGTGCCGCAGGCGGCCCGTGCCGCGCTGGCCGATGCCTTCGAGCACGCCCTGGTGCTGCGCGACCCACTGGCGCTGGCCGCGCAGCGCGAACAGGCCCGCGAGAAGGCGTTTCGCGCGCCCTTGCTGTTGCTCGCAGTCGTACGTCTGGCCGGTGGCGCCGATCCAGCCACCGATTTCGACGAAGCCCGCGAGGTGCCCGATGCCGAGCGCATCGTCTCGGCAGGCTGTGCGATCCAGAACATGCTGCTGATGGCCACCGCGCTGGGTTTCGGTTCGTCCCTGACCAGCGGCAAGGCGCTGCAGTCGGCGCCGCTGCGCAAGCTGTTCGGCCTGGGCCCGCACGAGCAGGCCCTGTGCTTTGTCAACGTCGGAACGCCGGGCCAGCGCAAACCGGGGCGCGTGCGCCCGGCGCCGGCGCAGTACCTCAGCACATTGGAGCCACCCGCGCCATGACACGTGCCATCCCCATGTCGCGCCTGGCGCCCGGCCCCTCGGCCGGCTATGAACAGCCCTTCGAGATGCTCCAGGCCTGCCACGAGCGGGTGCAGCGCATGCTGGCGCTGCTGGCGCGCCTGCGCGAGCACGTCGCCAGCCTGGGGGCGGACGAGGCCGCACGGCAGGCGGCGCGCGACGTCATGCGCTACTTCGACCTGGCCGCGCCGCAGCACCACCTGGACGAAGAGCGCCATGTATTTCCGGTGCTGCTGCAACAGGCCGACGCGCACACGCAGGCGGTGGTGCGCCGGCTGCAGCAGGACCATGCGGCGATGGAATCAGGCTGGACGGCGGCCCGGGCGGTGCTCGACGCGTTGGCCAAGGGCACGCTGACCACGCTGGACGAACAGGCCGAGCGCACACTGGCCGACTTCGCCGGCCTGTACGGCGAGCACATTCGCGCCGAAGAAGGCATTGCCTACCCGGCGGCGCGGCCGCTGTTGGAGGGCGATGCGCTCGCCGCGATGGCCCAGGACATGATGCGCCGGCGCGGCGTGCGCTGAACAGCCTTCAGCCCTGCACGCCCAGCTTGTTGTTCACGGACTTCACGTCCTTGGCGTTGCGGGCGATCTCCTCCGCGCGCGCCTTGGCCGAGGCGCTGGGCGCCGTGCCCATGAGCGTGACCACGCCGTCGCGGGTGTCGACGTCGATGCGCAGCGCGCTCAGGTCCTTGTCGGCCGCGAGGCCGGCGTTCACACGGGCGGTGATCTGCATATCGTCGACCTTCTCGCCGACACGGCCAGCCGCACCCATGACGGCGGTGGCGGCGCTGCTGGCCGCCTGGTTGGCACTGCTGGCGGCGTCGCGCGATGCCTCGCGGACATCCTTGGCGGCCTCGCGGACTTCCTTGCCGGCCTCGCGGGTTTCCTGACGGGCCTCGTTGGCGTCCTTGCGGGCGCCGGCGGCCGTGTCGTCGGTGCGCTCGCCGCATGCGGCCAGGCCGAGCAGCACTGCGGCGGAAATGGCCACCGAACGGGTGGCGATCAAGCCCTTGCGTTGGAAGTGAATGTTCATGGAAATGTCCTTTCAGGAATCGACGGGCCGTGCCCGACAGTGCCCGCATCCTCTTCGGATGGTTGCGCCGCAGCGGTGGGCCGCCGCTGGCAGCGCCTGTAGGAG
>JAZKDA010000052.1:12085-21328 GCA_040387815.1 Pseudomonadota bacterium | reverse complement strand
AACCGGCCGACGGCGGACAGAGCCCGACGCCGCTTCGAGAAGCCGGGTGCTCCGTGGCGGGTTCGGCGCCCGGTCGCGGTTAAGCTCACGACCCATGTCCCGACTGCAGCGCTTGCTTCCCTTCCTGGCCTGGCCGCGTCCCGACCTCCCCCTGCTGCGCGGCGAGCTGGCCGCGGCGGTGACGGTCGCGGTGGTGATGATTCCGCAGTCGGTGGCCTACGCGGGCCTGGCCGGCATGCCGCTGGTGACGGGGCTGTACGCCACCTTCCTGCCGATGCTGGCCGCCGTGCTGTTCAGCCGCTCGACGCGGCTGTCGGTCGGCCCTTCGGCGCTGAGCGCGGTGCTGGTGGGCGCCTCGATGGTGGGCATGGCCGAGCCGGGCAGCGCGCAGTGGGTGGCCTTGGCCGCGTGGCTGGCCCTGCTGTCGGGGGTGCTGCAGCTGGCCGTGGGCGCGAGTGGCGCGTCATGGCTTTTGAACCTGGTGAGCACACCCGTGCTCAGCGGCTTCAGCCAGGCGGCGGCGGTGTTGATCATCGCCTCGCAATTGCCGGGGTTGCTGGGCCTGCAGGGCAAGCTGTCCAGCCTGCTGCAATCGCCACGCTTGAACCTGGAGGCGCTGGGCTACGGGGTGACCAGCCTGGTGCTGTTCGAGATCGGCAAGCGTTGGATGCAGCGCCTGCCGATGGTGCTGCTGGTGCTGGCGGCCGCCGGCGGGCTGAGCGTGGCCACCGGCTTTGGCGCACGCGGCGGGGCAGTGGTGGGCAGCCTGCCGGCGGGCTTTCCGTCGCTGTACTGGCCGGGCCTGCTGCCCTGGGAACAGTTCACCGCGCTCATCGCGCCGGCGCTGGTGATTGCGCTGGTGACCTCGCTGGAGATGGCCGCCAGCGCCAAGATCGAGAACCAGCGCGAAGGCCGCCGCTGGGACGCCAACCAGGATCTGATCGGCCAGGGTATCGGCAAGCTGGCTGCCGCTTTCTCAGGCGCGTTCCCGGTGAGCACCTCGTTCTCGCGTTCGGCGATCACGCTGTTTTCCGGCGCCCGCACCGGCTGGGCCACGGTGCTGGCCACGGTGGTGGTGGCGCTGGTGCTGCTGTTTCTCACGCCGGCCCTGCGCCATGTACCCACGGCGGTGCTGGCCGCGGTGGTGGTGGCGGCCGTGGTCAACCTGATCAAGCCGCGCCTGTTTCTGTCGCTGTGGAAGCTGCACCGGGTCGAGGCCACGATCGCGGGCGTCACCTTCGCCGTGACGGTGCTGTCGGCGCCGCGCATCTACTGGGGTGTGCTCACCGGCGTGGTGCTGGGCATGGCCCACTTCCTGTACCACCGGCTGCATCCGCGCATCATCGAAGTGGGCCTGCACCCGGACGGCAGCCTGCGTGACCGCCACCTGTGGCAGCTGCCGCCGCTGGCGCCCCACACCTATGCGCTGCGCATGGACGACGAACTCGACTTCGCGTCGGCCACCGCGTTGGAGCGGCAGGTGATCGAGCATCTGGTGGCGAACCCGGACGTCAAGCATGTCTGCCTGTTCGCCCAGCCGATCAACCGCATCGACGCCACCGGTGTCGAGATGTTCGGTCAAATGAAGCGGTATCTGACCGGCCGGGGCATCACGCTGCATATCAGCGGGATCAAGCTGCCGGTGGAGACCATGCTGCGTCGCGCCGGCGAGCTCACGGACGACGCGGCGCTGCGGCTGTATCGCACGGACGTGGAAGCGCTGGCTGCGTTCGAAAAGCTGGCGCGGCCGGGGTAGGCGGCGCTGGCGCGCCTTGCTTCAAGCGCTCACGATCCAACCTTCCAATGGGTCCAGGTCCGCCGGGAGGCCCCAGGCCGGCGGACCCTGCCGCTGCGCCCAGGCGGCCTGCATGAGGCACAGCACGGCGTCGAGGCGGTCGCCGCTGGCGTCCTCCACCAGCGCGTCGCGCTGGGCATGCGTGAGCTTCAGGCGCAGGCCCAGGCGGGTGGCACCCAGCTCCAGGCCGCCGATCAAATCCTTGCGGGCGATCAGGCGCTCGGGCGTGTGCCTGGCCGCGTCGTCGCTCTTGTAGCTTCGGCGTTGCAGCAGCTCCCGCGCCAGCAGGCCCGGATACGCCTCCAGCGCCACCCGCGCCGGATCGCCGGCATGCAGGCCCGGAAGGTCCACCCCCGCGGCGAGCAACAGCGGCACCCCCGCATGCATCATGTAGGCCACCGGCGGGTTGACCCACTTCATCGAAGGGCTGGAGCCGGCGAGACGGTCGAAGGCGCGGTGCGCGAACTTGCCGCCCACCGGCCGCGCGTCGCAGAACGCGGCGAAGGTGGCGCGGATCTCGGCGCGGGTCAGGCCGGCGTAGTGGGCCATGCATGCCGGCCACTGGAGCGGCCAGCCCAGGTGCTGGACCAGCTCCCGCGGCAGGCCGAAGGGAAAATCGAACCCGCCGACCCACTCACCGGGCTGGGCCAGCCAGTGGCGCAACGCCGCCAGTGTGGGCAAGGCCTCAAGCCGCGACAGGCGCACCACGTCGCCATGGCGCTCGCCATGGGCCAGCACGATCGGCTTGCGCCGGGTGGGGCTGCTGGAAAAATCGCAGCCCACGAGGGGCCGGATCATGCTCAGGCTCAGACGCGGCCGCAGATGGCGGCGGTGGCCATCAGGTCTTCGAGCAAGGCCAGCGAGACACGGCCCGAGACCGTGTACGGATCGAGTTCGGGCTTTTCTGAATACTTCAACAGGATCGAATGGTTCACCCGGTTGACGTTGACCTGCCCCATGGTCCAGCCGGAAAACCGGCGCTCGGAGATCTCTTCGTAGTGCAGCAGGGCGACATCCTTGTGGCGCGGGTCGGCCTGGATGTGACCATACAAGTCGGACACCGGCATGCGCCCGCCTTCGATGGCCTGCAGAAAGATGCCGCCGCCGTAGCAAAGAATGCCGGTGATGCCGCTGGCCGGGTTGTGCTCACGCGCCTGGGCCAGGATGGATTCGATCGCCTCGGCACTGGTGTCGACCGCACGGCTGCAATAGAGAAGACGTACCAGCACGGTCAATCCTTCCGGGGAATGAGGGCGAGGAATTCGCGGCGCAAGGTCGGGTCTTTGAGGAAGGCGCCGCGCATGACCGAGTTGATCATCTTGCTGTTCATGTCCTTCACACCGCGCCAAGCCATGCAGTAGTGGCTGGCCTCCATCACGATGGCCAGGCCGTCGGGCTGGGTCTTTTCCATGATCAGGTCGGCCAGTTGAACCACCGCTTCTTCCTGGATCTGCGGGCGGCCCATCACCCACTCGGCCAGGCGGGCGTACTTGGACAGGCCGATCACGTTGGTGTGCTCGTTGGGCATGATGCCGATCCAGATCTTGCCGATGACCGGGCAGAAGTGGTGGCTGCAGGCTGAGCGCACGGTGATCGGGCCGACGATCATCAGCTCGTTGAGGTGCTCGGCGTTGGGGAACTCGGTGATGGCCGGCGCCTTGACGTAGCGGCCGCTGAACACCTCGTTGATGTACATCTTGGCGACGCGCCGGGCGGTGTTGCCGGTGTTGTGGTCGCTCGCGGTGTCGATGACCATGCTGTCGAGCACGCCCTGCATCTTGATCTCGACCTCGTCGAGCAGCGCCTCGAGCTCGCCGGGCTGGACAAAATCGGCGATGTTGTCGTTGGAATGGAAACGCTTGCGCGCGGCCAGCAGGCGCTCGCGGATCTTGACCGACACGGGCGTGCCTTCGTCGGTTTGGACCGCCAGGGCGGAGGGAGTGGGTTCTGCTTTCATGAGCATGGAGGATGCTAGCACTTCGTGCATGGACCCAGAAGTATCAAGGATGAGGGGCGTTCACAGGTACTTCTTGCCCTGCACCATCAGCGCCAGGCGCATCACCCCCAGCGCGAGGCGCTCGAGCAGCCGCTCGCGCAGCGGGCGCCGGGCGTAGCGGACCGGGTCCATCTCCTTGCCGTGGTGCGTGATGGCCAGCAGCAGGCGCTCGCGCAGCGCGCCCGCGAAGGCCTCGTCGTCGACCATGACGTTGGCTTCGCGCGCAAGCAGCAGGCTGAGCGGGTCGAGGTTGGACGAACCCACCGTGGCCAGCCGGCCGTCGAACACGCCGACCTTGGCATGCAGGAAGCTGGGCGAATACTCGTGGATGGACACCCCCGCCTTGAGCAACGCGTCGTAGACCGGGCGCGAGGCGTAGTACTGCATGAAGTATTCATACTTGCCCTGCAATAACAGGGTGACACGGACCCCGCGCCGTGCCGCGGCGGTCAGTGCCCGGCGCAAGCGGCCGCCGGGCACGAAGTAGGCATTGGCAATGATGATCTCGCCTTGCGCCCGGCCGATGGCCCGCAGGTAGGCCCGCTCGATATGGGCACGGTTTCGCACGTTGTCGCGCAGCAGCAGCGCGGCGCGGGCCCCGCCCGACCGGTCGCCGGGCAGCGGCCCGGGCGGCCGAGGCATCGGATGCCGCAGCACCTCGCCGATGGCGCGCGGGTCAAGCCGGTGCAGCGCCCGAAGGCGTTGCCACAGCAGCGAGCTGGCCAGCCGGATGTCCCGCACCATCGGCCCGGCAATGCGCACCGCGAAATCCAGGCGCGGGAAGTCCAGCGCGCCGTGGTTGGGGTCGTACAGGTCGTCCATCACGTTGATGCCACCGCAAAACGCCACCGCGCCGTCGACCACACACAGCTTGCGGTGCAGGCGCCGCCAGCTGCCGGGCCACAGCACACCGAGGCTGCCCACGGGGGCATACACCTGCCAGTGCACGCCCGCGCGGCGAAAGCGCTGGTGCCATTCGTCGGGCGTGTCGGGTGTGCCGAAGCCGTCGACCATGATGCGCACCGCCACGCCTCGGGCGGCGGCGCGCTCCAGGGCGGCGGCCACCTCGGCGCTGCTGCCGTTGAAGTCGAAGATGTAGGTCTCCAGCCAGATCTCGTGCCGCGCCTGGTCGAAGGCTTCGATCAGCGCCGGAAACAACTCGGCGCTGCCTTCGAGCAATTGCAGCGCGTGGCCGGGTTCGAGCGGGGGCAGTCGCACGGCTGCCTCGCTACAGCGCGAACTCGGCGATCAGCGGCAGGTGGTCCGACATGCGGCTCCAGATGCGCCCGCGCGGCACCAGCAGGCCCAGCGGCTCCATGCCCCGGGCGTAGACGTAATCGAGTTGCGCCAGCGGCAGGCGCGAGGGATAGGTGGGCGCGCGCTGCCAGTCGCAGTCGAACAGGTCCATCGTGGCCAGCGGCTCGCGCAGGCGAGCGCCCCAGTCGTTGAAGTCCCCAGCCACCAGCAGCGGCGCGTCATGCGGCACCTCGCGCTCGATGAAGCGCCCCAGCTGATCGATCTGCCGCGTGCGGCTGCCGGGGATCAGGCCCAGGTGGAGCACGAGCACATGCACCACGCGAGTGTCGACCTGCACACACACATGCAGCATGCCGCGCTGCTCGAAGCGGTGGTCGGACATGTCCTCATGACCCTGGGAGACGATGGGCCAGCGGGACAGCAAGGCGTTGCCGTGCTCGCCGTGGCGGGTATGGGCGTTGGTCTGGTAGACCGGCGCGTAGCCCTCGGGACACAAGAACTCGGCCTGCGGCAGCTCGGGCCAGTGCTTGAAGTAGCGCTCTTCGCGGCGGTGCAGCTTGCGCACCTCCTGCAGGCAGACGATGTCGGCATCGAGCTGCTCGACCGCGTGGCCCAGGTTGTGGATCTCCAGCCGGCGCGTGGGGCCGACCCCTTGCACACCCTTGTGGATGTTGTAGGTGGCCACGCGCAGGACATCGGTCATCCGATGAATTCTGGCAGCATCAGGATGGCTTCGGCGTTGGACGGCGAAAAGCAGGCATCGGCCGCCTCACGCCAGGGCAGCCACTGGCAGGCGGTGTGCTCGCGCGGATCGAGGCGCACCGGCGTGCCCGCCGGCACGCACAGGCCGAACAAATGCTCGGTGTTGTGCGTCACGCCGGGGGCATAACGGTGGCGCCACTGGGGGTAGATCTCGTAGATGTTGCTCAGGCCCCAGTCGCGCAGGCTGGCGTGCAAGGGGGTGCCGGGCCCGCATTCAATGCCGGTCTCTTCCCACACCTCGCGCACCGCGGTGGTGGCCAGGTCTTCGTCGGGCGTGTCCTTGCTGCCGGTGACCGACTGCCAGAAGCCGGGCGCATCGGCGCGGTTGATCAGCAGCACCTCGCGCGCGGGGGTGTGGATCACCACCAGCACGGATTCGGGAATTTTGAAAGGGCGGGGGTCAGACACCGGAGAGGACGGCGTCCATTGCGCCGACAAACTCGCTCGCCTGCCCTGCCAGCGAGGCGACGGACTTGCCCAGATCCTTCGCACGGAACGCCGCCGCGAGATGCGGCAGCACCCGCAGCAGCTGGCCGTTGACCTGAACCGTCGGGCACAGCGCTGCAGGCCCGGCGCTGGGCAGCACGGCGGGGTCACCCAGGGGAAAGGTCAGGCGAGTGGGCATCCCGCTGAGCAGGTCGCTCTGCACATCCACCAAGTACGGGATCGCCTCACGCGAGGCGGCCACGGGATTGCGGTAGACGTCGAACTGGGCCATCGCCTGCGTCACCAGGGCCGTAACTCTTCGCCAGGGATTCCGTACTTCTCGACCAAGGCGTTCTGCTGGGCGATCCAGTCCTTGTAGGTTTCGTTGAACTCCTTCTTGCGCTGCGCCATGGACTTGGGCTGCATGGCCTTGCGCATAGCCTGAAACTCGTCGAAATCAACCAGCACAGTGTCTGGCCGGCCATCCTTCTCGACGACGACTGGCTCCTGCTTGGCTTGGCTGCAGTAGTAGCCGAAACGGTTCTTGGCCTCGGTGGCGGTAACTTGCATAGGGGGCACCTCCAATGGCTATTTTAGCCACCACCTCTGGTCAGGAAATGCACAATTGTCAGAGCGTGAAACCGGGCGAGCCAGCGGCTCGCCTTTCACCACGACCCCGGGCGGAAGGCGACTTGCTCACGCGCGGGCTGCGCGTCAGGCCCCTGCAGCCCTGATCATTTCACCAATGTCGGTGATCTTGCTGCGGGGGCGCTTGCCCTTGGCACGAGCGCGCTCCAGCGCGTCGATCCGCAGCCAGCCGCCATAGTCAACGACATGGGGTTGGCGAGTCGCGATGAGTCTGTCGAAACCAGAAGATTCGAACCTCGGCGCAGCAAGGCGTCCGCTGTGAAAGTCTTCGAGCAGTGAGTCGACGGTTTCGTCGGCACATTGGCGATTGGTGCCGATCACGCCGGTCGCGCCCCGTTTAATCCAGCCTACACAGTAGAGTCCGGGCAATGGCGCACCACTTTTTGAATCGGTCACTCTGCCCAGCCGATTGGGAATGGTGCCGCTCGCATCATCCAGCGGCAAGCCGGGGACAGAGCGACCGCGCGAGCCGATCGCACGCAGAACAAGGCCCGTTTGAAATGTTTCGAGCTCACCCGTCGCGTGCATTTGCAGCCTGCCGTCGACGACGGTCAATGCATTTCGTGAAAACGTCACGGACTCCACACAATGCTCCCCATTGATCGACACGGGAGACAGAAGAAATCGAAGAAAAATGCGACGCCGGTCAGAGGCCGCACGTCGCCCAGAAGCGGCGGCGACGATCTGCAGCTTGCGCATCAGCGACTTTGACACGCCAGTGCCAACCAGAGCGGTCATCACCTGCTCTTGGAGCACCGCTTCATGCGGCTGCGTGATGAGGTCGACACCGTCCATCCTGGATAGCGACAAGAGTTCGGACAGGGTGTAGGCGCCGCTTTCCGGACCGCGGCGCGCCACCACATGAACGTCGCGAATTCCGCTCTGGGCCAGACGATCGATTGCGTGATCGGCCATGTCCGTGTCACGAAGAGTCGCGGGCGCACGTGCGAGTACTCGCGCGGCATCGAGCGCTACGTTGCCGTTGCCGATGACCACGGCCGTGGAGCTTGCCAAGTCGAATGTCCGATCGGAAAAGTCGGGGTGGCCGTTGTACCAGGCGACGAAATCTCTTGCGGCATAGGACCCTGGAAGATCCGCGCCTGGGATGTCCAATGGGCGATCCACCTCCGCGCCACCGGCATAGATCACAGCGTGGTGATGATCCAGAAGATCTTCGATCAGGACGTCGCGACCCAGCTCGACATTGAACCGGCATCGCACTGACTCACCAGCCAGCACTTGGTGGAACTGATCAACCACGCGTTTTGTCTGCGGATGGTCGGGAGCGACGCCGGTGCGAACCAGCCCAAAAGGCGTTGGCAAACGCTCGATGAGCGTGACCTGCACACCTGGCACGCTCGCGAGCGCCTGCACAGCGTAGCAACCCGCAGGACCCGAACCTACGACCGCGACGCGCAGATGCGGCCTGTCGGCAGGGAGTACGCGGCGACGATCCGGGGACTCGCTCCAGTCAACGATGGGCCATTCCTCGAAATGCTCAGCGTTGATCCGAGCATAGTCGGTTAAATGCTCGGGCAGATCTACGTCTGCGTAAACAGCCCCCACCGGGCATACGTCGCGGCAGACTGAACACTCGATGCAAGTTGCCGGGTCAATGTACAACTGCTCGGCCGTCGCATGACCAGCCTCGCCCCGCCTCGGGCGGATGCACTGTACCGGGCAGTGAACTGCGCAGGCGCCGTCGTTGCAGCAAGCGTCGGTAATGACAAACGTCATCTTGCGGGCCCATCAGTTGGCTAGCCGCCGGCGTCCCGGCCACGCATGGCTGCGCCGGCCCGATCGACGGCGCTGACTTCCACTCGTACATTGCTGAAGGCTGCGTTGCCAGTCAGCGGATCAACGAGTTCGTCTGACACCAGCGCGTTCACGTTGACGCCGGGTGATGCACTGGCGCGCCCAAGCCGAATGAAGGGGTCACTATGGCCCCACCCGTGGGGAATACTGACGACGCCAGGCATGATGGCTGCCGTCACTTCCACTGGCACTTCCAGCTCACCGGCAATGTTGCGGACCCGCGCCAGATCCCCCGAGCGCAGACCTCGATCAGCCGCATCACTCGGATGGAGGAGCAAGGTGCAGAAATTTCCTCGCAAGAGCTCATCGTCGTTGTGCATCCATGAGTTGTTTGACTTCATGTGCCGACGTCCGATCAGCATCAGGCCATCGACAGGGGGCGCGAGGGTCGACATGCGCTTCATGTCCTCCAACAGAGGTGTTGGCGCAAGGTCGATCTTGCCGCTCGCGGTCAGGATCACCTCCGGAACGCGCGGCGCGAGGGGACCCAGGTCAATGCCATGCGGATTGCGCGTCTGCCCACCCACCGCACTCCACCCGCTGG
>JAZKDA010000052.1:3817-12075 GCA_040387815.1 Pseudomonadota bacterium | reverse complement strand
GTCTATGACCCTCGGTATGCCAGAGCGGTCTCCCAGCTGTTCCAGTATTTTCCGGCCATCCAGGTGCGGCAGCTCGCCCTTGGCGGAAAGGACCCATTGCTCGACGAGTGTCGCGATGAAGTGCTCGTCCACAAGCGATGGCGCCGCATTGTCGCCACGCAGAGCGCTGGCAAGTCTCAAATAGATTTCGGTCTCAGATCGCTCGTGAGGCGCCAAAGGTCGCGAACGGGGCGACCAACGCGCGACGTTCCGCGTCGAACGCTGGTAATAGGTCGACGGATACTGCTGCTTCGCCAAATCCCCCTCAGGCGGAAGAATGACGTCTGCGAAGCGGGTAGTTTCGTTGATGTAAGGATCCACGCTCACCATGAAGTCGAGCGAGTCGAGGGCTTTGGCCACGCGAGCACCATTCGGTATGGTCAATACCGGGTTGCACCCGATGGTGAGCAGGCTCCGGATCTGTCCGGCGCCTGCAGTCTCGATCTCCTCGGCAAGCGAGACGACGGGGCGCTCGAACCCGCGGCTGATGTTGATCGAGGGCCGGCCGCCGACACGGGTCTTAGGCCCGAACACCTCCAATGAACCACGCATTCTTCCGATTCGACTGTTGTATTGGCCGACGGCGGCCTTCGGGAACATCATCCCGCCCACCTGATCGAGGTTGCCCGCGAGAATGTTGACCAGGTCGATCATCCAACTCGCCAGGGTACCGAATGCTTGGGTTGTGGTGCCTATCCTGCCGTACACGGCAGCCGCTTGACGCGTCGCGGTTTCATGGGCCAATGTTCGAATGAACGCCGCAGGCACGCCGCAGACCGAGGAGACCACTTCTGGCGAGAAGCGAGAAAACGCCGGGGCGATCTGGTCCAGATTCGCAACGTGCTCCTGCAAACTTCCCAGCCTGACGAGACGCTCCTCGATCAGCGTATGAATCATGCCGGCGAGCAGGAACACATCCGTGGCCGGCTTGATCGGCATGTACTGGTCGGCGAGTTCAGCCGTCGCGGTGCGCAGGGGGTCGATCACCACGATCTTTCCGCCCCGCTGGCGCAGCCGCCGTAATCGGTTCGCGACGCCCGGAGCTGTCATCATGCTGCCGTTGGATTGGAGCGGATTGGCGCCAATGATGACCAGATGATTGCAACGATCGATGTCGGGAATCGGTATGGAATTCGGGTGACCGAACATCAGCGCACAGGCGACTTGCTTGGGCGCCTGATCGACCGTGCTAGTGCTGAATATGTTTTGCGTCGGAATCGCCTGCGCCAGTGCGGGCAGGTAGTAGTACCCGGCACCATGCACGATGCCCGTGCCGTAGTAGAGAGCGAAGGAATCCGGATCGCGTCGGTCAATGCGCGAGAACCCCTCCTCGACCCGCGCGAAGGCCTCCTCCCAGGAGATCTCTGTGTGTCGACCCGACGCGCGATTGCGCGCCATTGGCAATCGCAGGCGATCGGGATCGGCATCCGACCTGGCCACCGCAGCCCCTTTCGGGCAGATATACCCGCGGCTCGAAGGATCAAGCTCGTCACCACGAATGTGGGCAGGCACACCGTCACGGAACTCGATCCGCAGTCCGCACACGGCTTCACAAAAGCAGCAGGTTCGATGCGCAACGTGAATTGGTTCGGGCATCGGTTGGGCGCTGGAGCAGGGCGAGATCAGCTGCCTGAAAGAGGGTCCGACGCCGTGACATCGGTCCCCAGATAGGCCTTCACAGTGATGTCGTGGCTCGCATCCACCGCGCGGCCGCTGAACGCCACGCGCCCCTGCGTCAGGATACAAACGCGGTTGGCGACCGAAAGCGCGATTCGGCTTTGCTCGGCCAGAATGACGCCCACCTCACGCAGAACGTCTGGCCGATTTCCCAGAAACTCGTATATGACCTCGGTCATCACGGGTGCGAGACCCATGCTCGGCTCGTCGAGCAACAGAACATTGGGCCTGGCAATCAACGCCCGCCCGATGGCGAGCATTTGCTGTTCGCCACCGCTCAGAAGCCCGCTCGCGGAAAACCTTCGCTTTGCCAAGTTCGGAAACAGCGAATAGATATGCTCGATGCCGGCGCGCACCTCGCGAGGGGGGCAGCGCCGCGAGGCAAGAGCCGCGAGTTGCAGGTTCTCCTCCACCGTCAGCGGTGCGACAACCTGTCTGCCTTCGGGCACATGAACAACGCCGGCACGGCAGATCTTGTCGGGACGCATCCCGATGATGTCCTGACCCCCATAGTGCACTTTGCCGCGATGCGCGCGGAGCTGCCCGCTGATGGTCTTCAGGACCGTTGTCTTTCCCGCACCGTTTGGCCCGAGCAGGGCCACGATCTCGCCACGGTTGACCGCAATGTCAAAGTCGACGACCGCCTGGACATGGCCGTAACTGACGCTCAGCTGTTCAACCCTCAGCACTTCTTGCGTGGTCATGCCTGCACCGCTCTTGGTCCACCTGCGGGCGCCCTCTTGGCGCCGCCGCCGACATACGCATTGATCACATCTTCCTGCCGCAGGACAGTCGCCGGATCACCCGATGCCAACACTCGGCCGAAGTCGAGCACGACCAGGCGGTCACAATACTGGCCCATCGACGCCACGTCATGCTCGACGATGATGATTGCCAGGTCCTGTGTCAGCAGATTCGCAATCATGTCGAAGACCTCGCGTCGTTCGTGCGGGTTCATGCCGGCGGTCGGCTCATCCAGCAACAACAGCCGGGGACGGCTGGCCACGGCCCGGGCAATCTCGACACGCCGACGCGTGCCATAGGACAGCTCGCCCGCCTTCACGTGTGCCAGAGACTCCAATCCATAGGTACGCAGGATCTGCGCTACAGCGGCTGATCGATCTTTCGCCGTTTTTCCTTCCGAGCCGGTTGCCAAGGTCTCGTGATCAAGTCCGTGCAGGCCGACCAGGACGTTGTCACTCACGCTGTATGAATCCACCAGCCGAATGGTTTGGAATGTTCGGGAAACGCCCTTTCGCGAAATCAGGTGGGGGCGGCCCCAGACTTCATTGAGCGAACTCCCGAGCAAGGAGCCCTTGCCTGAGGTGGGCTTGTAGACACCGGAAATGACATTCAGCAAGGTCGTCTTGCCAGAGCCATTCGGCCCGATCACACCCAGGAGCTCGCCGGGCGCACAACTGATCGACACGTCCTGCAAGGCCTTGATCCCGCCAAACTGAACGTTGATGTTTGAAAGATCGAGGATCGGACTACTCTGCTCGTTCGGCGTTGACCGATCGCGTCGCACCGGCGCATCCGGCGCGGCGGAGGTTTCCGCCGGCGACGCTTTTTCGTCACCGATCGGCAGCGCTTTTCGACGTTGAAACACGTCGCTCGCGAAACCGATCAAACCGTGAGGCACGAACGCGACGACGAGCATGATGATCGCGCCATTGACGAGCGTCTGGTATTCGCCGAGGCTGACCACGATCAGGGGCAACGAGAAGATCACGGCCATGCCGACCAACGGTCCCGCCACATAGATCATGCCGCCGATCACCACTGCGGCGATCAGCTGGGTCAGCAATCCAAAATTGAAGAAACCGGGCTCGATGGTCCCCGTCAGATGCGCGAACAAGCCGCCCGAGAGTCCAGACAAGAAGCCAGCCAATCCGAACAGGAAAAGACGGTAGTTGAACGGGTTGATGGCCTGATGTCTTGCCATCATGGTGTCTTCTCGCATTGCAACAATGGCCAGACCGTGGCGCGATCGATCAATGCGCCACAGTACCAGCGCCGAGAGCGCGACCGCCGCGACGATCCACAGATCGGTGGTCTCCCTTGGGATTCCGACACGACCTTGGGCGGCGCCGGTCAGCGGTATGTTCAGCACCGCTGCGCTGATCACTTCGCTGAACGCGATGGTGGCAATCGCTAGATAGATGCCATTCAGATGTCCAAGCAGGGCCGCCAACACCAGTCCGGCCAGCATCCCGGCCACTGCACCGGCAACCACCGCCAGACCGAAGGGCCAATGCGCATCGAGCGAAAGTATGGTTGCGCTATATGCGCCAACGGCCATGAGGCCGACCTGGGGAACGGCAAAGATACCGGCGTTCAACAGCACATAGATCGCCATTGCCGCAAGGCTGAGTACGAGCGCCGTTCTTGCGGCAAAGTCATAGCTGCCAAAGATATCGATGAAGTTCCCGAGGATGGGCATTCGCTAGACCCGGTCAAGCTCGTTCGACGTCCGCAATAGGCCGCTTGGCCGCACGACCAAAAACAGCAGCAGAAGCAGAAAGACAGTCAGGTCACGATACGAGGTGTTGATATACCCCGTCGCATACGTCGAGGCCAGCCCAATCAGCAGTCCGCCGACGAGGATTCCGGCAATACTGCCGAAGCCGCCCACCACCATCGCCGCGATCGCGATCAACAAGTACGTGTCGCCGATCGTCGAGCTGATGACATTGAACGCCATCGCAACCAGCGTTGCTGCTATTCCTCCCAGCGCTCCGGAAAGAAAAAACACGCCCATGCTGACCCTGTCGACGTTCGTACCCAGCAGCGCTGCAAGATCCCGGTTGAATGCAACCGCGCGTGCCTCGCGCCCGAACTCCGTCCGGCGTATCAACCAACTGCTGAGTCCGATGAGAATTGCCGTGAGCACGACCATCAATATGTCCAGTGTGCTGGCTTGAAAGGGCCCCAAATGCACAGGGTGAACCGGAAAGGCGGACCGCGGGAGCCGCACCACGTCGCCGCGCAATGCTATTGACGCCAGTTCGTTCAGGATCATCAATGCACCAAGGCTGGAAATAAACGCGGCCAACTGCGTATTCTTTCGAACAAGCAGGTGGCGGATCACCACAAAATACGCTCCCACATTGAGCAAACCCGAAAGCACCGCTGTGATGGGGACGGCCACCAACAAAGGCAGCCCGAAGTGCGAGGTCAGCAACCAGGAAAAGATTGCCCCCCAGGTGAAGACGCCGGCGTGAGCGACGTGAAAGACTTTCAGGTCGGCCAGAACCAGGCCGAATCCGAGTCCGTACAAGGCATAAACGCTGCCAAGTACCAAGCCATTGATTGTTTGCTGGCCAAAGAACTCCATCGTCCGCGCGGTCTGCGACTACTTGGTGGCGCGAACGATGTCGCCGTTTTCTGCGAATGTCGCGAGTGCCCCTGGCGAGGTCGCTTCACCTTTTGCGGACAGGCTCATTTCAAAAATGCCGTTCTTCTTCACCAGCTCGCTGTTCGACGCAGCGGGAATCGCCACCCGCAAGGCGTCACCGTCCAAGCCCTTGCCAGACTTCTGAGCCTCGAGGATAGCTGCCGCGACGATCCATCCAATCTGGTACCCCATGGCGCCGTAGGCCGTGGGCGAACTGGCGTACTTTTTCTTGTATGCCGCTTCGAAGGCGGCCGACTTGGCACCGCCCGGCGCCCACACCTGAGGAAAGACCAGGCCGGTCGCGGATTTGCCGGCAATGGTGTAGGTCTGCAAGCTGGTGGCCAAGGTGCCCGCCAACAACACATTTGTAAAGCCGCCCGTCTGGGACATCTGCTGGATGATGTTGCCAGCCTGTTCCGGCAACACCGAAAGCACCAGCGCATCGATCTTGGCGTCTTTGAGGTTGGTGAGCATTGCAGCGAAGTTTGTGTCCTTCGATGTGATGTTCTGGGTGGTCACATAGGCCGTGGGCAGCCCGGCAATCGTTGCGGCGGCGAGTGTCGGGAACGACGGAAGGTCTGTTGCGACGACAACGCCTATTCTCTTGGCGCCCTTTTCCACCAGGTACTTGCCGACCGATCCCGTGGGTGTGTCGAGATCCGTGAACCGGAACGCAAAACCGCCTTTGTTTTCAAGCACGCTGCCTGATCCGCTCAGAAACACGATCTTGGCGTCATTCGTCAGCGGAGCAACCGCCTGGCCAATAGGACTCGAGGAGTCACTGATGACGATCGGCAGCTTTTGTCTCGCAAACTGGTTGAACGCAGTGACCGCTTTGGTCACCTCCGAGTTCGTATCAAGCACCTGCACATCAATCGATGCCTTGGCGTTCGACAGTACGCCTGAAGCCGCGATATCGGCGAGCGCCAAATCGAGACCGTTCTTGAATGGAATGCCAAAGGACGCGGCCTGTCTGCCGGTCATGTTGCCGAGATATCCAATCTTGACGGCCGCAGCGCCCGACTGTCCGAATGAGATGGCGGGTAGCGCAGCAAGCGCGAGCACGCAGATTCCGAGCAGGCGTCTGCCCAATTGCGTCGAAGCGAACGTCATGATGAGTCTCCTGTTGTTGACAATGCCACAGACACACTTGGTGAGTGCACCACGTTCCGTTCGCACTGCCAGTATGCAACCATACAGAAAATTCTAAGCCGCGTCACGCCTGCGCGCACCGGGAGTTAACCCTCGCAAAAGAAAGGGGGTGCCCAAGCACCCCCTTTTCCAACCCCGCAAACCCCGCTCAAGCCGCCTGCAAATTGCGCAACCGGATATGCAGCTCGCGCAGCTGCTTCTCGTCCACCGGCCCTGGGGCGCCGGTGAGCAGATCCTGCGCCCGCTGGGTCTTGGGGAAGGCGATCACGTCGCGCAGGCTTTCAGCACCCGTCATGAGCATGACGAAGCGATCCAGCCCGATGGCGATGCCGCCGTGCGGGGGCGCGCCATACTGCAGCGCGTCGAGCAGGAAGCCAAACTTGAGCTGGGCTTCCTCGGCGTCGATCTTGAGCGCGCGGAACACCTTGCTCTGCACATCTTCGCGGTGGATACGCACCGAGCCGCCGCCCAGTTCGATGCCGTTGAGGACGGCGTCGTAGGCCTTGGCGATGCAACGGCCGGGGTCGGTCTCGAGCCAGTCCTCGTGGCCGTCCTTGGGCGAGGTGAAGGGATGGTGAACGGCGTTCCAGCGCTGGGCGTCGTCGTCGAACTCGAACATGGGGAAATCGACCACCCACAGCGGCTTCCACTGGCCTTCGATCAGGCCGCGGGCCTTGCCGAACTCGCTGTGGCCCACTTTCACACGCAGCGCGCCGATGGCGTCGTTGACGACCTTGGCGCGGTCGGCGCCGAAGAAGATCAGATCGCCCTGGATGGCCCCGGTGCGCTTGAGAATCTCGCCGATGGCGGCGTCGTGGAGGTTCTTGACGATGGGCGACTGCAGGCCTTCACGGCCCATGGCAGGGTCGTTGACCTTGATCCAGGCCAGGCCCTTGGCGCCGTAGATCTTGACGAACTCACCGTAGGCGTCGATCTCGCCGCGGCTCATGTCGGCGCCGCCGGGCACGCGCAAGGCCACCACGCGGCCGTCGGGCAGGTTGGCGGCACCGGAGAACACCTTGAAGTCGACGTTCTTCATGACGTCGGTGAGCTCGGTGAATTCGAGCTTGACACGCAGGTCGGGCTTGTCCGAACCGTACAGGCGCATGGCATCGGTGTGCGTCATGACCGGGAAGGCCGGCATGTCCACATTGATCACGTTCTTGAAGGTGCTGCGGATCATGCCCTCGAACATGTCGCGGATCTCTTCCTCGGTGAGGAAGGAGGTCTCGACGTCGATCTGGGTGAACTCGGGCTGGCGGTCGGCCCGCAGGTCTTCGTCGCGGAAGCACTTGGTGATCTGGTAGTAGCGGTCGTAGCCCGACACCATGAGCAGCTGCTTGAACAGCTGGGGCGACTGCGGCAGCGCGAAGAACATGCCGTCGTGCACGCGCGAGGGCACGAGATAGTCGCGTGCGCCCTCGGGGGTGCTCTTGGTGAGCATGGGGGTCTCGATGTCGATGAAGCCGTTGGCGTCGAGGAACTTGCGCACCTCCATCGTTACCTTGTAGCGCAGCATCAGGTTGTTCTGCATGTACGGCCGGCGCAGGTCGAGCACGCGGTGCATGAGGCGCGTGGTCTCCGACAGGTTCTCGTCGTCGAGCTGGAAGGGCGGCGTGACCGACGGGTTGAGCACCGTCAGCTCGTGGCACAGCACCTCGATCTTGCCGCTTTTCAAGTTGTCGTTGGTGGTGCCGGCCGGGCGAGCCCGCACCAGCCCCTTGACCTGCACGCAGAACTCGTTGCGCAGGCCCTCGGCCGTCTTGAACATCTCGGCGCGGTCGGGGTCGCACACGATCTGCACGTAGCCTTCGCGGTCGCGCAAGTCGACGAAGATCACGCCGCCGTGGTCACGCCGGCGATTGACCCAGCCGCACAGAGAGACGGTCTGGCCCAGGTGGGCTTCAGTCACGAGACCGCAATAGGTCGTACGCATTTTCTGGCTCGACATGAAAAACGGCTTCCCGCGCCCCGGGGGGCGCAATTACTTGGT
>JAZKDA010000052.1:0-3807 GCA_040387815.1 Pseudomonadota bacterium | reverse complement strand
TGAGGGTCTTGGCGACCGGCGGGGGTGCGACGACGCCCATGGAGATGACGTAGCGCAACGCCTCGTCGACGCTCATGCGCAGTTCGATGCAGTCGCTCTTGGGCAACATGACGAAATAACCGCCGGTGGGGTTGGGCGTGGTGGGCACATAGACACTGACCCACTCGCCTTCCAGGTGGTTCACGATGTCGCCGCCGGGCGAGCCGGTGACGAAGGCGATGGTCCAGACATTGGCGCGGGGCCACTGCACCATCACCGCCTTGCGAAAGGCGTTTCCGTTTTCGGAGAACAGGGTGTCCGAGACCTGCTTGACGCCCGAGTAGATGGAGCGCACCACCGGGATGCGGTGAAAGAGGCTGTCGCTCCAGGCCAGCAGCTTGCTGCCGAAATAGTTGCTGGCGACCGCCCCCACCACCAGCAGGATGCCCAGCGCCAGCAGCACACCGAGGCCAGGCAGGTGAAAGCCGAGCAGCCGGTCAGGGTGCCAGGCCGCCGGCAGGATCAGCAGGGTCTGGTCGAGCGTGCTGATGATCCACTCGAGCAGCCACATGGTGACGGCCACCGGCAGCACCACCAGCAGGCCGGCGAACAACCATTTGCGAAGAGCGTGCATTGGCGTCGAGCCGCGTTCAGTGGCAGGCACAGCCGCCACCACAGCTGCCGGCCGAGGCCGTGGGCGCATCGGACGACTTGGCCGCCGGGGCTGCTTCGGCAGGCTTGGCGGCGGGGGTGGCGGTGTCGCCGGCCGGCGCGCTTGCCGGCGCCGCGGGGGCCGCCGAGTTGCCGTTGCGGAAATCCGTGGCGTACCAGCCCGAGCCCTTGAGCTGGAAGCCGGCGGCGGTGACCTGCTTGCCGAAGGCCGCGGCGCCGCAGGCGGGGCAGACGGTCAGCGGGGCGTCGGAGATTTTTTGCAGGACATCCTTGGCATGGCCACAGGAGCCGCATTTGTAAGCGTAGATCGGCATGGCGGGAAGGAATGTGCGAGGTGCAAAGCCTTCAATTATAGGCGGCGCGCCTGTCTTCAAGCACCTGCTTCACCCTGCCCAACCGGCGCGGCGCGGCCGGCGGCCGGGCCGCGGCCGGCTCACGTACCGGCCAGTCGGTGGTGGGAGGCGTGGCTGTTTCGGATGGCTTGCGGCCCCAGCGAGCCGATCAGCATGCCCGCCAGACTGGCCAGCACACCGGCCAGCTGGGCCGGGAATTGCTCGCCGGCGGGGGTCATCTGGAACAGCAGCCAGGTCAGCAGGCCCAGCACGATGGCGAAGATCGCGCCCTGTGTGGTGGCGCGCGCCCAATAAAGGCCGAACACCAGCGGAATGAAGGCGCCCACCAGCGGCACCTGGTAGGCGCCCGAGACCATTTCGTAAATGGAGGTGCCTTCCATGCGGATGGCATAGGCCAGCACCAGCGCGCTGAACACCAGCACGGTGATGCGCATGGTGCGCAGTTCCTGGCGGTCGCTGGTGCGGGGACGGAACTGGCGCCAGATGTTCTCGGTGAAGGTGACGCTGGGGGCCAGCAGCGTGGCCGAGGCGGTGGACTTGATGGCCGAGAGCAACGCGCCAAAGAAGATGACCTGCATGACAAAGGGCATCTTCTCGAGGACCAGCGTGGGCATGATCTTCTGCGGATCGTCCTTGAGGAAGCCGGTGGCCTGGTCGGGCATGATCAGCAGGGCACTGGCCACGATGAACATCGGCACAAAGGCGAACAGGATGTAGAACGCGCCGCCGATGACCGGCCCCTTGCGGGCAGCGCTTTCGCTGTTGGCCGACATGACCCGCTGGAACACGTCCTGTTGCGGAATCGAGCCGAGCATCATGGTGATGGCCGCCGCGAAGAAGAAGACGATGTCCTTGAAGGTCGGCTCGGGCCAGAAGCGAAACAGGTCCTTGCTGACAGCGAATGCGATCACCTTGTCGGCGCCGCCAGCCATGTTGCCGGCGAACACGGCAATGGCGCTCAGGCCCAGCACCAGCACGATCATCTGGATGAAGTCGGTCAGGGCCACCGACCACATGCCGCCGAACAGCGTATAGGCCAGGATGGACACGACACCGATGGTCATGCCCACCGGCACCGAGATGGCACCGGCCGACAGCAGGTTGAAGACCAGGCCCAGCGCCGTGACCTGGGCGGACACCCAACCCAGGTAACTGACCATGATGATCAGCGAGCAGGCCACTTCGACGGTGCGGCCGAAGCGCTCGCGGTAGTAGTCGCTGATGGTCAGCAGCGTCATCTTGTAGAGCTTGCCCGCGAAGAACAGGCCCACCAGGATCAGGCACAGACCAGCGCCGAAGGGGTCTTCCACCACGCCGTTGAAGCCGCCATCGGCGAACTTGGCCGGAATGCCCAGCACGGTCTCGGCGCCGAACCAGGTGGCGAAGGTGGTGGTGACCACCATGACCAGCGGCAGGCCCCGCCCGGCGATGGCGAAGTCGGCGGTGTTCTTGACTCGCTTGGCGGCATACAGGCCGATGCCAATGGTGACCAACAGGTAGACGATGACCAGCGTCAACAGCATGGAAGGGTTCTCCGAGGTGCGAGGGACGAGGGACGAAACACGGACCGCAAAACGCGAATTTGCGCGCGATTATGGTTCAGTTCAGCGAAGCCACGCCAGCCGGGTGACCACCAGCATGGCCAGCAGACCCAAAGCAAAACCCAGACCAACGTAAAGCGCCGTCTGCAGCATGCGGTTGGTGCGGCGCTGTTCCCGCAGCAACTCCCGCAACTCCGGGCGGTCGTCGGTGCCCCGGTGCTGGCGCAGGTAGTCGTGCAGCAGGCGCGGCAGGTCGGGCAGCAGCTTGGCGTAGCGCGGCGCCTGAGACTTGAGTTCGGCCCACAGCTTCTGGGGCCCCACCTGCTCCATCATCCAGCGCTCCAGGAAGGGCCGCGCGGTGCTCCACAGGTCCAGCTCGGGATCGAGCTGGCGGCCCAGGCCTTCGATGTTGAGCAGCGTCTTTTGCAGCAACACCAACTGGGGCTGGATCTCGACGTGAAAGCGCCGCGAGGTCTGGAACAGGCGCATCAGGACAATGCCCAGCGAGATCTCCCGCAGCGGCCGGTCGAAGTAGGGCTCGCAGACGGCACGGATGGCCGATTCGAGTTCGTCGACGCGGGTTTCCGCCGGCACCCAGCCCGACTCGATGTGCAACTCGGCCACGCGCTTGTAATCACGCCGGAAGAAGGCGGTGAAGTTCTGGGCCAGGTACTCCTTGTCGAATTCAGTCAGCGTGCCGATGATCCCGAAGTCGAGCGAGATGTAGCGGCCCACCGTGCCAGGCGCCACGCTCACCTGGATGTTGCCCGGGTGCATGTCGGCGTGAAAGAAGCCGTCGCGAAACACCTGGGTGAAAAAGATCGTGACGCCGTCGCGCGCGAGCCGGCGCAGGTCGACGCCGGCCTCGACCAGCCGCTGCGTCTGGCTGATCGGAACGCCCACCATGCGCTCCATCACGATGACCTCGGGGTGGCAGAAGTCCCAGAACATCTCGGGGATCATCACCAGGTCCAGGCTGGCCATGTTGCGGCGCAGTTGCGCGGCATTGGCAGCCTCGCGCAGCAGGTCGAGCTCGTCGTGCAGGTATTTGTCGAACTCCCACACCACCTCGCGGGGCTTCAGGCGCCGGGCGTCGGCCGACAGCCGCTCCATCCAGCCGGCCAGAAGGCGCATGAGGTCCAGGTCTTTCTCGATCACCTCGAGCATGCCGGGGCGCAGCACCTTCACCGCCACGTCGCGCAAATGGCCGTTGCGCAAACGCAGGGTGGCGAAGTGGACCTGGGCGATCGAAGCGCTGGCGA
>JAZKDA010000051.1:6464-6884 GCA_040387815.1 Pseudomonadota bacterium | reverse complement strand
GGTGTGGCAGCTCGAGCACGCGCAGCGCTTCCTGATAAAACTTGGTCTCGACCGCACCCAGCGCCACCCATTGGCCGTCAGAGCACTGGTAGACGTCGTAGAAGGGCGCGCCCGAGTCGGTGACATTGGTGCCGCGTTCGTTGGTCATGATGCCGCCGGCGAAGCTGCCTTGCGGCTGGGTCATGAGCGAGGCCACGCCATCGACCATGGCCGCGTCCACCACCTGGCCCAGGCCCGAGGTTCGGGCCTCCAGCAGCGCCGCCAGGATTCCCATCACCAGGTAGAGGGTGCCGCCGCCGAAATCGCCCACCAGGTTGATCGGCGGCGTCGGCGGCTGGCCGGCCCGGCCGATGGCGTGCAGGGCGCCGGTCAGTGCGATGTAGTTGATGTCATGGCCCGGCACCTGCGCCAGCGGGCCGT
>JAZKDA010000051.1:0-6454 GCA_040387815.1 Pseudomonadota bacterium | reverse complement strand
CCAGCCGGTGATGCGTCCGTAGACCAGGCGCGGGTTGCGCTCCAGGCACACCTGCGGCCCCAGGCCCAGCCGCTCGGCCACGCCGGGGCGAAAGCCCTCGATCAGCGCGTCCGATTCGGCCACCAGGTCGAGCACCAGGGCCACCGCCTCGGGCCGCTTGAGGTCCAGTGGGATCGAGCGGCGGTTGCGCAGCAGCAGGTCGTATTTCGCGGGGCGGGGCGTGCCCAGGCCCGAGGGTTCGGTGCGATCCACCCGCAGCACCGTCGCGCCCATGTCGGCCAGCAGCATGGCGGCCATGGGGCCGGGGCCGATGCCGGCCAACTCGATCACCTTCAGGCCGTGCAAGGGTCCCATGCCGGGGTGCTCCTGTGTGCTGCTGCGCGCTCAGAAGGGCGCGAACTTCTTGCCGAGCAGGTCGCGCGCGATGATCCCCAGGTGGACTTCGCGCGGGCCATCGGCCGACTCCATGCCCAGGCAGTCGCGCAGGCGCTGCTCGTGCGGCAGATCCTTGGCCCAGCCATAGTGGCCGTTCAAACGCATGCAGGTGTAGAGCACCTCGTTGGCCACTTTCACGCCCCACCACTTGGCCATGGACGATTCGGCGTCGTGGCGCTTGTCCTGGTCCTTCAGGGACAGCGCCTTGTAGCAAAGCATGCGGGCGGCCTCGATCTTGGTGGCCTCGGTGGCCAGCTCGTTGGCCACGCCCTGCCACTGGCTGGCCGACTTGCCCATGATCTGGCGCTGCTTGAGGTACTCCATCGTCTCCTCCAGCGACTTCTGCGCCGCGCCCAGGCAGGCCAGCGGCACGAAGTTGCGGTTGTAGCCGATGATGGTCATGGCCCAGATGAAGCCCTCGTTCTCCTTGCCGATCATGTTGCGGGCGGGGATGCGCACGTTGTCGAAGAACATGCTGCCGCCGCGGTCCAGTCGCTGGCCCATTCGGTCGAAGTTGGAGGTGGACAGGCCGGGCGTATCGGTGGGCACGCAAAAGAACGACAGGCCGCGCGGGCCGGGGCCGCCGGTGCGCGCCGACACGAACACCACCTTGGACACACCGGTGAAGGTGATGGAAGTTTTCTCGCCATTGAGCACCCAGTGGTCGCCGTCCTTCGTGGCCTTGGTCACGATGTTGCCGGCGTCGGCGCCGCCGCGCGGCTCGGTGAAGGCCAGCGACATCATCTCGCCGTTGGCGATGCGGGGAATCCATTCCTCCTGCAGCGCCGGATGCATGGACGAGGCCATCTCGCCCAGGTGGATGGCGTTGGAGATGATGTAGCGGATCTGGTGGTCGGCGCGGCCGATTTCCTCGCACACGATGCCGCAGTCGACGAAGGAGTAGCCCTGGCCGCCGTATTTCTCGGGCAGGCGCAGGCGCAACAGGCCCATGTCGACGATCTTCTTGATGTAGTCGGCGGTGAGGAACTCGCCGGTGCGGTCCCAGCGCTGGTAGTGGGGCAGGATCTCGGCCTCGGCGAATTTGCGCACCGAGTCGCGGATCTCTTTCTGGTCTTCGGTCAGGTCGAAGTTCACGGCATGGTCTCCTGGGTGAATGGCGGGGTGTGTGTCACGGTGGCTGCCGGGGTGTTCATCAGGCCGTGTCGCGGAAAGGCCCGGCGATCGGCTTGGACCAGGGCGAGTAGGTCTGGCCCTCATAGGCTGTGGCACCGCGCCGGAAGTGGCGTGCCGCGCCCAGGCTTTCGATCGCCGGCAGGTTGGGGTCGTAGAACTGTTCAGGCGTGAGCGGGCGTGGACCGGCCTTGGACACATGGCCGTAGGCTGGCCGCCCGAGGATGTCTTCGAGCATCCAGACGCAGTCGATGATCTTGTCGAGGTCGACCCCGGTGGCGATGCCCATGCCTTCGAGCATGTGCAGCACGTCTTCGGTGGGAGCCATCGCCGAGGCCTGGCCGTTGCCGCAGTACTGACCGCCGCCCACGCCGCCCAGGGTGCCGTCGATCAGCACGGTGTCGGTGGCGTCCAGCGTGCGCAGCGCCGCATACAGCGAGGGCAGGGCCATGCCGCGCGCGTCGTGCAGGTGGAGATGAAAGTGCTTGACCTCGGGCCAGCGGCGCTTGATCTCGCGCAGGTCGGCTTCCATCTCGTGCGGCAGGCAAAAGCTCTGCGAATCGTGCAGGCCGATCTCCACCACCTCCATGCCGGCGGCGCGGAAGGTGTCGATCTCGCGCGCGAGCATGCCCAGCCGATACGACTGCGAAAACTTGCCCAGGAAGTTCGAGCCCCACACCGAAGCGATGGCCGCCGAGGCGCGGGTGACGCCGCGGCCTTTGGCGTCGGCGATCAACTCGGGCCAGTTGGCCATGGACTGCTCGATCGAGCGGTTGACGTTGCGCCGCTGATGCACGTCGCAGATATCCAGGAAGAAGGTGCAGACCTCTTCCTCCACGGTCAGCGGCGGCGAGAAGTCCATCGACTTGAGCCGCGCCTTGTGGTTGTGGGTGAAGGTGAAGTACGACACGCCCGCCTTGGGCTTGACCGCCCGCAGGAGGTCTTCGAAGTCGGCCATCTGAGGCACGTAGCGCGGGCTGACGAAGGCGCCCAGGCAGATGCGCTTGAGGCCGGTGTCCGACAGTGCCTCCAGCAGGCGCAGCCGGTCGGCCAGCGCGACCGGGCGTGTTTCGATGCCGAAGGCTTCGCGCATGACCTCTTCGCTGTAGATGACCGTCGGCCAGTTCACTGCGGGACTCCGTGGCAGTTAATTGTCTAACTATTATGCGACGCACCGGCGCGATGTCAATCGGGATACCTCGTGCACCCCGCGCCGCCGGGTGTTTCGCACCGGCGCAGGCGCATAAAAATGTATAACTGTTAGAGATTCGGGGGTACAGGGAAACCCTCATTGAAGGCCCGCCTGTGCTACCCTCAAACGCAGCAATATCGACACCCGCGCCGGCACCCCACCCACCCATGAAGAGCCCCGCCCCGCCCCGGCCCGCGAAGGCCGTGCGCCCTGGCATCGCGCCACCCGCCAAGCCCTTGAAGGCCGCCGAGACGGTCGCCGCCGAGTTGCGCCGCCAGATCGTGACCGGCCGTCTCAAGCCCGGCGACAAGCTGCACCCCGAGAGCGTGCTCCAGGGCGAGTTCGACGTGTCGAGGCCGACGCTGCGCGAGGCCTTGCGCCTGCTGGAGTCCGAGTCGCTCATCACGATCAGCCGCGGCAAGCACGGCGGCGCGCGGGTGGGCACGGTCGACCTGGCCTCGGCGGCCCGCCAGGTGGGCGTGTTCCTGCAGATCGAGGGCACCACACTGGCCGACGTCTGGCTGGCGCGCACCGTCATCGAGCCGCCAGCCGCCGCGCTGTTGGCGCAGTCGCGCAACGAGGCGGCCTTCGCCGAACTCGAGGCCAATATCGCTGCCGCACGCGATGCGGCGCAGCACGATCTGCTGCGCTATGCCGACCTCAGCGCCGGCTTCTCGCTGCTGATCACGCGCCACTGCGGCAGCAAGACGCTGCACGTGCTGGCATCCCTCATCTACGACATCATCCGCCGCCAGCACGAGCATGTGACCGAGCGCACCCTGTCCAAGGACAGCGTGCATGCACTGCGCCAGGAAAGCATCCGCAGCCGCGTGAAGGCGTTGGCGCTGATGCGAACGGGCACACCGGCTGCCGCCGAGCGCTTCTGGCGGACCCATCTGGAACACATGCGCGACCTGGTGCTGGCGGTCTACACCGGCCCGGCCACCATCGACGTGCTCAATGAGCCTGTCAGTCGGATGCGCGCGGTCGTCAAGGTGCGCCGGCCAGCCGCCTGAGGGGCAGGCGCCGATGCGCGCGTCATGCGGGAGGTCGCCGTCGGCCCCCTGGCCCGGTGCGGCGACAGGGCGCTAGCGCGTCAGGCCTGCGACGGGGTTGCGGGCTTGCTTGCGAGCATGAACAGTGCGGATCCGAACAACACCACCAGCGCCAACGCGGTAAAGCCCAGCTTGTAGTCGCCCGTGAGATCGCGCAGGCCGCCCGCCACGATGGGCCCGCCGACCTGGCCGGCAGCCACGATGATGGCCGACAGGCCCATGATCATGCCGATGGACTCCAGCCCGAAGTAGTCGGCGCGAAGGGAACCCATGAAGGGGCCGCGCAAGCCCCATGCCGTGCCGTGCAGCACCGCGAAGCCGACCAGCCACAGGGGATTCTGCGCGTAAGTCAGGAGCAACATGCCGCAGCCATGCCCCAGCATGCAGCCGGCCGACACGACGCGCTTGTCGAATCGGTCGCCCATGGCCGATCCGCCCAGGACCCCACCGACCTGGCAGACGGTCATGAGGGAGATCACCGAGGCCGCTTGCGCCAGCGAATAGCCAAGACCTTCCTTCATGTGGGAGATGCCGTGGACGTTGATGGCGGTGACCGACAGCAGGGCGAAGCCGTGGCCCACGCCCAGGAGCCAGAAGGCGCGGGTGCGCAAGGCCTGCCGCGCGGTGAACTTCGGCCCGGCCGGGACGGGCGCCAGCGACGGCGGCTTGGGTGAGTCCGGATCGACCGGCTCGCCGTCCTCCACTTCGCCGATGTCCGAGGGGCTGCGGTGCAGCAGGCGTGCGATCGGCAGGCCGATCAGCAGCACGAGGATGCCCGAACCCAGGGCGGTGCTGCGCCAGCCCCAGGTCTGCATCGTCCATGCGACGGCCGGCACCGCCAGGCCGCCCAGCGCCAGCCCCAGGGCCGAGCGCGACAGGGCGCGGGCGCGCTTGCGCCGGAACCAATGCATGATCGTGATGGTGAAGGGAAAGTAGCCCGATAGCGCGGTGCCGATGGCAATCAGCACGAAGGCGGCATAAAAACCACCGAGGGTCTCGATCTGGCTGAGGACGATCAGGCCCGCGCTGAGGAACAGCACGCCGGCCTGCACCGATCTGCGCGCGCCGAAGCGGTCGATCAGCCAGCCCTGCAGCGGGCCCAGCAGTGCCCCCTCGATGGACTGCAGCGCCGCGCCGCCTGACAGCGCCGTCTTGCTCCATCCACGCTCCTGCGACAGCGCGGCGACGTAGGCCCCCATGCCGTGCATCACCAGGCACGACTGCAGGAACTGCATCACGGCGGCACCGCCGACGATGCGCCAGCCATTGAAGATCTTCACTTCGGTCTTGTCGTTGTCAAGGGTGCGACCGGCGGGACGGCGTGCGGCGCGCAAGCGCACCGGCGTGTGACGATGCGCGAGTGTGGCTTCAGCGCGCCGGATCGGCGCCCAGCACCTGGACGATCATCATAACCACGGCCGTCAGCACCGAAATGGCGCCCACGCCCAGGAACGGGCCGAGCGCCGGCTCGGTCATGACGCCACCGTACAGCAGCATCAGGCTGCCGCCCAGGAGCACGGCGCCCACCTCGTGCAGAACGGTCTGGACCCCGGCCACCACCTTGCGTGCGCGTGGCACCCACAGGCGGTAGATCATGGCGTAGAGCGCGGAGATGACGAAGCCGATCAGCAGGATGTGCGCGTGTGCCGGATGCAAGGTGTGGTTGCCCGACACCGCCATGTAGATGCCCAGGCACATGCCGAGCACGGCGAAGGTCAGGGCGAACAGCAGATGCCAGCGGGCGATGCGGGAGGTGTCCATGCGAGACTCGTTTCTGTTGCGGTGGAAATTCGGCGGCCAGCATAGATCAACATGGCGCGTACGCCCAGCCCCTCGCGCGACACCCGGCAGGCGGGTAACATCGGCGAACTCTCCCGGAGACAAGCATGACATGCACTGCCCGTTCACCCCTCGTTGCCACCGCTGGCGCGCTCAGTCTTGCCGCTGCCCTGGCCGGATGCGCGTCCCTCATGGGTCCACCGACCGCCACCGCGACGCTGTCGCCGCGCTCTGGCAGCAGCGTCAGCGGATCGCTGCGGTTCGTCGAACAGTCCGGCGGCCTGCGCGTCACCGGCGAGGTGCGCGGTCTCACG
Source organism: Pseudomonadota bacterium (assembly GCA_040387815.1). GTDB lineage: Bacteria > Pseudomonadota > Gammaproteobacteria > Burkholderiales > Burkholderiaceae_C > Ramlibacter. The sequence goes on along the minus strand of JAZKDA010000051.1, from coordinate 548 downwards.
CCCAATGCCGAACATGGCTTCCACGTCCATGACAAGGGCGATTGCTCCAGTGCCGACGCGTCCAGCGCCGGCGGCCACTTCAATCCCGGCGGAATGGCACATGGCCACGCCGGCATGCCCCCGCATCATGCCGGCGACATGCCAAATCTGCGCGCCGATGGCAATGGCGTGGCCCGCGTCGACACCGTCGTGCGCGACTTGACCTTGTCCGCGGGCAAGTCCAGCGTGCTCGATCGCGGCGTGGTCGTGCACCGTGACCCGGACGACTACCGCAGCCAGCCCGCTGGCAACTCCGGTGCCCGCGTGGCCTGTGGCGTGATCACCCGGGCCTGACCAGCTGACCAGCTGACCGGCGCCAGCGCATACTGGCACTCGAGGAGACAGACCCATGAAGGAACCCACCACCGCCGCCGAACTGGCGCTGCGTGACGCCGCGCGTGATTACCACCGCTCGCCCACGCGCGGCAAGATCGCCGTCACGCCGACCAAGCCCCTGTCCAACCAGCGCGACCTGTCGCTGGCCTATTCGCCCGGCGTGGCCTATCCCT
>JAZKDA010000050.1:0-5597 GCA_040387815.1 Pseudomonadota bacterium | reverse complement strand
GGTTGTGCGCCACGTCCAGCACCAGCGTGGGCTGGCCGGGCACGATCTGGAAGCGCCCGGGCAACTCGACCATCGCCAGGCCGTTGCGCACCGCCTGGGCCGTCACCGGCAGCCGCTCACGCAGGGCCGTGAGCGCGGCCAGCACACCCGATGCGTTGATCAGCTGGTTGGCACCGCGCAGCGCCGGATACGCCAGCCCGGCGTAACGCCGGCCCCGGCCGGCCCAGCCCCATTGCTGTTTGTCGCCGGAAAAATTGAAGTCGCGTCCCAGCAACCACAGGTCGGCACCGATGGCCTGGGCGTGGTCGATCACGCTTTGCGGCGGCACCGGGTCGCTGACCACCGCCGGGCGGCCCGCACGCAGGATGCCGGCCTTCTCGCGGCCGATGCTCTCGCGGTCCGGGCCGAGGTACTCGGTGTGGTCGATGTCGACGCTGGTGATGACGGCGCAGTCGGCGTCGATCACGTTGACGGCGTCGAGCCGCCCGCCCAGGCCCACCTCCAGGATGGCGACGTCGAGCTTGGCATCGGCCATGAGGCCCAGGATGGCCAGGGTGGTGAACTCGAAATACGACAGCGTCACGCCCTGGCGCGCCGCCTCGACCCGCGCGAACTGCGGCACCAGTTCGCCGGCGCTCACCGATTCGCCATGGACGCGGCAGCGCTCCTCGAAGTGCACCAGGTGCGGCGAGGTGTACACGCCGGTGCGCCAACCGGCCTGCAGCGCGATCGCCTCCAGCATGGCGCAGGTCGAGCCCTTGCCGTTGGTGCCGGCGACGGTGATCACGGGGCAGGCAAAGCGCAGGTCCATGCGCCTGGCGACCTCGCGCACTCGGTCCAGGCCGAGGTCGATGGTCTTGGGGTGGAGGCGCTCACAGTGCGAGAGCCAGTCTTGAAGGGTGTCCATGGCGCCTGATTGTCGCCGTACCATCGGGCCATGGTCGTGATCAAAGCCTTACTGAAAGGGACACCGCATGCTGCAGGATCGTGAACCGATGACGCTTGAACAGAGGGTCGGGCGGATTGAAGACGTCAGCGCCATCACGTCGCTGAAGTACCGGTATGCGGCCTTTTGCGACGCCGGCTACGACCTCGACGGACTTTGTTCGATATTTGTTCCCGACGGCCGATGGGCTGCCAATGGGTATGGCGATTTCACGGGGCATGCCCAGATTCGCGCCTATTTCGCCGAGCTTGCCAAAACCGTGGCCGACGTATTGCACTACGTGACATCGCCGCGAATCGATCTCGCGCAAGACGGCCAGAGCGCGACCGGCCGGTTTTATCTGCTGTGCCTGTGCAGATCACTGCGCCGGGATGATCCGTCCATCGCAGACCCGGTGGTCATCGCCGGCACCTATGAGGATCAGTTCGTCAAGATCGACGGGCGCTGGTTCTTCAAGGAGCTCGTGGTGAACGTGCGTTATTCCAAACGGATTCCCGTGGGCGGAGCAGCCAAGCAATGAACTCCACCCTCTTTTCCAAGTTCAGCGCGACTGATGAGGCAATCGCGCTGTTTGGCGACACCGAGCGCATCAGCTACGGCGAACTCGACGCCCATGTCAACCGGTTCGCCGCCGCATTGCTCGGCCTGGGGCTGAAGCCGGGCGACCTGTTTGCCTTTTTGTTGCCCAATTGCGCCGAGGTTTTGTACACCTACATGGCTTGTGCGCGAACCGGGATCGTCGGCTTGCCGCTGTCACAGCGCATCAGCGGTGCCGAACTGGCGTTTCAGGTCAAGGACTCTGGCGCGAAAGCCTTGCTCTACGCCCGCGACTTCGCCAAGCTGGTGGCCGAGCGGCGCGAAGCGTTGAGCCACCTACCCCATCTGCTGGACGAAGATTTCATTCACGAGGTTTCGCTGTCCGATGCGCCGGCGCCAGACGTTCGGCCCAACGCCACCGATCCATTTTGTGTCATGTATACGGGGGGAACAACGGGCAAGTCCAAGGCTGCGGTTCAATCGCACCAAAGCTGGATGTGCGCGCTGGAGACCTCCGTGGAGCAGTGGGGCTTGTCCGCGTCAGACCGGCACCTGATTGTGCTTCCGATGTCCCACGCCGCCTGGTACACCGCCGGCGCAACGCTCCTGGCGGGAGGAAGTGTCACCATCGTCAAGCATTGGGATCCGCATCTGGTGCTGCAGCTGGTCGAAAGACACCGCATCACCACGCTGAACATGATCCCGACCATGCTCAACGACCTGATCAGCGCCTTCGAGGCCCAACCGAGGGACGTGAGCAGCATCCGCCTGCTGACCGTGGCCGGATCCGTCCTTCCCATTGCCACGTACGAGCGTTCGCGCGCCATTTTTGGCGAGGCGATCGGCAACGTCTATGGCTTGACCGAGCTCGCGGGCCCGGTCACCTTCCTGCTGCCCTCGCATATGGCCGAAGGCAAGTTCCGTTCGGTGGGAAAAATCGGGAAGCACATCGAAATGGCGCTGCTGGACGACGACGGGAAACCCAGCCCGTCCCATCGCGGCGAACTCGGTCTGGCCGGACCGCAGGTCACCCTCGGATATCTCAACAACCCCGACGAGACACGGAATGCGTTTGCCGGCCGATGGTTTAAAACCGGCGACGTGGTGGAGGTCGATGGCGAGGGATTCTTGTACGTCGTTGACCGCAAAAAGGACATGATCAAAACCGGCGGGTTCAATGTCTACCCCAGCGAGGTTGAGCAGGTGCTGTACCGTCACCCCGCGGTGCTCGAGGCGGCTGTGATTGGCGTGCCCGATGAAAAATGGTCCGAAGCCTTGCATGCGGTCGTGGTGGTCAGGGCCGATGCTGGGTGTACCGCACAAGACATCATGAGCTTTTGCCGCACCGGTTTGGCAGGCCACAAGGTACCCAAGGAAATCCATTTCGTTCAGAAATTGCCGCGGACCCATTTCGGCAAGTTCGACAAGCCCCGAATATTGAAGGATCTGATGCCCGGTCTCGGCAGCTGACATCCAAACGGCGCAGGCCCTGCGCCGTACCATGGGCGGCATGAACATGGTTGTTTACGGCATCCCCAATTGCGACACCGTCAAGAAGGCCCGCGCCTGGCTAGCTGAACACGGCGTTGCCCACCGCTTCCACGATTTCCGCAAGGAGGGCGTGCCCACCGAGCAGCTCGATGACTGGCTGCGCCAGCTCGGCTGGGAGGTGCTGGTCAATCGCAAGGGCACCACCTGGCGCAAGCTCGATCCGGCGACGCAGCATGCGGTGGGGGATGCGGCCAGCGCCCGGGCGCTGATGCTGCGTGAGCCCAGCGTCATCAAGCGCCCGGTCGTGCAATGGCCCGGCGGCCAGCTGACAGTCGGTTTCGACGCGGCCCTCTGGCAGCAGCAGGCCGATTGAACTGAGGCCCGCCTGCGCGCATCAGAGCTTCATTGATTCTTTACACGCCCGGCTTAGAGTTCAACGTCAACGCGGCGCCGCGGGCCGCCGTTGTCGAGATGAGCCCGCCGCCACCGGAGATCCTCCCCATGAAACACCTTCTTCTTACAAGCGCTGCCACCCTGGCGGCGCTTGCCGCCCCGGCCCTGCATGCGCAGGAAACCGGCCGCGTGATCTCCAGCGTTCCCATGATCCAGCAAGTAGCGGTGCCGCGCCAGGTGTGCAGCCAGACCCCGGTGGTGGTGGACCAGCCCAAGTCAGGCGCCGGTGCGGTGCTGGGGGCGGTGGCCGGCGGCGCGGCGGGCAATGCGATCGGCGACGGCGGCGGCCGGGCGCTGGCGACCATCGTCGGGGTGGTGGGCGGCGCGCTGCTGGGCAACCGCATCGAGGGCAGCAACACCCAGGTGCAGCAGCAGACCCAGTGCACCACCCAAACCTTCTACGAGAACCGGGCGGTCGGCTACAACGTCACCTACGAGTTCGCCGGCAAGCAGTACACCGTGCAGATGCCGCAGGACCCGGGCCCGACCGTCCGCCTGCAAGTGACGGCGATCGGCGCCAGCACGGCGCCCGTCACATCGCCGCAGCCGCCGTACCCACCGCAATATGCGCCTCAGTACACGCCCCCGTACAGCCCGCAATACTCTCCACAGTACGCGCCACCCGCCTACACGCCCCAGTACGCACCGCAGTACGCGCCGCAGAGCATGGTGTCACCGTTTATCACCGCGCCGGTCTATGTGGCCTATCCGGCGCCCGTGTACCGGCCTCGCTACTACACGCCCAACGTATCGCTGAGCCTGGGCTACGTCTGGGGCGGGCACCGCCACAGACACTGAGCGCGGCGGCCCACACGCGGGGGCCTTGAGCACCCCACATCGGCCGCTTTGGCGGCTCGGCCTAAAATGCCCGGTTTCCCACGGCGAACCGCAGGCATTTCCATGAGCACCGAAAAGATCGACGGCGTGTCCGTCAACACCCAGGCCAGCGTCTACTTCGACGGCAAGTGCGTCAGCCACGGCGTCACCTTTGCCGACGGCACAAAAAAATCCGTCGGCGTGATCCTGCCGTCCACCCTCATCTTCAGCACCGGCGCGCCCGAGATCATGGAATGCGTGGCCGGCGCCTGCGAATGGCGCATGGTGGGCGCGCAGGCCTGGAACAGCTCCAAGGCCGGTGAAAAATTCAGCGTGCCCGGCGACTCCAGGTTCGAGATCCGCGTCACCGAGCCCTACCACTACATCTGCCACTTCGGTTGATCCGCCATGAGCACCATTCTTGAAAACGTGCCGGTCGGCCAGAAGGTCGGCATCGCCTTCTCCGGCGGGCTGGACACCAGCGCGGCCCTGCTGTGGATGCGCAAGAAAGGCGCCATCCCCTACGCCTACACCGCCAACCTGGGCCAGCCCGACGAGCCCGACTACGACGAGATCCCGCGCAAGGCCATGGGTTACGGCGCGCAGCTGGCCCGCCTGATCGACTGCCGCCGCCAGCTCGCGCAAGAAGGCATCGCCGCGCTGCAGTCGGGGGCCTTTCACATCTCCACCGCCGGCGTCACCTACTTCAACACCACGCCGCTGGGCCGCGCCGTCACCGGCACCATGCTGGTGGCTGCCATGAAGGAGGACGACGTCAACATCTGGGGCGACGGCAGCACCTACAAGGGCAACGACATCGAGCGCTTCTACCGCTATGGCCTGCTGACCAACCCGGCGCTCAAGATCTACAAGCCCTGGCTCGACCAGACCTTCATCGACGAGCTGGGCGGCCGCTCCGAGATGTCGGCGTTCATGACCGCCGCCGGCTTCGGCTACAAGATGAGCGCCGAGAAGGCCTACAGCACCGACAGCAACATGCTGGGCGCCACGCACGAAGCCAAGGACCTCGAATTCCTGAGCAGCGGCATCCGCATCGTGAACCCCATCATGGGCGTCGCGTTCTGGAAGGACGACGTGCCGGTGAAGTCCGAGGAAGTCTCGGTGCGCTTCGAGGAAGGCCAGCCCGTGGCCCTGAACGGCGTGGAGTTCAGCGACCCGGTGGCCCTGATCCTGGAAGCCAACCGCATCGGCGGCCGCCACGGTCTGGGCATGAGCGACCAGATCGAGAACCGCATCATCGAAGCCAAGAGCCGCGGCATCTACGAAGCCCCCGGCCTGGCGCTGCTGTTCATCGCCTACGAGCGCCTGGTCACCGGCATCCACAACGAAGACA
>JAZKDA010000049.1:1229-6084 GCA_040387815.1 Pseudomonadota bacterium | reverse complement strand
TTCCACGGCGGGCAGCTGCTGCGCCTGGACCGCCTGGTGCGCGCGCGCCAGGGCGATTGCTGGTGGGTGCTGGACTACAAATCCGCCACGCGGCCCGAGGCCGACGCCACATTGCTGGCGCAACTGCGCACCTACCGCGCCGCCGTCTCGGCCGTTTATCCGGGCCAGGACGTGCGTGCCGCGTTTCTCACGGGCGAAGGGCGGTTGGTGCCGCTGGAGTGAACAAGAAGCCCATGACCATGACCATCATCATCATCGGCGCCGGCCCGGCAGGCCTGGCCGCCGCCGAAGTCCTCAGCGCCGCCGGCCAACACGTCCAGGTGTACGACGCCATGCCCTCGGCCGGACGCAAGTTCCTGCTGGCCGGGCGCGGCGGCCTGAACCTCACGCATTCCGAGCCGCTGGAGCCTTTTCTCAAGCGGTTTCGTCCGCTGCCGCCCGTGCTGGACAAGGCCGTGCGCGCCTTCGACCCCACCGCCCTGCGCGCCTGGGCCGAGGGCCTGGGCACGGCCACCTTCGTCGGCAGCTCGGGCCGGGTGTTCCCCACCGACATGAAGGCCGCCCCCTTGCTGCGGGCCTGGCTGCATCGCCTGCGGGCCGCGGGCGTGGTGTTCCACATGCGCCACCGCTGGACGGGGTGGGCGGCTCCGGGCGTGCTGCGATTCGAGGCGCCGCAGGGTGAGCATCACGTCAAGGCCGATGCTGTGGTGCTGGCCCTGGGCGGCGCGAGCTGGCCGCGCCTGGGCTCCGATGGCGCCTGGCAGGCGTGGCTGGAGGAGCAGGGCGTCGAAGTGGCGCCCCTGGTCGCCTCCAACTGCGGCTTCGACGTAGCGGGAGGCTGGAGCGCGCATTTCTCAGAGCGCTTTGCCGGCCAACCCTTCAAGTCGGTTGCGATCGCGATCGAGGGCGTGATGCGCCGCGGCGAATTCGTGGCCACCGCCACCGGCATCGAAGGCAGCCTGGTGTATGCCGCGTCGGCGGCGCTGCGCGAGGCCATCGCCGCGCAGGGCCAGGCCACGCTGCACATCGACCTGCTGCCCGATCGCAGTGCCGAGCGCGTACTGGCCGATGTGGCACACCCGCGCGGCTCGCGCTCGCTGTCGAGCCACCTCAAGGGACGGCTGGGCCTGGACGGTATCAAGCTGGGTTTGCTCAACGAGGTGCTCACGCGCGAGCAGACGCACGACGCGGCGCAGCTGGCGGCCGCCATCAAGTCGCTGCCGCTGCGGCTGTCGGCCACCCGGCCGTTGGCAGAGGCGATCAGCAGCGCCGGCGGTGTGCGCTTCGACGCGCTGGACGAGCGGCTGATGCTGCGCGCCTTGCCCGGCGTGTTCTGCGCCGGCGAGATGCTCGACTGGGAGGCGCCGACCGGCGGCTACCTGCTCACCGCTTGCATGGCGACCGGCCGGTGGGCGGGGCAGGGCGTGCTGGCGCACAGCGCCGCAGCCTAGAACTGCATCCGAAAATTGATCGTCGTCTGCCCGCTCTTGCGCCGCAGCGAGATTCGGGCGCCGTTACTGAACTTGAACCCCACCAGATCGCGCAGGGCCGCCATTCGCTCGGACGCCAGTTGCAGCTCTACCTGCGCACCGTAGCCTGGATCGCGGCTCAACACACCGGTCAGCGAAGGCACCGGTGTGACCTGGCGCCAGACGCTGATGTCCAGCGTGTGGCCGGCGGTCAGCTGTGGCCGCCAGCGCAGGCCGAGGCTGAGCGAATCGTCATGGCGTACACCCTGGGCTTGCTGCAGCATCTGCACCGGATCCAGCGGCCGCGATCCGTGCAGCATGGGGGAGGGCATCAGCAGGGCCAGATCGACCTTGGGCAGTCGCGGTGCCTGCTCGGTGGTCGCGAGCGTGGCGATCGTCATCGGGCCCGCCGTGGAGAGCGACAAAGGGGCCGGTTCGGGCTCAGGCTCGGGCTCTGTCTGCGCCTGCGCACCAGCGGCCGCGAGCAGCAAACCGCAGGCCGCCACGCCCATCGCGACGCAGCCCATCCGCTCGCCGGGGGCGTGGCCGTGTGAAGGGTTCAAGCGTGCGGCGAAGCCCATGGCTCCAGTTCTCCTGGCTGTGTCTGCCAGGGTAAGCGCGGGCCGGCTGGGCTTCGGTGAGACACGCGCCCGCCGCGATGTAGTCGCGGGTTGACGGCGCGCGTCAGGGCGCCCGCCTGTTGCGGTTGACTTGTGCGGCGGGCGCGCTTGACCTACCCTGCGAACAGGTGCCGCCCGCGTGGTGATCGCTGCGCGTGATGCCGTGCCCAGGAGACATGTTCATGCCGAGCCCATCTTCCAGCGGCGTTGCCGCGATCCGCACGCTGGCCCTGGTCGGGCCGGCGGCCGCCGGGAAAACCACCTTGTGCGAGGCGCTGTTGCAGGCCACCGGCGCCATCGGGGCGGCCGGCAGCGTCGAGCGCGGCACCACCGTCAGCGACTTCGACCCGCTGGAGCGGCGCATGCAGCATTCGCTCAATGCGTCGGTGATGCACTTGCGGCATGGCGAAACCCACATTCACCTGATCGACACCCCCGGCGCGCCCGACTTCATGGGCCACTCGTTGCCCGCGCTCGAAGCGGTCGAGACCGCCGCGGTGGTGATCAACGCCACGGCAGGCGTCGAGCCCATGGCCAAACGCATGATGGCGTACGCCGCGCAGCGCCAGCTCGATCGGCTCATCATCGTCAACCGCATCGACATGGGGGTCGACCTCGGCCGATTGCTGGCCGATATCCAGGCGGCTTTCGGGCGCGAATGCCTGCCGGTCAACCTGCCCGCCGGCGGCGGCACGCGTGTCGTCGACTGCTTTTTCAACCGGGAAGGGCAGGCCGATTTTTCCTCGGTCGACGCGGCCCACCGCGCGTTGGTGGAGCAGGTGGTCGAGGTCGACGCGGCCTTTGTCGAGCGCTACCTCAATGATGGCGACGTCGACCCGGCCGAGCTGCATGCGCCGCTGGAGCAGGCACTGCGCGAAGGCCACCTCATTCCGGTTTGCTTTGTGTCGGCCCGAACCGGCGCCGGCATTCCCGAGCTGCTGCAGGTGATCGACCGCCTGCTGCCCAACCCGACCGAAGGCAACCCGCCGAAGTTCCTGCGGGGCGAGGGATCGCAGGCCGTGCCGATCCAGGCGCGGCCCGACCCCGCGGCCCATGTGCTGGCGCACGTGTTCAAGATCACCATCGACCCCTACGTCGGCAAGATGGGCGTGTTTCGCATTCACCAGGGCACCGTTACGCCTGGAACGCAGTTGTACGTGGGCGACGGGCGCAAGCCCTTCAAGGTGGGGCATCTGTTCATGCTCCAGGGCAAGGAGCATGTGGAGGTGGCGCGCGGGCTGCCGGGCGACATCTGCGCGGTGGCCAAGGTCGATGAGATCCACTTCGACGCGGTGCTGCACGACGCGGCCGAAGACGACCACATTCACCTGGCGCCGCTTGATTTTCCGGTGGCGGTGCACGGCCTGGCGATGGACCCGGTGCGCCGGGGCGACGAGCAGCGGCTGCATGAGATCGTGGGCCGGCTGGTCGACGAAGACCCTTGCCTGCGCCTGGACCGTGTCGCCGCCACGCACGAGACCGTGGTCTACGGCCTGGGCGAGGTGCACCTGCGGGTGCTGCTCGATCGCCTGCGTGAGTTGCATCGCTTCGAGGTGAACACCCGGCCGCCGCGCATCGCCTACCGCGAGAGCATCACCGCCCCGGCCGAAGGGCATCACCGCCACAAGAAGCAAAGCGGCGGCGCGGGCCAGTTCGGCGAGGTGTTCCTGCGGGTCGAGCCGCTGGCCCGCGGCACGGGCTTCGAGTTCGTCGACCAGGTCAAGGGCGGCGTCATTCCTTCGCAGTTCATGCCGGCGGTGGAAAAAGGCGTGCGCCTGGCGATCGACTCCGGCGTCATCGCCGGGCATCCGGTGATGGACGTGCGGGTGGTGGTGTACGACGGCAAGCACCACAGTGTCGACAGCAAGGAGGTGGCCTTCGTCGCGGCCGGCCGCAAGGCCTTCACCGAAGCCGTGCGCCAGGCCCGCCCGGTGGTGCTCGAGCCGATCGTCGACGTGGAGATCACCGCGCCCGAGGCGGCCATGGGCGACATCACCGGCGACCTGTCATCGCGGCGCGGCCAGGTCAACGGCTCCGACCATGTGGGCGCCGGCCAGGTGGTGGTGCGCGGCCAGGCCCCGCTGTCGGAGCTGGCCGGCTACCAGCTGCGCCTGAACGCCATGACCAGCGGCCAGGGGCATTACACCCTGGCCCTGTCGCACTACGACGCCGTGCCGCCTGGCGTGCAACAGCAACTGGTGGGGCAGTTCCACGTCAGGGAGGAGGATTGATGCCCTGCGGACCCGGCCGCGCCTGTCCGGGCATTGGCGCCTTCCACTGCCGCACATCCTCGTCCTCGTAAGCCCATACGAGATCAAATGCGCCTCCATCTCGCGCTGCCTCGCTGGGCGGCCAGAGCAACAAGCCAAGGAGGGTAACTACGTGCGGGAGAGCAGGCGCCTCAACGCGGCTCTTGTTTAGAAAGGCCTGCCATTGCCGCAGCTTTGCGCTGTCTTGTCCGAATTCGCGCGTCAACGCCAAAGGTCGCTCAGCCGGCAACGGCGTACCGCGTCGAGCAAATGTGGCCGCGATGGCCTCTGACAAAATCTTGCCATCCAACGCTGTTCTTCTGGCAATGACCGCCAAATCGTAGAAGTCCTTCATGCGGCTGTTGGCCTGAACCTAGCCGAGCGAGGAGGTTGATTCGGGTGCCACCGTAGGTGTCGTCCTCACGAATGGCGCTCGCACGCACCGATGCAGTGTCAAACACAATGCCATCGCCCAAGTCCATGGCAGCGACCTCGCGGAAGGTGGCGATCAAGGTGT
>JAZKDA010000049.1:591-1219 GCA_040387815.1 Pseudomonadota bacterium | reverse complement strand
GGCATCGTCAGGGCCAAAGCCGAGAAGATCAACGTCGCGCGTAGGGCGATGCGGATCGTTGTACCAGAGCGAAAAAAGCAGGGCCCCCTTGAGCAGAAATCTGTCTGCGTAGGGCGAGAGGCTGATGCGGCAAAGGAGGCGCTCCAAGGCGAATCGGTTCAGAAGCAGGGTGTAGTCGTCGCCACGCTCCTTGGCCAAGTTCAGCAGTCGAGCCAAGATAGAAGCTGGGAGATTGGTGCTCATGCGGCCACAGCTTCCAGGTACGGTTGCATGACGCGCTCAACGCGGTTGATCTTTGCAAAGTGGTTCACGTCCGCCATCGTCAGCTTCCGGGTCCGCCACGCGTCCTTGAGTGCTTCCAACGCTACGTCCAGGCCGATCTTGTTGCGAAACTTGAAGCAGTCGGTAACGGTCTTCGCAACGCTGTATACGCGGATCGGCGCACCATGCTCGGTCACGGTTTCGATGCCCTCGCCATAGGCCGCGCCACTGAGGCGGGCGATTCGAAGCTTTGGGTAAGTCAGCGCCGGGGTTTGCGAACCCGTTGGCAGTGCGATCCAGAGTTCATGGGGCATCTGCGTGCCAACTTGATGGAACTGCAGCGCCGAAAGCAGGCATAGCACGGCCT
>JAZKDA010000049.1:0-581 GCA_040387815.1 Pseudomonadota bacterium | reverse complement strand
ATGCTCGGTGAGTTCGGCGTTGGGCAGACTGTAGATGCCGCGAGCCACCCGTTGCAGCTTGCCGGCCTGATGGAGGCTGAGCAGGAGTTGGGGCGACCAGCCGCGCTTTCGCACATCCGCCGCGCGAAGCAGGCGCTGCTGCGTGGCTAGATCAAGGATGAGTTGAGATTGGCTCATGGATGCTGATTTTATTATTCACACTACTTGTTATCAAGTAATGTGAAATTCAAATTTCAGCAGTGACGCCGGCAGTCCAAAAAACGAAGCGGCGCCCGTTGCCGGCCTGGGCGCCGCTTGCGGTCGAGCGCGATCTTGAGACAGGGCGATCAGTTGTACACGTAGGTCACGGTGTACGGGATCGTCATCACCACCGGCGACGTGATCGACAGCGTCGCGTCCACAGTACCGGTGTTGCCCGAGAAGCTGCAGCTGTTGATCGTCAGCGTGCCGCCGCCGGAGGCGCCGATGCTGCTGAAGGTGCTGTCGCTGGCGAGGCTGTCGCAGAACGCGGCCTCGCTGGCCGGCGCTGGAACGCTGCCAACGTCGATCGACGAGCTGGCGATACCGCTGATCATTACGTT
>JAZKDA010000048.1:0-16210 GCA_040387815.1 Pseudomonadota bacterium | reverse complement strand
AAGTGACGCGGGTGGCGCGCGAGGTGGGCACCGAGGGCAAGCTGGGCGGCCAGGCGCAGGTGAGCGGCGTGGGCGGCACCTGGAAGGACCTGACCGACAACGTGAACTTCATGGCCAGCAACCTGACCGAGCAGGTGCGTGGCATCGTGAAGGTGGTGACTGCCGTGGCCGACGGCAACCTCAGCCAGCGCCTGACGGTGCAGGCCAAGGGCGAGGTGGCGGCACTGGCCGACACCATCAACGGCATGACGGACACCCTGGCCACCTTTGCCGACCAGGTGACCAACGTGGCCCGCGAGGTGGGCGTGGAGGGCCGCCTGGGCGGCCAGGCCAATGTGCCCGGCGCCGCCGGCACCTGGAAGGACCTGACCGGCAACGTGAACCTGCTGGCGGCCAACCTCACCACCCAGGTGCGGGCCATCGCCGAGGTGGCCACGGCGGTGACCAAGGGCGACCTGACGCGTTCGATCCAGGTCGATGCCAAGGGCGAAGTCTCGGAGCTCAAGGACAACATCAACACGATGATTTCCAACCTGCGCGAGACGACCGAGTCGAATCGCGAGCAGGACTGGCTCAAGACCAACCTGGCGCGCTTCACCGGCATGCTGCAGGGCCAGCGCGAGCTTTCCACCGTGGGCAAGATGCTGCTGTCGGAGCTGGCGCCGCTGGTCAACGCGCACCAGGGCAGCATCTACCACAACAGCAACAGCCCCGAGTTCAACGGCGAGCTGGTGCTGCTGTCGAGCTATGCGCAGTCGGGCCAGGTGCAGCTGGCGCCCACCATCGCCCTGGGCGAGGGCCTGGTCGGCCAGTGCGCGGTGGAAACCCGCCGCATCCTGATGACCGACGTGCCCACCGATTTCGTCACCATCAGCTCCAGCCTGGGACGGGCCCGCCATGTCAGCGTGGTGGTGCTGCCGGTGCTGTTCGAGAACCAGACCAAGGCGGTGATCGAGCTGGCCTCGCTGCACCCGTTCACGCCGGTCAACCTGAACTTCCTGGACCAGCTGGCGCTGGGCATCGGCGCGGTGTTCAACACCATCGAGGCCACCATGCGCACCGAGGGCCTGCTGACGCAGTCGCAGCAGCTCACCGCGGAGCTGCAGTCGCGCCAGGCCGAGCTGCAGCAGACCAACGAGGAACTGGGCACCAAGGCGCGCCTGCTGGCCGAACAGAACGCCGAGGTCGAACGCAAGAACCGCGAGGTGGAGCAGGCCCGCGGCGCCCTGGAGGACAAGGCCTCGGAGCTGGCCCTGACCTCCAAGTACAAGTCGGAGTTCCTGGCCAACATGTCGCACGAGTTGCGCACGCCGCTCAACTCCATTCTGATCCTGAGCCAGCAGCTGGCCGAGAACGCCACGGGCAACCTCACGTCCAAGCAGACCGAGTTCTCCCGCAACATCAACTCGTCGGGCAGCGATCTGCTGAACCTGATCAACGACATCCTGGACCTGTCCAAGATCGAGTCGGGAACGGTGTCGGTGGACATCGAGGACATTGCCTTCGGCGGATTGCGCGAAAGCATCGACCGCAACTTCCGCCACGTCGCCGAGGCCAAGAACCTGCCCTTGCGCATTCGCTTTGCAGACGACCTGCCGCAGTCCATGGACAGCGACCCCAAGCGGCTGCAGCAGATCCTGAAGAACCTGCTGTCCAATGCGGTCAAATTCACCTCGCGCGGCCACGTGGAGGTGAGGGTCGGCCTGGCCAGTGCCGGCTGGAGCACGGACCATCCCGTGCTCAGCCAGGCCCAGCATGTGGTCGCCTTCGCGGTGGAAGACACTGGCATCGGCGTGGCGCCCGAGAAGCAGCGCCTGATCTTCGAAGCCTTCCAGCAAGCCGATGCCGGCACCTCGCGTAAATATGGCGGCACCGGGCTTGGACTGGCGATCAGCCGCGAACTGGCCATGTTGCTGGGGGGCGAGATCAAGCTGACCAGCGTGCACGGACAAGGCAGCACATTCACGCTGTACCTGCCGCTGCACTATGCCAGGCCTGACCCGATGAAGGCGGGGCGGCAGTCGGAGGCGCAGGCGCATGAGTCGGCCGTGCTGCGCGCACTGCCGGCCGTGCGCGAGGAGCACGTCGCGGACGACCGCGCCACCATCGCGCCAGGCGACGCGGTACTGCTGGTGATCGAGGACGACCCGCATTACGCGCGCATCCTGCTCGGCCTGGCCCGCGACAAGGGCTTCAAGGGTGTGGTGGCGAACAGGGGCTCGCTGGGCCTGGCGCTGGCGCGCGAGCTGCGGCCGGCGGCCATTTCGCTGGACATCGTCCTGCCGGACATGCTGGGCTGGACTGTGCTGAACCAGCTCAAGCTCGATCCGCAACTGCGCCATATCCCGGTGCAGATCGTCAGCACCGAAGAGGAGCGCCAGCATGGCCTGTCGCGCGGTGCCTTCGGCTACCTGATCAAGGAGCCGACCACCGCCAGCGTGGAGGCGGCATTCGACCGCATCAAGGAGTTCACCGAGCCGCGCAAGCGCCGATTGCTCGTGGTGGAGGACAACGAGATCGAGCGGGCCGCCGTGATCGACCTTCTGGCGCACGACGACGTCGAGATCGTCGCGGCCGGCAGCGGCAACGAGGCGCTTGCGCGGATGCGCGAGCAGGACTTCGACTGCGTGGTGCTGGACCTGCGTCTGCCCGACGTGAGCGGCTTTGACCTGCTGGGGGCCTTGCGCGCGGACCCGGCGCTGTCCACCGTGCCGGTGGTCGTGTTCACAGGAAAGGACTTGAGCCGCGAGGAACAATCGCACCTGACGACCCTGGCCAAGAGCATCGTGCTCAAGGATGTTCGATCGCCCGAACGGCTGCTGGACGAGACCGCGCTGTTCCTGCACCGGGTGGTGACCGACCTGCCGCCCGACCGCCAGGCGATGCTGGAGCGTCTGCACGATTCGTCCCAGGTGCTGCAAGGACGCAAGGTGCTGGTGGTCGACGACGATGCGCGCAACATCTTCGCGCTGACCACGGTGCTGGAGAACCACGACATGGTGGTGGTCAGCGCCACCAACGGCCGCCAGGCCATCGAGATCGTCAAGAAGACGCCCGATCTCGAGATGGTGCTGATGGACATCATGATGCCCGAGATGGACGGCTACGAGACCATGCGGGAGATCCGCAGCGAGCCGGCGCTGCGCATGCTGCCCATCATCGCGCTGACCGCCAAGGCGATGAAGGGCGACCGTGAGAAATGCCTGGACGCCGGCGCGAGCGACTACATCGCCAAGCCGGTCAATACCGATCAGCTGTTGTCGCTGATGCGGGTATGGCTGTTCCGATGACCGTTGAGAAGACGCCCCTTCGTGAGGCTGAGCCGCCCGCCGCGGCCGAGGTCAACGCGCCCGAGTCCGTCAACATCCTCATTGTCGACGACGAGCCGAGGAACCTCACGGTGCTCGAATCGGTGCTGAGCGATCCCGGCTACCGGCTGGTGCGCGCGCACTCGGGCCATGAAGCGCTGCTGGCCCTGATGGCGCAGGAATTCGCGGTCTTGGTGCTGGACGTGCGCATGCCCGACATGACCGGCTTCGAGTTGGCCCAGCTGATCAAGGAGCGAAGGCGAACCGCGCGCATCCCCATCATCTTCCTGACCGCCTACTACAACGAGGACCAGCATGTGCTGGAGGGCTACGGCACGGGGGCGGTCGATTACCTGCACAAGCCGGTCAATCCGACGGTGCTCAAGTCCAAGGTTGCGGTGTTCGCCGAGCTGCACCGCAGGGGGCAGGCGCTGGAAGAGGTCAACCGTTCGCTCACCGCCGAGGTGGCCGAGCGGCGCCGCGCCGAGGCCCGGCTGTCCGACCTGAACGAGACGCTGGACCGGCGCGTCAGCGAACGCACCCGGGCGCTGCACGCGAGCGAGGCCCGCCTGCGCGATGCGAACCGGCGCAAGGACGAGTTCCTGGCCACGCTGGCGCACGAGCTGCGCAACCCGCTGGCGCCTGTGCGCAACGCGGTCCATCTCTTGCGTCTGCAAGGCGGCGAGGGGACGGTGGCGGCCCGGGCCGGCGACATCATCGAGCGGCAGGTGCGGCTGATGAGCCGGCTGATCGACGACCTGATGGACGTCGGTCGAATCGACCAGGGGAAGATCGAGCTGCAGCGCGAACGCATCGATGTGGACAGCTTCTTGCAGGATGCCATCGAGACCGCCGAGCCCTTGATCCGCGAGCTCGAACACACCCTGGTCGTGGACAAGCCCGAGCAGCCGCTGTTCGTGTGTGCGGATCGCACCCGGATGGGCCAGGCCCTGATGAACCTTTTGAACAACGCGTCCAAGTACATGGACCGGGGCGGCCGTATCGAGTTGAACGTATGGGTCGACGGCGGCGACGTCCTGCTGAGCGTTCGGGACCAAGGCGTGGGCATTCCAACCGACCGGCTGGAGAGCATCTTCCAGCTGTTCTCCCAGGTGGAAACGGCGCTGTCGCGGTCACGCGGCGGGCTGGGGATCGGGCTGTCGCTGACCCAGCGCCTGGTCGAGATGCACGGCGGCTCGGTGCGGGCGTACAGCGACGGGCCCGGGCACGGCAGCGAGTTCATTGTTCGCATCCCGCTGATGCAGCCGGCGCAGTCGGGCTGAGCACCGCGCGGTGGGCGAGGGCATTACGCCAACGCCTGTTCCACGGCGGCGACCCGGGCGCGGTGGATCCATTCCCCGATGGCCCGCCCACTCGCGCCACTGGCCGATGCGCGCTGCGCCACCTCGGCCGTGTCCACCGCCTGCGCCGCCGTCAGCGCGGCCGCCAGCCGTGCACGCTGCGGATAGGCGTCTTCCTCCATCCCCAGGCGGGCGCTCATGTCC
This sequence comes from Pseudomonadota bacterium, assembly GCA_040387815.1. Lineage (GTDB taxonomy): Bacteria > Pseudomonadota > Gammaproteobacteria > Burkholderiales > Burkholderiaceae_C > Ramlibacter. Next base: position 11,397 of record JAZKDA010000048.1, on the reverse strand, counting down.
AGCACCATCATCAGGTGCACACCGGTGTCCACCTCGGGGTGGTACTCGGGGCGCTGCGGCACACCCCACAGCCGGTCCACCTCGGGCAGCAGCCGCGCCAGCGCGCCGCATTCACGCAGCACCTCGAACAGGCGCGAGGGCCGGTCTTCCATCAGGCCGCGGGCCAGTTCCTGCCAGACGCGCTCGGACACCAGCGCGTCGACCTCGCCGTCGTGCACCATGGCGCGCATCAGGGCCAGGGTTTCGGGGGCGATGGAAAAGTCGGCAAAGCGGGCGGCAAAGCGCGCGACGCGCAGGATGCGCACCGGGTCTTCGCGGAAGGCTTCGGTGACGTGCCGCAGCACGCGTTGGGACAGGTCGCGCCGGCCGCCGTAGGGGTCAATGATGCGGCCCTGGCCGTCGCGGGCCATGGCGTTGATGGTGAGGTCGCGGCGGGCCAGGTCCTGCTCGAGCGTGACGGCTTCGTCAGCCTGGAAGTTGAAGCCGTGGTAGCCACGCGCCGTCTTGCGCTCGGTGCGCGCAAGGGCATGCTCCTCGCGGGTGCCGGGGTGCAGGAACACCGGAAAATCCTTGCCCACCGGCAGGAAGCCGGCCTCGATCATGGCCTGCGGCGTGGCGCCCACCACCACCCAGTCGCGGTCGTTCACCGGCAGGCCCAGCAGGCCGTCGCGCACCGCACCCCCGACTTCATAGATCTCCATCGGGCCAGTGTACAAAGGCCGCGGTCTTCAGCGGTGCTGGCGGTAGGGCTCGTCGAAGGGCACGAAATCGTGCTCGGCCAGCGCGTCGGCGACCCAGGCCTGCACGGCCGGCAGCGCGCGCACCCGAGCGACATAGTCGGCCACCATGGGCGGCACGGGCAGGCCGTAGGTGGTGATGCGAATGCACACCGGCGCATAGAACGCGTCGGCGATCGAGAAGCGGCCAAACAGCATGCCCTGTTCATGCGGGTGCGCGGCCAGCAGTTCGCTCCACATCGAGACGATGCGCTCGACGTCGGCGCGCACCGCCGGCTGCTCGCGCCAGACCCGCTCGCCGATGTCGGGCATGTTGGCCTCGACGTTCATGCCGCAGTGCTCGCGCAGCGCCGAAAAACCCGAGTGCATCTCGGCGCAGACGCTGCGGGCGCGCGCTCGCGCCCGGGCGTCCCGCGGCCACAGGGCCCTATCCGGGAAGCGTTCGGCCAGGTACTCGCAGATGGCCAGCGAGTCCCACACCGCCAGCTCGTCGTCGAGCAGCACCGGCACCCGGCCGGCCGGGCTGACCTGGGCCACGCCGCCCTTGAAGCCGGAGCCGGGGGCCAGCGAGTCAAAGCGCAGCATCACCTCCTCGAAGGGGATGCCGGCCTGGCGCATCAACACCCAGGGCCGCATCGACCAGGACGAGTAGTTCTTGTTGCCGATGTAGAGCTTGAGCATGGCGGCGCTCCTGGGGCGGGTGGTGTCAGGGGTTCAGGGCAGGTCGCGGTTGGGTTCGGCCTGGGCGGCGTCGCGCGGCCCCACCATGCCCAGCCGGGCCTTGAGCGACTGCGGTTGGCCGGTGATGAGGGCGGCGTACAGCGTGGTGTTGGCCAGCACCTTCTTGACGTAGTCGCGGGTTTCGGTGAAGGGCACGGTCTCGGCCCAGGCGGCGGCTTCCATCAGCGGGCCGTTGCGCCAGGCGCGGGGCCGGTTGGGGCCGGCGTTGTAGGCGGCGGCGGCCAGGGGCATGGAGCCGTTGAAGTCGTCCAGCGCCAGCTTGAGGTAGGCCGTGCCGATGGTGATGTTGGTGTCGCGCTCGTTGAGCTGCTCGGGCGTGAAGCCGACCAGGCCGATCTTGCGCGCCGTCCAGCGGCCGGTGGCCGGCATCACCTGCATCAGGCCCGAGGCGCCGACGTGCGAGCGCGCCGCCGTGATGAAGCGGCTTTCCTGGCGGATCAGGCCGTAGACGTAGGCCGGGTCCATGCCGATCTCGCGGCTGCGGCGCACCACCTGCTCGCGAAACGGCATGGGAAAGCGCTGTTCGGCATCGAACGCGGCGCGGGTGCGTTCGCTGGTGTTGATGCAGCGGTCCCAAACTTCGCGCTCGCAGGCCAGTTGCGCCGCCGCCAGCAGCTCGCGCTCGGCCAGCCCGCGCCCGCCGCCGCTGCCCGGGTGCAGGTTGGCCCAGTAGTTCCATTCGCGCACGCCTTCGGAGCGCAGGCCGAGCGCGATGGCGTACAGCGCGCGCTGCAGGCCCGGATGCTGGCGCGCCGCCTCACGCTCTTCGGTGGTGAGCGCGGCGGGCCGCGCCGGCACGGTGATGGTCTGGCCCAGTTCCTCCAGAGCCAGCTGCTCGTAGAAGCCGCGTGGCGAGGCGATGCTTTCAAACATCGTGCGGGCCCGCGCACGGCCCTCGTCGCCGCCGTGGGCCAACAGCGCGCGGGCGCGCCAGTAGACCCAGGGTGCGTCCTGCTGCTGCGGCGGGCTCATGGCGTCGATCGCGGCGGCCAGCAGCTTCCAGTCGGGCGTGGCGCCCGCGCGCAGGGCCGCGCGCACCTTCCACACCAGCATCTCGTCGCTCAGGTGGGCGCTGTGGCTGACGCGGCGGAAGTAGCCGAGCGCGTCGGGCGACAGGCGCTGCGCGGCGATGCGCCCCATGGCGCCCCACAGCCAGTTGCGCTCTTCGGGCGTGAGGATCGGGTCCCATTTCGAATCGAGGGCGCGCGCGGCGCCGTCGAGGTCGGTGGCGGCCAGGCGCAGCAGCGCCAGGGAGACCAGCTCCTTGCGATTGCGCGAGTTGGCAATCGCGTTGCCCGCCAGGAACTTGCCGGCGTTGGCCTGCAGCTCGGCCACCTGAGGCAGCAGCTCGGGCGCGACGATCTCCACCGCTGCCGCCACGGCGCGGGGCCGCCCGGCCTCCATCGCCAGGCGGGCTTTGCGCCAGACCTCCACAGCGGGCAGCGGGCTGCGGGCCGAGCCGTCGGTGTACAGGGTGCGCGCGGCGGTGGTGCAGGCGTCCTCGGCGTCGCGCTGGGCCTGCCACAGCCGCACCACCTCGTCGGCGATGGCGGGGCTGGCGCCTTCGCGCACCGACTGCACCGCCAGTGCATAGCAACGCACCTGGGTATCGTCGTTCATGCGAAAGCGCGCGTGCTCGTCGGCGAAGGCGCTCCAGTCGCGGCGCTGGCCCAGCAGCAGCAGCCAGTCGTTGCGCAGGCGATCCTCCTGGTAGGTGCCGGCAAAGCGGGTGAAGAAGTCTTGCACCTCCGGCGCGGTGGCGGTGTCCAGGCGGGCGCGCAGCTCCCAGTAGGCGCCCCAGGCCTGCAGGGGGTGGCTGCGCAGCTGCGGCAGCATTTGCGCCAGCCGGACGCGGTTGCCCTGGCGGAAGGCCTGGGCCATTTCCAGCACGGTGTCGTCGCCCGGCCGTGGCTCGGACTGTGGCTGCTGAGCTTGCGCAGCGCAAGCGGCGGCCAGGGTGATCAGTGTCAAAATCGATCGCAACTTCATCGGGGGATTATGGACAAGTCGGATGAAAAGAAGACCCTGCGCCAGCGATTGCTCGACGCGCGCCTGGCGATGCCCGACCGGCAGGTGCGCTCGGACCAACTGCAGCGCGTCATGCGCATCTGGCTGGTGGGCCGCCCCGACGTGGTGATCGGCGCTTATTGGCCGATCAAGGGCGAGTTCGATCCGCTGCCGGCGCTGCACCGCTGGAAGGAGGACGGCGAGCTGATCGACGAGCCCCAGCCCCGGCGCATCGGCCTGCCGGTGGTGGACAAGGTTCACAAGACGCTGAAGTTTCATGCCTGGTACCCCGGTTGCCCGATGGAGGAAGACGCCTATGGCATCCCCAAGCCCAAGGACACCGAGGTGATAGTGCCGACGCTGCTGTTCGTGCCCTGCGTGGGCTACAGCACCGGAGGCTATCGCTTGGGCTACGGCGGGGGCTTTTACGACCGTACCCTGGCGCAGCTGCAACCCAAACCTTTCACGGTCGGGTTGGGCTTCACCAACGCCTATGTCGATGACTTCGAGCCCGAGCCGCACGACATGCCGCTGGACGCCATCCTGAACGACAACGGCGAGGTCTGGCCCGCGGGCATGGGCTAGGCCCTAGTCGATGTGGTCGATGGTGTCCGGATCCGGCACCTCGCCGATCGCCGTGCGGGTGGCCTGGCTCTCGGCCATCAGCCAGTCACGAAAAGCCCGGATCTCCGGCCGGCCTTCGCTGCGGGGTCCGAGGATCAGCCAGTAGGCCATGGGTGAATCCATGCGCAGCCCGGGCAGCGGCTCGACCAGGTCGCCGTTGGCCATGCTCTCGGACACCATGGGCAGGCGGGCCAGCACCACACCCTGGCCGGCCAGCGCGGCCTGCACCATCTGGTAGGCGTAGTTGAAGTACAGCCAGCGCTTGGGCTGAAACTGGGTCAGCTGGTGCTGGTCGAACCAGCGCCGCCAGGTCAGCCACTGCAGGTGCGTGCGGTAGGCGTCGCCGGCTTCGATCAGCGCGAACTGCGCCAGGTCGGCGGGCTTTTTGAGCGGTGGGCCGCTTTTGAGCAACCACGGGCTGACCACCGGCGTGAGTTGCTCGCCGAACATGCGCAGCGCCTGCGGCGGCATGGTGGCGCGGGGGCCGTAGCGCAGGGCCACATCGACGTCGGCGAGTTCCAGGTCGACCGACGCGTCACTGGCGTCGATGCGGATGTCGATGTCGGGGTGGTCGCGCTGGAACTGCTCCATGCGCGGGATCAGCCACATCGAGGCGAAGCTGGCGAAGGTGGTCAGCGACACGCTCTTGCGCCCGGCGCTCTGGCGAATCTGGCGCACCGCGCCGTCGATGCGGGGCAGGGCCTGCGACACCGCCGTCAGCAGCTGCGCGCCGGCGCTGGTGAGTTCTACCGCCCGGGTATGGCGCAGGAACAGGCTGGCGCCCACTTCGTCTTCCAAGGCCTGGATCTGGCGGCTGACGGCCGATTGCGTCAGCGCCATTTCGTCGGCGGCCACGCGAAAACTCAGGTGGCGCGCCACGGCCTCGAAGGCCCGAAGGTGGCCGGCGGAGATCGGGCGGGTGCGCAAATGGGTCTGGGAGTGCTGCATGGGCGGTGCCGTGATTGATGCGGAGCGCGAATCAATAGCCTAGCCGCATTTCATTGGACCGCCAAGCGCCTGTCGTCGATCATCAATGGCCGAATCACCTCCGCAGGAGCGCCCTCATGAACCAGGCCCTCATCCCTTCCCGGCATCAATTGACCGGTCCCGCCACCGCCTGGACCGTGAACGCTGGCCGCGCGATGGCCGTGACCGCGCGCACCGATGGCGAACTGCGGGTGGAGGCCGGCCGCGTCTGGGTGACGGTGCCGGGCGAGCACGCCGCCCGGCCCGAGGACAGCGGCGACCATGTGCTGGTGGCCGGCGGCCGGTTCCCGGTGCGCGCCGGTCAGCGCATGGTGGTGGAGGCCTGGCCGCCGCGCGATGCGCCGGCGGACTGGGCGCCGCGTCTGCGCTGGCACCCGGCGGGCAGCCCGCAGGGGCAGGCCTTGGCGCAGTCGCTGCGCGAGTTGCGGCAGGCGGGCACGCTGGCCGGCGGGGCGACGCTGCGCCTGCTGGTGGCGCTCACGACGCTGGCGGCTGCGGCACTGGCTGGCGCGCCGCGATCAGCGCTGCGATGGCCAGCACGCTGAGCCCCAGCGACAAGCCCAACGCACCCTGCCATTGCAGCGCGGCGCCGCTGAGTACCGGCCCCACCGCGCCGCCCGCGGTGTAACCGGTGATCATGGCCGCCGCGCCGCCGGCGGTGGCACGCCCCTGAAAGGCGTGCGCCACCTGCACCATAGTCAGCGTGTACAAGGCGCCGCCCACGCCGCCCCACACCGCGCCGGACGCCCACAGCAGCCAGGGCACCCGGTCGGCTACCGCAAACGCCAGGCTCGCTGCCAGCAGCAGCAGCGCCGCGGCGGTGAACACCGCCTGCGGCCGGAAGCGGTCGGCTGCCAGGCCGGCTGGGAATTGGCACAGGAAGCTGCCCATGCCGATCGCGCCGGCCACGCTGGCGGCCGCGCCCAGCCCCAGCCCGGTGGCCGCCGCATAGGCGGTGCTGACCGACGTGAGGCCCGCTTCGAAGGCACCGCCGATGAATGCCAGCGCGGCCAGGGCGGGCACCGCGCGCAGCGCCTGCCAGGTGCCGGTATGGCCCTGCGGCGGCTCGCGCAGGCTGTGGTCGGGCAGCCGAAAAGCGATCAGCGAACACAAGGCCACCAGGGCCGCCGCGATCGCCAGCAGCGGCCGCGGGCCCAGCGCGAGCAAGCCCGGCAGAAAGGGGCCGACCGCGAAGGCCGCGCCCAGGGCCGTCTGGTACAGGCCCATCACACGGCCGCGCTGCTCCGGCGGGGCCTCGCGCGCGAGCAGGGCCTCGGTGGCGTTCCACACGCCCGCCACGCCCAGGCCGCCGACGGCCGAGGCCAGGGTCCACGCGAGCAGGCCGTCGCCGGCCAGGTAGCCCAGGCTGGCCACGGCCTGCAATGCGCTGCCGCTGCGATACACGCGCAACACCCCCCAGCGGGCCAGCAGGCGCGGCATCAGCGGAATCATCAGCCCGATCATCAGGAAGGGCACCATGGCGAAGGCGCCCACCGTGGTGGGCCCGTGGCCAGCGCGCTGGATCAGCACCGCCAGCAGCGGCGCCGTCATGCCGAAGGCCAACACCATCAAGGTGGTGGCGCCGGCAAGACGCCACACCACGCTCATCCCGGACGCCGCGTGACCCGTCACGGCGCGGTGAGGTCGGCAATGTCGCGCTGGTAGGCCCGCATGCGCCGGACCGTGTTGGTGCGCTGGGCTGGCGTGGCGGCGTTGTGCACCGCGGCCGCCATCGCGCAGCTTTCCTGCAGCAGGGTCTGCTGGTGGCGGTTCCAGGCTGCGTCGGGCGAGAGTTGCAGGCGATCGAGAAAGCCCTGCATCAGCCGCGTCGCCTCGGCGGCGGGAAGCCCGGGCGCCTGCATGGCGCGCAAGGTGCGCTGCAGGTCGGCCTGGCGGCGCTCGCGCTCGGCCAGCATCCGCCGGGGGTCGAACGCGGACTGAGCGACCGCCTGCCGCAGGGCTTCGCGCTGGGCATCTTCCAGGGTGCCGTAGACCATCTCGGCGCGGTCCTCCAATTGCTTGAAGCGCTTGTCGCGCAGCGCCTGCGGTGACAGCGCAAGCCAATCGCGCCGGAACTCGGCGTTGTTGCGCTCGCTGCGTTGGGCGACATGCCGCAGCTGGCCCGTCGTGAGTGTGAGCGCGATGGCGACCATTGGCGGCTCGGCCTGCGCCCGGGCCGCTGCCAGCCGTTGCCGCAGGCCGTCGTACAGGCTGCAAGCCTGCTGCGGCGCGATGTCGCCCTCGGCCAGGCGCTCGGCCTGGGTCAGCAGCTGCGCAAAGCGCGGCAGCTCTTGCTGGCGGTGCCACAGGTGCAGCTGCGCCAAGGCGTCGCGCACGCGCGGCGACTGGTCTTCGGTGAATTCGAGGTAGCCGTCGAGCCACCAGTAGCTCAGCTGCGGCAGATTGCTATAACCCAGCTTGATCGCGCTGCAGCCGGCCAGCACCATGCAGGCTGCCAGCACGCCGATAATCCGGCTCAGTTTGGTCAAGATGGTCATGAACGAGAAAGTCAATGAGATGCCGGCCCTGGATGTGGTGGTGATGGCTGCCGGAAAAGGCACCCGCATGAAAAGCGGCCTGCCCAAAGTGTTACACCGATTGGGTGGCCGCGCGCTGCTCGACCATGTGATGGTAGCCGCCGCGGGCCTGGCGCCGCGCCGGGTGATCGTGGTCACCGGTCATGGCGCGGCCCAGGTGCGCTCGGCCGCGCAGGGCAGCGCGGCGCGCAGCGGCCTGGCCGCCTGCGACACCGTGCTGCAAGAGCCCCAGCTGGGCACCGGCCATGCCGTGCAGCAGGCGCTGCCCCTGCTGCTCGATGACGGCATCTGCCTGGTGCTCAATGGCGACGTGCCCCTGATCGAGACCGGCACCCTGCGCGCCTTGGTCGAGGCCTGCGGCGGCGAGCGCCTGGCGCTGCTCACCGTGGACATGCCCGACCCCACTGGCTACGGCCGGGTGCTGCGCGAGGGCGAGGCGGTGCGGGCCATCGTCGAACACAAGGACGCCAGCGAGGCCCAGCGCGCGATCCGCGAGGTCTACACCGGCTTCATGGCGGCGCCCAACCGGCTGCTGCGCGACTGGCTGGGGCGCCTGACCAACGACAACGCGCAGCGCGAGTACTACCTCACCGACGTCGTCAAGCTGGCCGTGCGCGACGGCCGCGCCGTCACCGCCCTGGCCTGCGCCGACCGGGTGCAGGTCGATGGCGTCAACAGCCCGGTGCAACTGGCCGAACTGGAGCGCGCCTTCCAGCTGCGGCAAGCCCGCGCGTTGATGGACCAGGGCGTGCGGCTGGCCGACCCCGCGCGTTTCGATGTGCGCGGCAGCCTCGAATGCGCGCAGGATGTCGAGATCGACGTCAATTGCGTGTTCGAAGGCGCCGTGGCCCTGGGCGAGGGCGTGCGGATCGGTGCCAACTGCGTGATCGCCAACGCCCGCATCGGCGCGGGCGCCGTCATTCACCCCTTCACCCACATCGACGGCGAGAAGCTCGGCGTGGACGTGGGCGAGGGCGCGCTGATCGGCCCCTTTGCCCGCCTGCGGCCGGGCGCCCGCCTGGGACCGCAGGTGCACATCGGCAACTTTGTCGAGGTCAAGAACTCGGTGCTGGGGCGCGGCGCCAAGGCCAACCACCTGGCCTACCTGGGCGACGCGCAGGTGGGCGAGCGCGTCAACTACGGCGCCGGGTCCATCACCGCCAACTACGACGGGGCCAACAAGCACCGCACCGTGATCGGCGACGACGTGCACGTGGGCAGCAACTGCGTGCTGGTGGCCCCGCTCACGCTGGGCGCGGGCAGCACCATTGGCGGCGGCTCCACCATCACCAAGGACACGCCGCCTGGTGCGCTGGCCGTGGCGCGGGGCAAGCAGGTGAACCTGCCAGACTGGAAACGGCCGGCCAAGAAGGGCGGCTCGGGCGGATAAGGCAGCCACGCGCGCTGCTTCGGCAGGCCGGTGACTCAGGCTCCATTCTCAGGAAGCATCGTCATCGTCCTGGAAACGTCGGGCCACTTCCTTGGCCGACGGCAGGCCAACCCGCTCAAGCCGAATCGCAAGACGTAACGCGCCCAAGACCGCCCTCGTCGGGAGCGGGGTCGTCCTGCTCGTCGCTGCCGGGATCGCCCGACCTCGCCCGGGAGCCTGGAAAATAGAGGCGCCGTTCTTTATGGCACTGCGCGCAGCGCCACCCCCGGCTGGAACTTGGACCGCTTGACCGAGAAGAACGCCTTCACGTTGCGCACATTGGCATCGGCGGTGAGCAATCGCTGCTGCAGCGCCAGATAGCCCGGCATGCCGGCGGTGCACACGTGCAGTACGAAATCGGGCCCGGGGGAGACGCGGTAGCACTGCTGCACCGCGTCGTCGGCGATCACGCGCTGCTCGAAGGCGTCCAGGGCCTCCGCGCCTTGGCGGTCGAGCGTCACTTCGACGATGGCCTCCAGCCCATGCCCCAGCACGCTGGCCAGGCGGTCGGCGTCGAGGATGGCCACCTGTTTCTGGATGAACCCGGCCGCATGCAGGCGCTTGACGCGGCGCAGGCAGGTGGGTGGCGACACGTGGACGCGGGCGGCCAACTCGAGGTTGCTCAGCGAGGCGTCGCGCTGCAGATGGTCCAAAAGAGCCAGGTCGGTTGCATCCAGAGATTCCATGGATTGATATTATTTGAAATTAAGTTTCATTCACATGAATTTGTGGAATAAATAACCGTTAAACGGCCATTTTTGACTGCTTATTTCTCGATGCCGCGCCTACAGTGCGTGCCAACGCCTTTCCCGGAGATCCGCCATGTGTGGCATCGTCGCTTCCGTCTCGTACCGCAACATCGTTCCCATCCTGGTCCAGGGCCTGCAGCGCCTGGAATACCGGGGTTATGACTCCTGCGGGGTAGCGGTGCACAACGGCGGCCTGCGCCGCGCCCGCAGCACCGAGCGCGTGGCCGAGCTGCTGCAGCAGGTCACCAGCGAGAAGCTGGAAGGCACCACCGGCATCGCCCACACCCGCTGGGCCACCCACGGCGCGCCAGCCGTGCACAACGCGCACCCGCACTTCAGCCACGGCACCGGTGCCGGCGCTCAGGAACGGGCGGGCCGGATCGCGCTGGTGCACAACGGCATCATCGAAAACCACGACGAACTGCGCGCCGGCTTGCAGGCCCGCGGCTACGAGTTCTCCAGCCAGACCGACACCGAGGTCATCGCCCATCTGGTCGACAGCCTCTATGAAGGCGATTTGTTCGACGCGGTGCGCTCGGCCATCACGCAACTGCACGGCGCCTATGCGATCGCCGTGTTCTGCAAGGACGAGCCGCACCGCGTGGTGGGCGCGCGTGCCGGCTCGCCCTTGATCCTGGGTGTGGGCGAAGGTGGGCGCGAGCATTTCCTGGCCAGTGATGCCATGGCCCTGGCCGGCGTCACCGACCAGATCGTCTACCTTGAAGAGGGCGACCTGGTCGACCTGCAACTGGGCCGCTACTGGGTGGTGGACCGCCGCGGCCAGGCCGTCAACCGGCCGGTGCGCACGGTGCAGGCCCACAGCGGCGCGGCCGAACTCGGCCCCTACCGCCACTACATGCAAAAGGAAATCTTCGAGCAGCCGCGCGCCATTGCCGACACGCTGGACGGCATCCAGGCGGTAGTGCCGGAGTTGTTCGAGGCCTCGGGCAACCATGCGCCCGGCGAAGGCGCGCACCGCGTCTTTGCGCAGATCGATTCGGTGTTGATCCTGGCCTGCGGCACCAGCTACTACAGCGGCTGCACCGCCAAGTACTGGCTGGAAGGCATCGCCAAGATCCCGACGCAGGTGGAGATCGCCAGCGAATACCGATACCGCGACTCGGTGCCCAACCCCAACACCCTGGTCGTCACCATCACCCAATCGGGCGAGACCGCCGACACCCTGGCCGCCTTGCGCCACGCTCAGTCATTGGGCATGAAGCACACCCTGACCGTGTGCAACGTCGCCACCTCGGCCATGGTGCGCGAAACGCGCCTGGCCTACATCACCCGCGCCGGCGTGGAGATCGGCGTGGCCTCGACCAAGGCCTTCACCACCCAGCTGGCCGGCTTGTTCCTGCTCACGCTGGCGCTGGCCCAGGCCAAAGGCCGCCTGACGGAAGCGCAGGAGGCCGCCCACCTGAAAGCCATGCGCCACCTGCCCGCCGCCTTGTCGGCGGTACTCGCGCTGGAGCCGCAGATCATCAGCTGGGCCGAAGACTTTGCGGGCAAGCAAAACGCCCTGTTCCTCGGCCGCGGCCTGCACTACCCCATCGCCCTGGAAGGCGCGCTCAAGCTCAAGGAGA
>JAZKDA010000047.1:1944-11710 GCA_040387815.1 Pseudomonadota bacterium | reverse complement strand
CAGAATGAACAACGGTATCGCCAGCAAGAGGAAGCTGGAGTACGTGCCGTTAAGCAACTGCTCCGCCGCGGCACCCATGTCCATGCCCTTGAGGTACAGGTACAGGACAGACCCGCCGATCATGGCATGCCCGACCGGAACGCCGAGCAGGCTGAGCCCCACGATGGTATAGAGCGCCAGGGAAAAAGGACTCGTGAGGTTCACAGTGCCGATGCGGGGGTGACCGTCGCGTCGTTCGCGACGCTTGGACCGCGCACGATATGGCGCAGGCTGCGGGCAATGACGGCCACGACGAAGACGATGTAGATGGAATAAAGGAAGTCCAGTCGGATGCCCAGGTAGGAGCTCTTCTCGACCTTCATGAAGCTCACGTACGCGTAAGAAGCCGGAAGCGACATGCCAAACAGCACGATGACGCTGACCGCGCCGACCAAGCCGATGACGCGCTTTGCGCGGCGGCCGGCATGCGTGGTGAGCAGGTCGATGCGAATCTCATCCTCGTCCCTCAGGACAAACGATGCGCCCCAGAGCACCAGCCACAGCCACGCCGCCAGAGACAGCTCCGTCGTCCAACCCACAGGCCAATTGAAGATGTAGCGCAAAGTGATCTGGACGATGAAGGCGATGAAGATCACCGCAATCAAGAACGCCGCAACGCCTTCGGCAAAGCGGTGCAGCGACTTGAGCAGACGTGCCAGCATGTTCCGCGCGTCACTTCATGGCGTTGATCTTGTCCAGCATGCCGGGGGGCCAGTTCTTGGCGTCGTCCGAGGCGAGGTATACCTTCTGCGCGTAGTCGCGGAACGCATTGACGTTGGGGGTGTACACGTCCAGGCCTTGTTTGCGGAAGCTCTCTGCCAGCTCGGCCTCGCGCTTTGTGTGCTCGGCCGCGCTCCAGGCGATCGCCTTGTCCGCCGCGGCCTGGAACGCGCGCTGCTTGGCCGGCGTCATCGCCTGCCAGGTCTTCATGTTCACCGTGAGCAGATCGAATGCCACCAGGTGCGATGTCAGCACGATCTGCGACATCACCTCGTAGAACTTCATGTTCTGCACATTGGGCAGGGGATTGTCCTGGCCGTCGACGGCGCCGGTCTGCATGCCCGTGTAGGTTTCGGCGTACGCCATGGGCGTCGGGTTGGCGCCGATCGAGCGGCCCAGCATCTGCCAGGTGTCGCCCGGCGGCATGCGCAGCTTCACCCCCTGCAGATCGGCCGGCGTGTTGATCTTCTTTTTTGGCTTCAGTCCCACATGCCGGGTGCCGAAGAATGTCGGCCCCAGGATCTTGACCTTCACCTGGTCCTCGACCATCTTTTTCATCTGCGCGCCCAGATCGCTGGCGAAGAACTGGTTCAGGTGGTTGGAATCCCGGAACAGGTAGGCCGAGGTCAGGATCCCCCACGCCGGCACCTGCTTGGAGATGTCCTGCGGCGCGATGTTGCCCATCTCGAGGTTGTCACGCTGCAAGGCAACCAGTTCGGTGCCCTGTCGGAACAGCGTGGAGTTCAGGTGCATCTCGATCTTGTAATCGGCCTCCACCTCCTTGGCGAACATCTTCATCATGTCGGCGCGGATGTCCTTGTCCGAAAAAACCGCCGCAAAGCGCAGCGTCTGCGGTGCCTGGCCCCAAGCGGGAAGGATGGCGCCAGCCGAAAGCAGCGCCCCCGCGCCCAACAGCGCCCGACGATCGATGGAAATGGTCATGGTGGTCTCCTTGGAATATTCGATGGGATGACTACGCGGAAAAAGGATCATTGTGCCGGCTGGGGTGCGTTCAGGCGCTGCGCCAGCGCGCGGATCGCCAGTTCGTAGCCGAAGACCCCGAAGCCACAGATGACGCCGGTCGCGGCCAGCGACACCAGGGACTTCTGGTAGATCTCGTCGCGCCGGTGAATGTTGGTGACATGCACTTCGGCGATGGGCTGCTCGATGGTCTTGAGCGCATCGAGCAGAGGGATGGACCGGAACGACAGCCCTGCCGGGTTGATGGCAATGGCGGCGGACTTCTCGCGAGCTTCCTGCACCCAGTCCACCATCACGCCCTCATGGTTGGTCTGCCGAAAATCGCAATCGAGCCCCAGTTCGGCGGCGACGCGCCGGCATAGCGTCTCCACCTGGGCCAGGGTCGTGCTGCCGTAAAGATGCGGCTCGCGCTGGCCCAGCAGATTGAGGTTGGGGCCGTTGAGGACGAATACGGTGGCGGGCATGGACTGATTATTCAGCCTCGGCAAGAAAGTCTTTCCACCTTGGAAACATATTTCATAATGCGATTCATGACCACCGCACTGGACCGAGGACTCTCAATCCTGGAACACCTGGGCCGGCATCCGCAGGGCCTGCCCCTGACGATGCTCGCCTCGGAACTGGACATTCCGAACAGCGCCTGCCATCGCCTGCTGACGGACCTGCAGCAGCGCGGCTACGTGCGCCAGACCCGCCAGCAAGGCGACTACGTACTGACGACCAAAGTGGTGTCACTGGGCCTGGGCTATCTGAGTAGCGCGGGCATCGTCAATATCGCCGAGCCGCTGCTGGAGCGCCTGGCGCAGACCTCCGGCGAACTGGTGCGTCTGGCGATCGTGGACGAGGACTGCCTCACCTGGGTCGCCAAATCGCAGGGGACGCGGCAAGCCGGGCTGCGCTTCGACCCCGACATGGGCATGCAGGCCAGGCTGTCCTGCACGGCCACGGGCCATGCCTGGTTGATGACCTTGAGCGATGAACGCGCCCTGGAACTGGTGTCGCGCCAGGGGTTCGGCAAGCCGGCGGAGTATGGGCCGAACGCGCCGACGACGATCAAGTCGCTGCTGGGATTTCTGCACGCGGCACGCGTTCGCGGCTACGCGATGATCGACGAGGTCTTCGCACCTGGCATGGCGGCGATGGCGGCGCCGGTCGTACGCCGCAAGGATGCCATCGGCGTCATCAGCATCGCCGGGCCGAAGTCACGCATGACCCACTTGCGGATGCATGAGTTGGCGTCGCACTTGCAGGCCGCGGCCGCGGAGCTGGGACCTATCAGCCACGCGTCCACCTTGTTCGGACGACCGGCGCTCGGCAAAGGCTGACGCGCGTGAAAAAGCCCGGGGATCGCCCGGGCCCAGCTTCCTCTGGCCCCCGCGGGTAGGCGGGGGCTGAAGACAAATCAGTGGAACTGCTCTTCTTCGGTCGAGCCGGTCAGCGCCTTCACGCTGGACGAGCCGCCCTGGATGACGGTGGTGACGTCGTCGAAGTAGCCAGCGCCGACTTCCTGCTGGTGCGACACGAAGGTGTAGCCCTGCTCGCGCGCCTTGAACTCGGGCTCCTGCACCATTTCGACGTAGTGCTTCATGCCTTCGCCGCGCGCGTAGGCGTGGGCGAACTTGAAGGAGTTGTACCAGTTGATGTGGATGCCGGCCAGCGTGATGAACTGGTACTTGTAGCCCAGCGCGGAGAGCTCTTCCTGGAACACGGCGATGGTCTTGTCGTCGAGGTTCTTCTTCCAGTTGAAGGAGGGAGAGCAGTTGTACGACAGCAGCTTGCCGGGACTGGCGGCCTGCACGGCCTGGGCGAACTCGCGGGCGAAGCCCAGGTCGGGCGTGCCGGTTTCGCACCACACCAGGTCGGCGTAGGGCGCGTAGGCGACGCCCCGGCTGATGGCCTGCTCCAGGCCGTTCTTGACGCGGTAGAAGCCTTCTTGCGTGCGCTCGCCGGTCAGGAAAGGCTTGTCGTTGGCGTCGTGGTCGGAGGTGATCAGGTTGGCGGCCTCGGCGTCGGTGCGGGCCAGCACGATGGTGGGTACGCCCATCACGTCGGCGGCGAAACGCGCCGAGATCAGCTTCTCGCAGGCTTCCTGCGTGGGGACCAGCACCTTGCCGCCCATGTGACCGCACTTCTTGACCGCGGCCAGCTGGTCTTCGAAGTGAACGCCGGCGGCGCCGGAGGCGATCATGTTCTTCATCAGCTCGAAGGCGTTGAGAACGCCGCCGAAGCCGGCTTCCGCATCGGCCACGACCGGCAGGAAGTAGTCGACGTACTCCTTGTCGCCAGGACCCACGCCGCGCGACCACTGGATCTCGTCGGCGCGCTTGAAGGTGTTGTTGATGCGACGCACCATCGTGGGCACCGAGTCGTACGCGTACAGCGACTGGTCGGGGTACATGGTCTCGGAGGTGTTGCCGTCGGCGGCGACCTGCCAGCCAGACAGGTACACGGCTTCCAGCCCGGCCTTGGCCTGCTGCATGGCCTGGCCGGCGGTGATGGCGCCGAAGGCGTTGACATAGCCCTTGCGGGCTTCACCGTTGACCAGGTTCCACAGCTTCTCGGCGCCGCGCTTGGCCAGCGTGTTCTCGATCTGGACCGACCCGCGCAGGCGCACCACGTCGGCGGCCGAGTAGCCGCGCTTGACGCTCTTCCAGCGGGGGTTCTCGGCCCAGTCTTTCTCAAGCTGGGCGATCTGCTGTTCGCGGGTGAGGTGAGTCCAGTTGGTCATGGCGAAGGTTCCGTTCTGAGAAGTTGAGAAGAGGTGTTGCGCTGGAGATGACTTTAAGTCTTGTAGAAGACATTGTTGTCTCTTATGTCTTATATAAGACAAATATTTTTCACAGCAAAATCAATGACTTAAGTCGACCATTCCACAATGTGGATAATCGCTTCTTATATTGAGAAAAATTGCGGCGGCGCACCAAGACATTTTCTCGCATTATGAAACGATCGCCCCCATGTGAAAAGGCTCACGAGGTCATGCAGGATCCGGGCCATCGCGGCGCACCCGCGGCCACATCAATCCCGCCCTTGCCGCGCATGCCCGAGATCGATTGGGGGCTCGTACACGCGCCTTCGCGGGCCCGTTCGCGATCGACCGGGCGGGCCGTCGGGACCGCGCGCGCAAAAGCAGGCGATTTCTCCTCTGGATAAAAACGACATCTCCCAATGAAAAAAGCCACTTTTCGCTTGGAAGCGCGTTTCTTTCCCTTTAGCATCCGCCTTGCCAGTGTGAACGGCGCTCTCGAAAGGGCGTTCTCATTGGCCTTCACGATCTACTTCTAGAAGGAAAGTCAAAAATGGCAACTGCGAAAAAAGCTCCGGCGAAAAAAGCCGCTCCCGCGAAGAAGGCTGCACCTGCCAAGAAGGTGGCAGCCAAGAAGGCCGCTCCGGCCAAGAAGGCAGCTCCGGCGAAAAAGGCCGCTCCGGCCAAGAAGGTAGCCGCCAAGAAGGCAGCGCCGGCCAAGAAGGTCGCTGCAAAGAAGGCGCCCGCCAAGAAGCGCACTCCCAACGCCGCCTTCATGAAGCCCCTGACCCCCGATGCCGCCCTGGCTGCGGTGGTGGGTTCCACGCCCCTGCCGCGCACCGAGATCGTCTCGAAGCTGTGGGCCTACATCAAGAAGAACAAGCTGCAAGACGCCGCCAACAAGCGCATGGTCAACGGCGATGCCAAGCTCAAAGAGCTGTTCGGCAAGCCGCAGGTTTCCATGTTCGAGATGGCCGGCCTGATCGGCAAGCACGTCAAGTAAGCCGCTCCCGGGCAATTGAAAAGGGCCGCGCAAGCGGCCCTTTTTCATTGCGTGTGACCCACCCTCAGGCGTTGACCTGCGCAAGCGGCCGTGCCGGCGTGGTGCGCGCCACACCCGAGGCGCCAGACTGGATCTCGCCGGACAACTGGGCGCCCTCCTCCATCACGATCTTGCCGTAACGGATCTGGCCGCTGACCTTGCCGGTCGAGAAGATCGTGAGCTTCTCGCGCACCACCAGGTTGCCGTCGAACGCGCCACGGATCTCCGCGATGTCGATCTCCGCCGTGCCCTTGAACGAACCACGGGCGGCGATCTGCATCAAGCGCGAATCCATCGTCGCCTCGACCGAGCCCTCGACCACCAGGGTGTCGCAATCGGTGATCTCCACGCCTTTGAGCTTGATGTTGGGGCCGACGATCAGCCGGCTCTCGGACTCCTGCACCGCGGTGGCGCCAGCCGCCGCCGCGGCGGTGGCCGCGCTCGGGGCCGACGAAGCGGCGATGTTATGGGACACCGCCTGGGCGCCAGACGTCACGCCGCTGGAAACGGTTCGCACAGCCGGCGCATCGCTGACGTTCTCGCGCTGCTTGCCGTTGTTGAAAAAGGGAGACTGCAGTGCCATCGGGGAATCCTTCAGGATGGGGATAGAAGCCGCGATGCTAAGTACTGTTGGGCTCCTGCCCCTGCCGCGAAAGGCAAGTTCGGTAACCAGTTGCCCGTGGGCGCACGCGCGAGTGCGGCAGCTGCGTGCGCGCACATCTTCACTCCTTCGTCATCTGCCCGCCACAGTGGCTCCAGCGCATCGGTCATGGTGATTGCCGTCCAGCCGGATCAGGCCCACCATGCAAGGTCGACAGACACGAGGAACGCCCATGACGCATTGGTGGCGAGCTGCTTTCCGGGGGGCGATGGCGGCCTTGGCGATCGCGTTGTCCATGCCCGCCCGGGCCGCCGGCGAAGCCATCGAGATCGGCGCGGCGAACCTGGTGGCCATCTTGCGTGAATCCCTGGGCGAGAATCGTCCGACCGAAGCCCTGGAGCCGTACGGAAAGATCCTGGCCCAGTTGGAGGACGGGCGTGAGTTCGAGGTGGAACCCAGCTGGTTTCACTACCTGGGCGACATGCACATACGCATGGTCTTCGACGGTCCGCAAAAGATGCAGAGCGCCACGCCCGAAGACCTTCGCCGGCTGCGTCTGGATACCGAGCAGGCCCTGGCCCTGGCCGCCGGCAATCTGCGGCGGATGTACGGGGCCCCCGAGGTGCGTGTCTGGCAAGGCGGCTTGCTGCAGGTGACCGGGCGTGCCAGCGATCTGAGCAGCAGCTATTTCCTCGACCGCGAGTTCTGGCTCGACCAGCAACGCCACCACCCCGGCGGGCTCGTGGCGGCGGTTCCGCAGCGCGGCGGCTTGGTGTTCGCCCCGGCCGACGATGTGGTCGCCGTGGAGCGTCTGCGCTTCGGCGCCGTGGCCCTCTATGCGGGCTCACGCCAGGCGCGGGTGTCTTCGGCCCTTTACCTGTTCAAGGACGGCCGCTGGACGGTGTTCCAGCCGCCGCTGCGGCGCTAGCCGAAACTCAGTAGTTGACGGTGTAGCGTTGCCCCTGGTAGCGAAGCACCGCGCGGTTCGGCGCGATCTGCTCGACGGTGACGCCGGCGACCGGTTCGGCACCCTCGCCAAACACCTGGCCGTTGACGATGACCATGCGGCTCGCGGCGTTCTGGGAGTACACGCCGCCGCTCACGACGACCCGCGGCGCGCCGGGCGGCAAGGCGCTCGAGCGCGCGGACGGGGGTGTGGCAGGCGGTGTCGCCGGGGTCGGGGCCGGCGGCGTGGGCGCGGCGGCGGGCGGCGCGGTCGCTGGCAAGGGCATGGTGCGCGCCGCGCTCGGCGGCGGCACGTCGGCCGCCGCGTCATTCGCCGCTTCGCCCGGGGCCGCCGGCCCACCGGACGCCAGTTCAGGCGGCGGCCGCCGGCTGCTTCGGATGGCGGGTGCCTCGCTGGGCTGCGCGACCGCGGTTGGCGGCGGCAGCACCGCATCGGCCGGCAAAGGCGGGACCGGGGCGGCGGCCTGGGAGACTGGCACCGGTGTCGTCGCAGCCGTCGCAGCCGTCGCCACCGTCGTGGCCGGCCCCACACGCAACGCAGGCCGCGGCCACATCAGCAGCACGGCGGCCGCGGCGCCGGCGACCAGCACCGCGGCCAGCACCAGTTGGCGGCTTGACCAGCGTGACGCGCGGGGCTCGTCGTCGGGCAATGGAATGGCCTGCGCATGCAAGCCGCCACCGGCGCGGTGTTCACGTTGGGCGTCGGCGCGCCGCAGCGCATCGAGGATGAATGACATGGCGGCTGCTCAGGGTTGGGTGATCAGGCGCGGCTCGTCGACGCCGGCCGCGCGATTGAGTTGCATGTAGGTCAGCGGCGTGAGCGTACCGGTGGCCGGCAGCCCCTGCGCCACCTGGAATGTGCGCAGGCGCTCACGCATTTCCTTGCCCGAGCGAACCATGTCGGTGCGCGCCTTGGCATTGCCATCGGCCAGCTGGGTCGCGGCCCAGCTCAGCACCGGCCCGCGCCAGCCGTCCTCGGGCCTTCCGGTGTAGCCAGGCGGCACACGCCAGATCGTGGCGAAATCACCCTTCCAGCGTGCTGCCAGCGCGCGCAGCGTCACGGTCTGTTCGGTGCCGGCGGCCCGCAGGGTGGCGCTGTCGTCGGTCAGGCGCACCAGCAAGGCATAAGACGGCGCCGCACCCGGCGCGTCGAGCGTGACGATGCCGGGGCGGTTCAGTGCGCGAATCAGCGGCAGGCCAAGAGAGCGGTTGAAGCACTGCAGGTCGTGGTCGGCGAGCAGCGAACAGGCCGCGCCGCGTTCGGGAAGCTCCACCTGCCACAGGCCAGAGAGCTCGCGCCAGGCCAGGTCCATGTCGCTCAGCAGGCGGACCGGCCCGCCAGTGGCGGGAGCTGCCTGCGTGACGCCGGCCGGGCGCACCATCGCCCGTGCGACGTCCGAAGCCGATGCGTCCGGCGGCGCCACGGCGCCCAGCGATGAATGGGCCATCAGGGCCTGGGCCGTCGGTCCACCCCACCAGCGTCCAGCGTTGACGGCATACAGGGCCAGCATCACCGCCCCGACCCCCAACACAGCGGTGCCGCCGATGGCCGCGAGCCGGGTCCGCGACCATGCGGGCCGCTCGCCGAACACTTCGCGCGCGGCCTCATTGACCGTGTCGACATTGACATTGCCGCGCGAGCGGGCAAAGGCACCCAGCAGCGCGCGGTCACACAGCAGGTTGATGCGGCGCGGGTTGCCCCGCGCCAGCCGGTGGATGCGCCGGACGGCGCGGCGCTCGAAAGGTCCGACGCGGCTCAGGCCGGCGATCTCCAGCCGGTGGCGCACGTACTGCGCGGTCTCCCGTTCATTGAGCGGCAGCAGGTGATAGCGTGCGATCACGCGCTGGGCCAGCTGCTCCAGCTCAGGGCGCGCCAGCATGTCGCGCAGCTCGGGCTGCCCGATCAGAATGATCTGCAGCAGCTTGCGCTCGTTGGTCTCCAGGTTGGTCAACAAGCGCAGCTGCTCCAGCACCTCGGGCGCGAGGTTTTGCGCTTCATCGATGATCAAGACGCTGTTGCGCCCGCGCGCGTGCGCCTGCAGGAGGAAGGCGTTGAGCGGGTCGATATAGTCCTTGACGGTGCGTGCCACGCCCTCGCGCGGTGGTTGCAAGGGGATGTGGAACTCTTCGCAGATCGACTGCAGCAGCTCCAGCGCGGTGAGCTTGGGGTTGAAGATGTAAGCCAGATCGCAGTCCGCAGGGACCTGCTCCAGGAACGAGCGGCACACCGTCGTCTTGCCGGTGCCGATTTCGCCGGTCAGCAGCACGATGCCGCCGCCGCAGGACAAGCCATACAGCAGGTGGGCCAACGCCTCGCGGTGGCGCTCACTCATGAACAGGTAGCGCGGGTCCGGCGCAATCGAAAATGGCGTTTGTCGGAGCCCGAAATATGGCGCGTACATGGGCGGGAGGATACGCCGCCCGCGAACGCCTTGGGGCCAGGCCGCTCAGGCGGCCGCGGCGGCGGGCGTGCGACGCACCGAGCTGATCTGGAATCCGCTGACGATCAGCAGCAACTGAAGCACGATCAGGGCGAGCCACACGCCCTGGTATTGCTGGCGGTCCATCAGCACACCGAAGATCAGCGGCGCCACCGCCTGGCCGATGTCCAGCCCCGAATAGACGACGCCGTAGACCCGCCCGGACGCGTTGACCGGCGTGGAGCGTTTGA
>JAZKDA010000047.1:0-1934 GCA_040387815.1 Pseudomonadota bacterium | reverse complement strand
TTGACCAGCAGGTCGCGCGAGGGGCCGGCCAGCCCGGCAGCCAGTCCCATGGCCCCGAACAGCGCTGGCACTGCCAGGGCCGGCACCGGCGCAAAGCCGATGATCGCCGCCACCACCGCGGCGCCCCCCACACCGCCCGCGACGATGCGCTCGCACCGCGAGGGGTCGGACGCGAGAAAGCCGCCCACCACCATCCCTGCCGCGCTGCAGACCATGTAGACCGTGACACACAGGGCGACCAAGGCGGCCGGCACGTCATGGAGCTGCCCCGCGGCCAGCGGCGCGAAGGCCTGTACCCCGGCCAGCACCATCGCAAAACACAGGAAGAACCAGAAGCACGCCCACACGGCGGGAATCCGCAGGAAGGCCAGGCCGCCATCGGCCGGGACCTCACCGGCCGCACCGGCCTTGACCGCAACCTGCGGCAGCCCGAGCTGATCGCGTTTGAGCCACATCAGCAGCAGCACCGCGCAGACCAGTACGCCGGCCGCCACCAGGGCGACGCGCCAGGAGAAGGCGATCGCCAATGGCACCAGCATCGCCGGCGCCAGGGCCCAGCCAAGGCTGCCGGTGATGCCGTGGAAGCTGTACGCATGACCCAGCCGGGCCGGACTGACCCGCCGGTTGATCAGGGTGTAGTCGACCGGGTGGAAGACGCCGTTACCGACACCGGCCACGACGGCCCAGCCGAGCAGGGCGGTGTAGTTCGGCGCGCTGGCGAAGCCGAAGGCGGCTACGGCCAGCAGGGCCAGGCCGCCCAGGAGCACTGGCCTGGGGCCATGGCGGTCCACCACGAAGCCGGAGGCCGCCTGAACGGCGCAGGAGACGACGAAAAACACCGTCATGACCAGCCCGAGCTGGGTGTAGCTCACCCCGAAGGCATCCTTGAGCCAGGGAAACAGCGGCGCCAGCAGCAGCTGGCTGAAGTGACTGACCATGTGGGCCAGGCCGACAAGACCGATGACGCCGGCATCCTGGCGCAGAGCGACCGGAGGGGACACGGCACTCATTTACGGCCCCTGGCGGGCAGGCAGAACTGCTGGTAGAGCACCTCCATCACGGCCAGCGCCGGACCGCTGGCCAGGCGGTAGTAGATGTTCTTGCCCTCGCGCCGGGTCTCCACCAGGTTTTCTTCTCGCAACACACCCAGCTGCTGCGACAAGGTAGGCTGCAGCACGCCCACCGCCTCCTGGAGCTCGCCGACGTTACGCTCGCCTTCAGCCAACTCGCACAGCAGCATGAGCCGGTCGGGGTTGGACAGCACCTTGAGCAAGGCGCAGGCATCATGCGCCGCCGCGCGCAGGGCTTCGAGGTCGATGGTGGGCGGCTGGGGCATACAGACAGCGAGGACGTGACATCATATTGTTCCATACCGAGCCGCAACGCACGATCATGGTGACCCTCTTCAAGCGCAGTCTGGTGTGGGCCGTCGAGTACCAGTGGGACGGCCGCACCCGCCATTGGCTCAAGGCGCTCCCCGAGCACGCCGATGCCACGGCGCAGCTTCGCGCCGAGTTGCACGAGCTGTTTGGCGAACGGGCTCGATTGATCTCGGTGCGCCCGGCCACGGCCGATGAAGAACTGGACTACGTGCGCGGCAATCTGCCGCGCAACAACTTCTGCCCCACAGGCAAAGTGCCCCTGGGTGCGGCGCGCGAGCCTGCGCTCGAGCCGCCCACAGGCGAGCGGCCCCCGCCGCAGCGCCGCCCATGAGGGCAAGCGCGCCGGCGTGTCAGGCGGTCAGCCCTCGGTGGTCTCGGCCGGCGCCGGCCGCGCGTTGCCGAACTTGAAGACGCCGGGCTCGCGCACCGGATCGACCTCGACCGGAATCGTGCTCTTGGGCGGGAAGCGCCCTTCGAGAATCAGCCGGGACAGCGGGTTCTCGATGCGCTGCTGGATCGCCCGCTTGAGCGGCCGCGCGCCGAACACCGGAT
>JAZKDA010000046.1:0-6498 GCA_040387815.1 Pseudomonadota bacterium | reverse complement strand
ATCGGCTTCATGGGCGGCATCATCGGCAAGTTCTTCCATGAGTTCGGCATCACCATCGTGGCGGCGGTGCTGATCTCGATGTTCGTGAGCTTCACGCTCGATCCCATGCTGTCGTCGATCTGGCATGACCCGGAAATCGACCGCCACGGCAAACCCCACGAGGCGCGCACCCTGTACGACCGCACCATCGGCCGCGTCACTGGCTGGTTCGACCGTGCCACCGAAGCGCTGGCGCAGGGCTACCAGACCATCCTGCGCTGGTCGCTGCGGCACCGCCTGGCCACGGTCTTCGCGGCCCTGGGCATCTTCGGGGCCAGCGTGGCCATGGTGCCCCTGCTGGGCACCGAGTTCGTGCCCAAGGCCGACTTTTCCGAACTGACGGTGACCTTCAACACGCCGGTAGGCTCCTCGCTGGAGCTGACCGAGGCCAAGGCCCGGCAGGTCGAGGCCATCGTGCGCGAGTTTCCCGAGGCGCGCTACACCTTGGCCACCATCAACAGCGGCAGCGCCCAGGGCAAGATCTACGCCTCGGTCTATGTGCGGCTGGTCGACCGCAAGCAGCGCCAGCGCAGCGTCGACGAGATGTCCGACGTGCTGCGCCAGCGGCTGCGGCAGGTGCCCGGCATCACCGTCACCCACGCCGGCCTGCTCGACTCGGTGGGCGGCAACAAGCAGATCGAGTTCTCGTTGCTGGGGCCCGACCTCAAGGAGCTCGAGCGCCTGTCGGCCCTGGTGCTGGCGCGCATCCGCGACATTCCGGGCCTGGTCGACCTGGACTCCAGCCTCAAGCCCGACAAGCCGGTGGTGGCGCTGGACATCCGGCGCGACGCCGCCTCGGATCTCGGCCTGTCGGTGGCCCAATTGGCCACGCCGCTGCGCACCCTGGTGGCGGGGCAGACCGTGGGCAACTGGCGCGCCGCCGACGACCAGACCTACGACGTGAACGTGCGTCTGGCGCCCGAGGCCCGCAACCTGCCGCAGCAACTCGGTCGCCTGCCCTTTGCCGTGGCCACGTCCGATGGCGGCACACGCATCGTGCGGCTGGCCCAGGTGGCGGACGTGCGGGAGACCACCGGGCCCAACCAGATCAACCGCCGCGAGCTGACACGCGAGGTCGCCATCAACGCCAACGCGCAGGGCCGCTCGGCCGGCCAGGTCACGGCCGACATCAATGCGCAGCTGGCCTCCATCGCCTTGCCGCCCGGCTACCGCGCGCAGTTCAGCGGCTCGGCCCGCAACATGGCCGAGTCCTTCAACTATGCGGTGTCGGCCCTGGCCCTGGGCGTGATCTTCATCTACATGATCCTGGCCAGCCAGTTCCGCAGCTTCCTGCAGCCGCTGGCCCTCATGAGCTCGCTGCCGCTCACGCTGATCGGCGTGGTGCTGGCGCTGATGCTGTTTCGCTCCACGCTGTCGCTGTTTTCCATCATCGGCGTGGTGATGCTCATGGGTCTGGTGACCAAGAACGCGATCTTGCTGGTGGATTTCGCCATCCGCGCGCGCGACCAAGGCATGGACCGCACCGAGGCGCTGCTCACCGCCGCGCGGGTGCGCCTGCGCCCCATTCTCATGACCACCCTGGCCATGATCTTCGGCATGCTGCCCCTGGCCTTGGCGCTCACCGAGGGTTCCGAGCAGCGCGCGCCCATGGGCCAGGCCGTCATCGGCGGCGTGATCACCTCCTCGCTGCTCACGCTGGTGGTGGTGCCCGTGGTGTACTGTTACCTGGACGACCTGGCCGCCTGGATGCGCCGGCGCTGGGGCCCGGCCCCAGCGCCGGCTTCTAGAATGGGTGGTTTGTCCTGACCGCCAGCCTGATCACCCCTTTTCGCGCCATGATGACTTCCGACGCCCTCGAAAAAACCCGCTTCAACATGATCGAGCAGCAGATCCGCCCCTGGGACGTGCTCGACCCGAAGGTGCTGGATCTGCTCTGGCGCCTGCACCGCGAGCAATTCGTGCCGCCCGCGCACCGGGCCATGGCCTTCGTCGACATGGAGCTGCCCCTGGCCGAGCCGACCGAGGCCGCCATGGCCAGCGGGCGCTGCATGCTGGCACCCAAGGTCGAGGCCCGCATGCTGCAGGAGGTCGACCTCAAACCGACCGACAGCGTGCTGGAGGTGGGCACCGGCTCGGGCTACATGGCCGCCCTGCTGGCCGGCCTGGCACAGCGCGTGGTCAGCCTCGAGATCGACCCGGCCCTGGCCGTGCGGGCGCGTGCCAACCTGGCCCGCGCCGGCGTGAAGAACGTCGAGGTGCGCGAGGCCGACGGCGCCGCCGGCCTGCCCGGCGAAGGGCCGTTCGATGTGATCGTGCTGTCTGGCTCGGTCGCCGAAGTGCCCGCGGCCCTGCTCGCGCAACTGAAGGTGGGCGGCCGGCTGCTGGCGATCGTGGGCGAACAACCCATGATGCGCGCCACGCTGATCACCCGCACCGGCCCGAACAGCCACACCACCGCCCAGCGCTGGGACACGGTGGCGCCGCGCCTGGCGCATTTTCCCGAACCCTCGCGGTTCCACTTCTGATCGAAGGACTCATTGACATGAAGAACCCGCGGCCCGTCATGCGCCTCTTGCCCCTGGCCCTCGCTGCGATGCTTGGTCTGCCGGCACACGCCCAGAGCCTCACCGATCTGTACGAGGCCGCGCGCACCAACGACGCCGCGTTCCAGTCGGTGCGTGCGCAGTACGAGGCCGCCATCTACCGGGCCGAACAGGCGCGCGCCGGGCTGCTGCCGCAGGTGGGCCTGCAAGGCAGCGCCTCCCAGACCCATTTCGAGAGCAGCGTGACGGGCAGCCGCGCCTTTGGCAACCAGAGCGCGACGGTCACGGCCACGCAGCCGCTGTACCGCCCCGCCAACGCCGTCACCTTCCGGCAGGGCCAGCGCTCGGTGGAGCAGTTTCGCGCGGTGATGGAAACCGCCTCGCAAGACCTGATCATTCGACTGTCGCAGGCTTATTTCGACGTGCTGGCGGCGCAGGATGCGCTGACCTTCGTGCGCGCCCAGAAGACGGCGGTGGGCGAGCAGCTGGCCTCGGCCCGGCGCAACTTCGAAGTGGGCACCGCCACCATCACCGACTCGCGCGAGGCCCAGGCGCGCTTCGACCTGAGCACCGCCCAGGAGATCGCCGCCGAGAACGACCTGCGGGTGCGCACGCTGGCCCTGGAGACCCTGGTCGGGCGCACCGGCGTGAAGCCGCTGCCGCTGGCCGCGCCGGTCAGCATCGCGCCACCACAGCCGCAGGACGTCGAGGCCTGGGTGCGGCTGGCCGAAGACGCCAGCCCCAGCATCCAGCAGGCCCGCCAGGCCCTGGAAGTGGCCCGGCTGGAGACCGAGAAGGCTCGGGCCGGCCACCTGCCGACGGTGGACCTCAACGGCAGCTACAGCCACAGCCGCAGCCCCGACGGCACCACCACCAGCCCCGTGGGTTCGCGCAACAACGTCGTGCAGGTGGGCGTCACGCTCAACGTGCCGCTTTTCGCCGGCTTCGCGACGCAAAACCGCATCCGCGAAACCCTGGCCCTGGAAGACCGCGCCCAGGCCGACCTCGACAACGCCCGCCGCACCGTGACCCAGGCCACACGCGCGGCCTACTTTGGCGTCGTCTCCGGCACCGGGCAGGTGCGCGCACTGGAAGCGGCCGAAGCTTCCAGCCAACTCGCACTGGACGCCAACCGCCTGGGCTACCAGGTGGGTGTGCGCATCAACATCGACGTGCTGAACGCGCAGAGCCAGCTGTTCCAGACCAAGCGCGATCTGGCGCAAGCCCGCTACAACGTGCTTCTGGGCCAGCTGCGGATGCGGCAGGCCAATGGCACGCTCACCCCGCAAGATCTGAACGCCTTGGACGCGATGCTCGCGCGCTGAACGTCAGCGAGCGGCCAGCGCCAGCAAGGCCTGGGCGCAGCGGTCGGCCGCACCTCGGTAGGCCCCGGCAAAGCCGGCGGCGGCCACCACCATGGCCTGGCGCCGCGGCGCATCCGACACCAGAGCCAGCGACTCGCGCACACCGTCGGCCAGCGTGCGCACACGCACAGCGGCGCCGCAGCCGTCGGCCGCGGCCGCCGCCTCGGCGAAATTGAAGGTGTGCGGCCCCATCACCAGCGGGCAGCCGCAGGCCGCCGCCTCGATCAGGTTCTGCCCGCCCAGCGGCTCGAAACTGCCCCCCAGCAAAGCCACATCGGCCAGGCTGTAGTACAGCGGCATCTCGCCCAGCGAGTCGCCGATCCACACCTGCGCCGGCCCTGGCGCATCGCCCCATTCGCTTCGGCGCGACACCGAAAAGCCCGACCGCTCGGCCAGCGCCGCCACCTCGGCGAAGCGCTGCGGATGGCGTGGCACCAGCAGCCACTGCACGTCATCGGCCATGGCGTCGGTCGCGCGCCGCCCCTGGCCGCTGCGCCGGCGCTCGCGGTCGGCGACGAGCACGTCGAGGAAGGCGGCTTCCTCGCCTTCGCGCGCGCTGGCGAGCATCACCACCGGCCGGCCCAACGCGGCGCGCCAGGCGCGGCCTAGCGCCAGCTGACGCTGGTCGGGATGGGCGTCGAACTTGAGGTTGCCCAGCACTGCGCTGACCGTGGCGCCCGCCGCGCGCAGGCGCTGCGCATCGGCTTCGGTCTGGGCCCACACCGCCGCCAGCGCACCATAGGCGGGCCTGGCCAGCGACGACAGGCGCCGCGCAGTCCGCAAGGACTTCTCGGACAAGCGCGCGTTGGCCAGCACCAGCGGCACCCGGTGGCGTACGCAGGCGGCCACGAGGTTGGGCCAGATCTCGGTTTCCACCAGCACGCCGGCGCTGGGCCGGAAATGGGCCAGGAAGCGCTCGACCACCTCCGGAGTGTCCCAGGGCAGCCAGGTCTGGGCGTCGCCGGGGCGCAGCAGCAGCCGGCCGTCGGCACGGCCGGTGGCGGTGCCATGCGTCAGCAGCACCCGAAGCCCGGGGTCGCGCCGGCGCAGCGCGTCGATCAGGACGGCGGCCGCGCGGGTTTCGCCCAGGGAGACGGCGTGGATCCACAGCGCCCCCGGCTGGGCCGGCTGGCGGTAGTCGCCAAAGCGCTCGTCGATCGCCTCCAGGTAGCCGGGCTCGGCGCGGCCGCGCCGCAGCAGCTTGCGCCGCAGCAGCGGTTGCGCGGCGCGCATCGCCCACGAATACAGCGTGCGGATCATGCGGCGGCCCGCACCTGCCGCCAAGCCTGCCACACCGTGTCCACCCGCGGCGTGGGCCGCTCGAATACGCTGCGCTGGCGGTCCCGGCCGAGCGGCCCGGTACGCCAGGCGGTGTCGAAGTTGTAGATCTGCACGTGTGGCAGATCGAGCGCGGTGGCGATGTGCGACAAGCCGCTGTCGACGCCGATCACGCCGGCGCCGCCGGCCAGGCGGTCGGTCAGCAGGCCCAGGTCGAGCGCGGGCCACACCGTGGCCGCATCGCCCAGCGCCGCGGCCAGGCGCTCGGCCCGCTCGCGCTCGGCGGCGCCGCCGTGCGGCAGGCCGATGCGAAAGCCCTGTTCAATCAGCCGTTGGCCCAGATCGATCCAGTGCGCCTGCGGCCACAGCTTGTCGTCGCGCGAGGTGCCGTGCACCAGGGCCACCTCCTGTGCGTGGCCGGCCCCCGTACCCGGCTCGGCACGCAGGCCGTACACCTCGGTGGCCGGCAAGGCGTAGTCCAATGCCCGCGCGCAAAGTTGCCGCGAGCGGTCCACCGCATGGATGCGCGGCTCGATGGGGATGGCCACGTCGGCCACCCAGCGCGTAGGCGCCTCGTAGCCCGAGCCCTCGGTCTGGTTGGCCAGCGCGTAGCGCCGCCCGCCGGGCGCCAGCTGCGCGACGCGCGCCACCAGCGCCGACTTGGTCAGCCCCTGCAGGTCGATCACCGCGTCGTAGGCCTGGGCCTGCAGCTCGGCGCGAAAGGCCCGCCAGGCGTGGCGCGTTGGCCGCGCCAAGGGTGCCTTGCGCCAGCGGCGCAGCTCGCATTCGATGATCCGGCCCACGCCTTCGCAGCGTCGTACCAGCGGCGCGAAGCCGCGCTCGACCACCCAGTCCACCTGCGCCTGCGGCCAGGCGCGGCGGATGTCCTGCACCGCCGGCATGGCATGCACCACGTCGCCCAGTGAGGACAGCTTGACGATCAGGATGCGCCGCGGCGGCGTCAATGCGCGGCCTCGCCGATGACCGCGTCGGGCTTGACGCTGCGCAGCAGCGCGAGCATCTGCCCCTCGATGCGGTGCAGCGCCTGCGGCGTGTGGCCCTCGAAGCGCAGCACCAGCACCGGCGTGGTGTTGGACGCGCGGATCAGCCCGAAGCCGTCGGGCCAGTCGACACGCACCCCGTCGATGGTGGACACGATGGCCGGCGCGTCGAACGCGGCGGTGCGCACCAGCCGATCGACCAGCGCATGCGGCTCGCCCTCGGCGCACTTCACGTTCAGCTCGGGTGTGGAAAAGCTGGTGGGCAGGGCGTCGAGCACGGCGCTGGGGTCGGCTTCGCGCGAGAGAATCTCC
>JAZKDA010000045.1:0-14293 GCA_040387815.1 Pseudomonadota bacterium | reverse complement strand
CGGCCTGCGCCGAGATGTGCTCGACCAAGGCCTTGCTGGCCGGTGACGGCGACATGGTGGCCGACATCTTCCGCACCCGGGTGGTTGCGCGCGGCACCGGCGCCGAGGTCTGGGGCTGGGGCACCGCCTACGGCTCTCAACAGGCCGGCAAGCCGGGCACCAAGTGATGGCCGCGCGCGCTGTCCTCATGGCGGTCGCCGCGCTGGCGCTGGCCGGCTGCGCCGAGAAGGAGCAGACCGCCGCCGGCGTCAAGTCCGACGCGCCCGCTTTCCGGGGCACTGGCATGCCCTATGCCGCTACGGGCTGGAAGCCGGGCGACAAGACCAGTTGGGAGCAAGCCTTGCGCACGCGCGGGCAGCTGCAAAACGAATATGGCCGCATCAACTGATCGCCGCGGCCTGTGGCGCCGCGTGGTGGCATGGCTGCTGGCGTCGGCGTCCGCGCTGGCCCTGGGACTTGCGCCTGCGCTGGCGCAGCAGCCCGCGCCGCAGGTAGCACCCGCGGCACCGGCCGCGTCCGCCGCGCCGGGGGCCATCCAAGGCCAGAACATCTTCGAGGTCAAACCCGAGGCCAGCGAAGAGCCCAAGTACCTCCAGCAAAGCAACGCCGAGCGCGACCGCGTGCAGCCGGGCAACAACGCGCCTTTCTGGCGGGCGGTAGGCCAAGGCGTGCGCGGCTACTCCAGCCTGCCCGCGGACCAGGCGCCCGAGGCCGGTGTGCTGATCCAGCCGAAGGTGCAATACCCCGGCTCGCGCCTGACCACCGCCGGCGAAGCCTGGCGCCAGGTGCGCAACCGCTGGATCATTCCCTATGGCGGCGCGCTGCTGCTGATCGCGCTGGGCGCGGTCGCGATTTTCTATTTCACCCGGGGGCCGATCGGTACCCCCGATGCCCCTGGCGCGCGGGCCGGCCGCCGCATCGAGCGCTTTACGCCGTTTGAACGCGCGGCGCACTGGGCCAATGCCATCGCCTTCGTCTCGCTGGCGGTCTCTGGCATCGTGATCGGGTTCGGCCAGTTCTTCCTGCGGCCCTTCATCGGCGCCACCCTGTTCGGCTGGCTCACCTATGCGCTCAAGAACCTTCACAACTTCATGGGGCCGCTGTTCGTGGTGTCGCTGGTGGTCGTGTTCTTCACCTTCCTGCGCGACAACTTCCCGCAGCGTGGCGACTTGCGCTGGCTGCTGAAGGCGGGCGGCCTGTTCGGCGGGCATGAGGTGCCGTCGCACCGTTTCAACGCGGGCGAGAAGGTGGTCTTCTGGGGCGGTGTGTTCCTCCTGGGCGCGATCGTCACCACCTCGGGGCTGGTGATGGACAAGCTCATTCCCGGGCTGCTGTACGAGCGCGGCACCATGCAGATCGCCCACATGGTCCATGCGGTCGCCGCCATGTTCATGATGGCCCTGTTCATCGGCCACATCTACCTGGGCACCGTCGGCATGCGCGGCGCCTACCGCGCCATGCGCACCGGCTACGTGGACGACGCCTGGGCCCGCGAGCACCACGAGTACTGGTGGGAGGACGTGCGCGCCGGCAAGATCCCCGCGCAGCGCAGCACGCCCGGCGCCACCGGTGCGGTTGGTGACAACCCGGCCGATGCGCGGCCCGCCTGAGCGGCTGAAACCCTGAGAATCCGGGAGACAACGCCATGAAGCTTCTGATCGCCGCCCTGTTTGCCGTGGTCCTGCCCCTGGCGCAGGCCAAGCTGCCGCCGCCCGATGCCGCTGCCCAGGCCCGTGCCCAAGAGGCCGCCGCCCGCGCCGCGTGGCAGGCCAAGGTCGACGGGTTCCAGCTGTGCAAGTCGCAGGACCGGGTAGTGGCCCACTACCGCAAGACCGGCGCCGCCGCCACGCCGGCCACTGCGGCCACTGCGGCCACGCCCTGCGCGGAACCCGGCCCCTTCGCCTACACCCCGCCCGAGCAAAAGCCGCTCGAGGCCGCCGGCGCCCACTCGCCGCCCACCACGGCGGCCAGCCCGCCCAGCGGTGCGTCCAACTCGGCGCAGATCGCGCCGGGCGGCAAGAAGCCCTGATTGCGCCGGTCCGTGCATGCGGCGCGTCGTCGGCGCGCGGCGAATTTGTCAACGCCGCGCCGACGGCTCTTGGCCCTTGCGTCTGTTGGCCTGAAGTTTTCCGTTAGCCTTGCCCCATGCGCCTTCCGCACCTGACCCAAGCCCATGCCCCGCTCGTGCGCGAGGTCGACGTGGTCGACGAGCATGGCGAGCACCGGCGCCTGCTGATTCCGGCCGAGCGCGACCTCACGGTGTATGTCGACAAGCGCGAACTCGTCACCCTGATGACGCTGGGCGCGCACCCCGAGTGGCTGGTGCTGGGGTATCTGCGCAACCAGCGGCTGCTGCGCTCGGTGGACGAGGTGGCGTCGGTCACGGTTGACTGGGAGGTCGGCGCCGCCGCCGTTCGCACGCGTGCCGGCATCGATCGCATCGAGGAGCGCACGGCGCGGCGCGTGGTCACCACCGGCTGCGGCCAGGGCAGCGTGTTTGGCGCCCTGATGGACGAGGTGGACGTCATCGCCTTGCCCGAAGCCCGGCTCATGCAAAGCCACCTGTATGCGCTGGTCGACACCATCCGCCTGCAGGAGAGCACCTACAAGTCGGCCGGTTCGGTGCATGGCTGTGCGTTGTTTCGCGGCGGCAAGATGTTGGTTTTTGTGGAAGATGTGGGCCGTCACAACGCCATCGACACCATCGCCGGCTGGATGTGGATGCACGGTGTGAGCACCGCCGACGCCACCGCCGATGAGCCATTTGTGTTCTACACCACCGGCCGCCTGACCAGCGAGATGGTGATCAAGTCGGCCCAGATGGGCGTGGCCCTGGTGGTCTCGCGCAGCGGCATCACGCAGATGGGACACCAGATCGCGCAGCAGCTGGGGTTGTGCGCGATCGGCCGGGCGACGAACAAGCATTTTTTCTGCTTCACCGCGGCGCACCGCCTGGTGCTGCAGCCGGGTCTGGCGGGGCCGGCGATTGTGCGGCCCCGTGCCATGGAGCCGAACCTGGCCAGGTAACAAGGCGCACGGTCGCGGCTGCGTCGCGGCCATGTTCTGGCCACCCGGGCACCGTGCACGGGCCCGAATGGGTCGACGTTCTGGCGATTTCAAGCCCAACACTACGCCAGTGCCCACAGCTGCGCCATAGCTCCATCGGGCCCCGGTAACACCACCGATATCGCAACCTGAACACCTCGAAAAGGTGTCGAATTTTCCTGTCGTGACGAACCCCGCGGGAACCCCTGAAATTCCCGTTGGGCCAGGTCACACCCTGATTCACTTATTGCGAGAATTTCGATGCCCAGACCCGCCCGTGCCGTGTTCGTTGGTGATGGAAGTTTGCTCATTCGCTGCGCCGACGCGTTTCGCGCCGCGGGTCACCACATCGCGTGCATCGCCAGCCATGACCCGGCGATCCTTGACTGGGCGCGCGCCGAGGGCCTGGCGGCCGAGCCGCTGGCCGGCCACCCGCGTTTCGAAGGGATCGAGTTCGACTACCTGTTCAGCGTCGCCAACCTGCGGGTGCTGCCGGCCGACCTGATCCACCGGGCCCGGGAGATGGCCATCAACTTCCACGACGGCCCGCTGCCGCGTTATGCCGGCCTCAACGCAACGGCGTGGGCGCTGATGGCCGGTGAGACACGGCACGGCGTCACCTGGCACGAGATGACGGCGCAGGTCGACCGCGGCGGCATTCTGCGTCAGTCGCTGTTCGACCTGATGCCCGACGAGACTGCCTTGAGCCTCAATGCCCGTTGCTACGAGGCCGGCTTCGAGAGCTTTCGCGAACTGGTCGAGGCGCTCTCGCGCGGCGATCTGAGCGCACAGGAACAGCCGCCGACGCAGAGCTATTTCGGGCGCCATCACCGGCCCGCCTTGCTCGGCACGCTCGATTGGTCGCGTCCGGCCAGCGAACTTGCCGCCCAGGTGCGCGGGCTGGACTTCGGCGGCTACGCCAACCCGTTGGCCCTGCCCAAGGTCTGGCTGGGCGGCGACGAGGTGCTGCTGGCCCGCGCGGCGCGCGCCCTGCCGGCCAGCCGGACGGCGCTGCCGGGAACGGTGATCGAAGCCGCGCCCGGCCGGCTGCGGGTGGCCACGGTCCAGGGCGAGCTGGAACTGGAAGGCTTGCGCGGCCCGGATGGCGCATCCGCCGTGCTGGTGCCGCAGGCAGGCTTGGTGCTGCCCCCGATCCCGCAGGCGCTGCGCCAGCAATTGGGGGATCGCCTGCTGGGCATCGGGCGCGGCGAGGCGCACTGGATCGATGCGCTGTCGCACCTGCCATCGGCATCGCCAGCGGGAGCGACGTCGGATCCCTCATCGCAGGCACTGGCCTTGCCTTACCCCCGTCGCCAGAGCGCGGACCCGGGGCTGACCGGCCCTGGCGATGCCGCCGGCGCCGACCTTTCGCCGCTGCGTCTGCCCGTGGCGGTGCCCGATTGCGGCGCGCAGACGCTGGCCGCCTTTGCCGCCTGGTTGTGCGCGGTGTCCGGCCGCGAGACCGTCTCGCTGCATTACGGCGACGCCGTGCTCGCCGAGGCGGCGCAGGGGATCAAGGCCTGGGTGAGCCCGGCCGTGCCGATCACGCTGGCGGCACGGGCCGACATGACGGTACCGCAGGCGATCGAGCAAGCCGAGGCGGCCATCGCCCGCGCCCGTGAGGCCGGTCCTATGACGCGTGACCTTCCCCTGCGCCTGGGCCAGTCGGTGGTGGCGATGCCCGCCGCCGGCCTGCGCATCGGCGATGCGGTGCGCCGGGGCGCACCGCCCCAGATCGAGCTGGTCGCCGATCAGCCTGGTGCGCCACTGGCGTTGCTGGTGGACGCGATGGCGTTCACACCCGAGGTGGCCGCTCACATGGCCCGCCATCTCGAAGCCTGGCTGCGGGAATTCAGCCAGGCCCAGGGGCGCTCCTACGTCGCGCTGTCGGCACTGGCGCTGCTGCCCGCCGACGAGGCAGCCGCGCTGCGCTCGCTCAATGACACGGCAGTGCCGGTGGACCTGAGCCTGCCGGTGCATGCTGTGATCGCGAACGCCGGGGCGCGGCAGGCCGCGCAGGACGCCCTGTGCTGGAACGACACGCGGCTGTCCCACGCGCAGCTCGACGCGCGGGCCACCACCTTGGCCCTGGCCCTGCGCGAGCGCGGCGTGCGGCCCGGCGACATCGTCGGGCTGTGCCTGGACCGCCGGCCCGAGCTGGTGATCTCGGTGCTGGCCATCCTCAAGGCCGGCGCCGCCTACCTGCCGCTGGATCCGGACTACCCGCGTGAGCGTCTGCGCTACATGGTGCGCGACGCCGGCACCCGCCTGATCGTCTGCAGCGACGCCACCGCCGCCCTGTTGGACCTGCCGGCCGGCATGAC
This sequence comes from Pseudomonadota bacterium, assembly GCA_040387815.1. GTDB lineage: Bacteria > Pseudomonadota > Gammaproteobacteria > Burkholderiales > Burkholderiaceae_C > Ramlibacter. The sequence goes on along the minus strand of JAZKDA010000045.1, from coordinate 8,924 downwards.
GCTGCGCCCCGATGCGATAGCCGCCGCCGGCGCGCCTGCCGAGCTGCCGGCCGTGCCCGTCGACAGCGCCGCCTATGTGATCCACACCTCGGGCTCGACCGGACAACCCAAGGGTGTGGTCGTGACCCACGCCAACGTGCTGAACTTCTTCACCGGCATGGACCAGCGTGTGCCGCACGCGCCGGGTGCGCGCTGGCTGGCGGTCACCAGCCTGTCGTTCGACATTTCGGTGCTGGAGCTGCTGTGGACGCTGTCGCGCGGCATCACCGTGGTGCTGCATTCGAATGCGAGCGCGGCCGAGCGCGATGGTCCGGAGTTCAGCCTGTTCTACTTCTCCAGCGAGGAATCAGCCGGCGGCGCCGACCGCTATCGCCTGCTGATGGAGGGCGCGCGTTTCGCCGACCAGAACGGCTTTGCCGCCGTGTGGACGCCCGAGCGGCACTTCCATGCGTTCGGCGGCCTGTACCCCAACCCGATGATCACCAGTGCCGCCATCGCCGCCGCGACGCAGCGGGTGAAGATCCGCGCCGGCAGCTGCGTGCTGCCGCTGCACCATCCGGCCCGCGTGGCCGAGGACTGGGCGATGATCGACAACCTCTCGGGGGGGCGGGTGGGTGTGTCCTTCGCGGCGGGCTGGCAGCCCAACGATTTCCTGCTGGCGCCCCATGCGTTCGCCGACCGCAAGCAGCGCATGCTCGACGGCATCGACACCGTGCGCGCCCTGTGGCGCGGCGAGACGCTGGCTTTTCCGGGGCACGACGGCAAGCCGGTGAACGTGCGCACGCTGCCGCGTCCGGTGCAGCCGGAGCTGCCGATGTGGCTGACTGCCGCGGCCAACCCCGAGACTTTCCAGCAGGCCGGCCAGAAGGGTTGCAATGTGCTCACCCACCTGCTGGGGCAGACGGTGGAGGATGTCGGCCAGAAGGTGGCGCTGTTCCACGAGGCCTGGCGGGCCGCCGGCCATGCGGGCCGGGGCCAGGTCACGATCATGATGCACACCTTCGTCGGCGACGACGACGAGCGCGTGCGCGAGATCGCACGCGGCCCCATGAAGACCTACCTGCGCAGCGCGGTCGACCTGGTGCGCCAGGCTGCCTGGACATTTCCCACTTTCGTCAACCGCGCCGCGGCCGACGGCCGCACGCCGCTGCAGGTGATGGAGGAAAAACCGCTGTCCCAGGAGGACATGGACGCGCTGCTGGACCACGCCTTCGCGCGCTACTGGCACACCAGCGCCCTGATCGGCACGCCCGAGCGCTGCCTGGCAATGGTGCGGCGCCTGCAGGAGGCGGGCGTCGACGAGGTGGCCTGCCTGATCGACTTCGGCATCGACAACCAACTGGTGCTCGACGGCCTGCACGACCTCGCGCGCCTGATGCGGATGGCGCAGCGCCCGCAACACAGCGGCGGCGCGCCCGCGGTGGCGGTGCGGATGCTCGATCAGGGCATCACCCACCTGCAGTGCACGCCCTCGATGGCCACCATGCTGGTGGCCGACGCGGACGGCCGCCAGGCGCTGGGCCGGCTGTCGGCGCTGCTGGTCGGCGGCGAGGCGTTGTCACAGCCGCTGGCGCGGCAACTGCGCCAGTGCGTCCCCGGCAAGTTGCTCAACATGTACGGACCCACCGAGACCACGGTGTGGTCCACCTGCTGCGACCTCACCGAAGTGGCCGATTGGGTGCCGCTAGGCCCGCCCATCGCCAACACCGTGATCCACATCCGCAACCCGTGGATGCAGGAATGCCCGGCGCTGGTGCCCGGCGAATTGCTGATCGGCGGCGCCGGCGTGACGCGCGGCTATCACGGCCGCCCGGAGCTCACCGCGCAGCGCTTCGTCGACGACCCGCGCGAGCCGGGCCTGCGCCTGTACCGCACCGGCGACCTGGTACGCCGCCACCCCGACGGGCGGCTGGAGTTCCTCGGCCGCATCGACCACCAGGTGAAGATCCGCGGCCATCGGATCGAGCTGGGGGAGATCGAGAACACGCTGGCGCGCCAGCCGGGCGTGCGCGAGGCGGTGGTGCTGGCGCTGCGCGACAGCGCCGGTGAATCCTTCCTGGTCGGCTTTGTCACGGCCGCGTCCGATGGCCCACCACTGGACGCCGAGCGCCTGCGTCAGGGCCTGGCGCAAGTGCTGCCCGAGATCATGGTGCCGCGCCTGATCTCCCCGCGTGCGAGCCTGCCGCTCACGCCCAATGGCAAGGTCGACCGCAAGGCACTGCTGCAGGCCACACCTGCCACGGCAACGGCGGCCGCGACCGGCGCCGCCGCGGCAGCGCCGCTGGTGGCGCCCGAGGACGCGCTGGAGCAGACCATCGCGCGCATCTGGCGCGAGGTGCTCGGCCGCCCCGAGGTCGGGCGCGAGAGCAATTTCTTTGACCTGGGCGGTCATTCGCTGCTGGTGATCCAGGTGCAGCGCCGCCTCAAGGAAGCGGTGGGGCAGGAGATATCGATCACCGACATGTTCCGCCTGCCGACCATCGCGGCGATTGCCGATCACCTGCGCGGACAGGGGCAGGCCAGCAGCGCGGTGGCCGACGGCCGCAGCCGCGCCCAGGCGCGCCGCGCGCTGCGCGGACAGACAGTGCGGGCGGGTTGAACAACATGGGCGGGAAGCATTGATGACAGATTCGAGCGCACCAGATGATCTGGCCGGCACGGTAGCCATCGTCGGCATGGCGGGGCGTTTTCCCGGGGCGCGCAATGTAAACGAGCTCTGGCGCCTGCTGCGCGAAGGCCGCGAAGCCACGCACTGGGCCAGTGACGAGGAGTTGCGCGCCGCCGGCGTGAGCGACGCCGAGATGGCCGACCCCAACTACGTGCGCGCCACGCTGCCCTTGCCCGACATGGAGATGTTCGACGCCGGCTTCTTCGGCATCGGCAAGCGCGATGCGGCGGTGCTGGACCCGCAGCACCGGCACTTTCTCGAATGCTGCTGGGAGGCGTTGGAAGACGCCGGCCACCTGCCCGAGCGCTTTGCGGGCGCGATCGGGGTGTTCGGCGGGTGCGGCATGCAGGCCTACCTGCCTTATCACCTGCTCACCAACCCGAAGCTGCTGGAGTCGATGGGGCTGTTCCTGCTGCGGCACACCGGCAACGACAAGGACTTTCTCACCACGCGGGTGTCCTACCTGCTGGACCTGAAGGGCCCGAGCATCGGCATCCAGACCGCGTGCTCCACCTCGCTGGTGGCGGTGCACGTGGCCGCGCAGAGCCTGCTGTCGGGCGAGTGCGACATGGCCCTGGCCGGCGGATCGAGCATCGACCTGCCGCACCGGCGCGGCTACCGCTTCGCCGAGGGCGAGATCCTTTCGCATGACGGGCATTGCCGCGCCTTCGACGATGCGGCCTCGGGCACGCTGTTTGGCAGCGGCGCGGGCATCGTCGTGCTGCGGCGTACCGAAGACGCACTGCGCGACGGCGACCACATCTACGCCGTGGTCCGCGGCTCGGCGGTCAACAACGACGGCAGCGGCAAGGCCGGTTACCTCGCGCCCAGCGTGGACGGCCAGGCCAGCGCCGCGGTCGAGGCGCTGGCCGTGGCCGGCGTGGAGCCTGCCAGCGTGGCCTATGTCGAGGCCCACGGCACCGGCACGCCGGTGGGCGACCCGATCGAAGTGGCCGCGCTGACCCAGGCCTACGGCCCCGCCGGCCCGGGCGCGCTGGGGCTGGGATCGCTCAAGACCAACATCGGCCATCTGGACACGGCCGCCGGGGTGGCCTCGCTGATCAAGGTGTGCCAGGCGCTGCGCCACGGCGTGCTGCCGCCCAGCCTGAACTTCCATCGTGCCAACAGCCACTTCGACGCACCCACGATGCCGTTTCGCATCGTCGACCAGCCCCGGGGCTGGGCCCGCGGCGATGCGCCGCGCCTGGCGGCGGTCAATTCGCTGGGCGTGGGGGGCACCAATGCGCACATGATCGTGCAGGAGGCGCCACTGTCCCCACGCGCCGCCTTGGCCGACGACGACTGGCAGCTGTTCACGCTGTCGGCGCGCACCGACACGTCGCTGCAGGCGCTGCGCGGGCGGTGGCGGGCGCTGCTGGCCGAGCCGCCGCCCGAGTTCAACCTGGCCGATGCGGCCTACACCACCCAGGCCGGCCGGCGCGAATTCGCGCAGCGCATGGTGGTGGTGGCGCGCGATGCGCAGGGGCTGGAACAGGCGCTGGGTGAGGCACCGCAACGGGCGCCAGGCGCACGCGGTGGGTTCATGGCGCAAGGCCGCACGGACACGACAGCCGCACCGGTGGTGTTCCTTTTCCCGGGCGGCGGCGCGCACTTTCCTGGGGCCGGACGCGAGCTGATGCGCATCGCCGCCTTCCGCGAAGCGGTCCAGGCTTGCTGGGATGCCCTGCCGGCCGATGCGCCTGCGGACCTGCGCGAGCGCCTGTTCGCCGAGCCCACGCAGGGCCCCGCCGACGCGGCGTGGCTGGAGGCGCCCTCGCGCGCGATCCCCGCGCTGTTCGTGCTGGAGTACGCGCTGGGCCGGCTGTGGCTGTCCTGGGGCGTCAAGCCCGCCGCGATGATCGGCCACAGTGCCGGCGAGTACGCGGCGGCCTGCCTGGCGGGCATGCTGAGCCTGCGCGATGCCCTGACCCTGGTGGTGCTGCGGGGCCGGCTGTTCGAGGCCGCGCCGCCCGGCGGCATGCTGTCGGTGGACCTGCCCGAGGCGCAGCTGCGCCCCCTGGCCGAAGCGGCGGGCGTGGACATCGCGGCGGTGAACGCGCCCGACCTGTGCATGGTCTCGGGTGCGAAGGACGCACTGGCCGGACTGCAGCAGCGGCTGGCCGGGCAGGGCGTGGAGGCGCGGCGGCTGCACATCGACGTGGCCGCGCATTCGCGGCTGCTCGATGGCATCGTGGCCGCGTTCGGCGCGGGCGCCGCCCAGATCACCACACGCGCGCCCTCGGTGCCGATCCTGTCCACGCTCACCGGCGAATGGATCACGCCGGGGCAGGGGGTCGACACCGACTACTGGGTGCGCCACCTGCGCCAGCCGGTGCGCTTTGCCGACGCGATGCAGCGCCTGCTGCGCGAGTTGCCCGGGGCGGCGCTGCTGGAGGTGGGGCCGGGCCAGGGCCTGGGTTCGCTGGCCCGCCACAACGGCGCCGCCCCCACGCAGGCGGTGCTGACCTCCACCCGCAAGGCCGACGGCGTCGAAGGCGACCTGCCGGTGATGCTCACCAGTGCCGGCGCACTGTGGACCCGTGGCGTGGCGCTGGACTGGACCGCCCTGCGCGGCCCCGGCGAGCGCCGCCGCATCCCGCTGCCCACCTATGCTTTCGACCATGAGCGTCACTGGATCGAGCCGGGTATCGGGCTGGCGGTGGCGGCCACTGCCGCCACGGCCACGCCGCCCACCACCGCGACACTGGCCGACGGCTCTCGCGGACTGCCGCGCCTGCCGATGGACGACTGGTTTCACACCACCCAGTGGCAGCCCGCGCCACTGCCGCCGGTTGCGCCGGGTGCGCCCGTCGAGGTCACCCGCTGGCTGGTGGCCGGTGGCGGCACGCCCCTGGGCGCGGCGCTGGTGCGCAGCCTCGAACAACAGGGTGTGCCCGTGATTTCGGTCGAGCCCGGCGTCGACTTCCGGCTGCTGTTCGAGCAGCTCGAGCGCGACGGCCGGCTGCCTGGGCAGCTGGTGGTACTGGGCGCGCTGGAGGCGAGCGCGGATTCGCCGGACGACGCGGTCGCCGCGGCCTTCGACACGCCGGTGCGCATCGCGCAGGCGCTGGCGCAGGCCGACATCGCGCAGCCGATGCGGCTGATGCTGGTCACCGCCGGCAGCCAGGCGGTCGGCAAGGGGCTGGACGCTGGACCGGCCGCGCCCCTGCAAGCGATGGCCCTGGGGCCCTGCCGCGTGATCCCGCGTGAGCTGCCGCAACTGAGCTGCCGCCTGGTTGATCTGGACCCGGCCGAGTCTGGTGGCGAGCCGGCGGTGGCGCGCCTGCTGGCCGAGGCGGCGGCGCCCGGCGGGGGCGACCTGGCCGCCTGGCGCAAGGGCCAGCGCTGGCAGCCCCACCGTGTGCGTGCGCCGGTGGGCCCGCCGCACCCACCGGGGCGCCTGCGAGAAGGTGGCGTCTACCTGATCACCGGCGGGCTCGGCGGCATCGGCCTGGAGTTGGCTGCCTACCTCGCGCGGAACTTCCGTGCCCGCCTGGCGCTGGTCAGTCGCCGTGCGCTGCCGGACCCGGCGCGCTGGCGCGAGCTGGCCGCCGCGGGCGGCGGGGAACCGGCGCATGCCGACACGCCCACCCTGGCACGGCTGGTGGCACTGGAGGACGCGGGCGCGCAGGTGATGGCCTGCGGCGCCGACGTGACCGATGCGGCCGCCATGGCCCGGGTGGTCGATGCCTGCCGCGAACGCTGGGGCACGGTGCACGGGGTGTTCCACGCCGCCGGTGAACTGGGCGACGCGCCGCTGTCGGCCAAGCCATTGACCGACATGCACCGGCTGATCGCCGTCAAGGCCGGCGGCGCCTGGGTGCTGCATACGTTGCTGCCGCCAGGCACGCTCGACGTGTTCGCCGTCTCCTCGTCGACCAGCATCGACCTGGGCCTGGCGGGGCAGGTGGATTATGTGGCCGCCAACGCGGCGCTGGAGGCGCTGGCGCTGTCGCGGTCGGACGGGCTGGCGATCCGCTGGGGCGTCTGGGCCGACACCGGCATGGCCGCGCGTGCCTTCGGGGTCGCACGGGCGATCGGGCCTTCGCCGCATCCGCTGCTGGGCGCGCGCGCCGACGAGGGCGGCGAGGTGGTGTTCGAGGCGCGTTACGACCCCGCGTCGCTGTGGGTGCTGGACGAGCACCGCGTGGCCGGCCGGCCGGTGCTTCCCGGCACCGCCTACATCGAGATCGCGCGGGCGGCGATGGCGGTGTTGCATCCGGGGCGGGGCGTCGACCTGCGCACGCTGTCGTTCGAGTCGGCCATGGTGTTCGACGCCGGACCGCGCCGCGTACAGGCGCGGCTGCGGCCCGAGGACGGCGGCTTGGCCTTCCTGGTGCGAAGCCGCGGCCCTGGCGAGCCCGGCTGGACCGAGCATGCCCGCGCGACCGCCCGCGCCGACACGCCGCGCCTGCTGCGGGCGGCGCCGACGACCGGCCCCTGGCAGGAGGGGCGCGCGCCGCAGGCGCGCGGCGGCGCCCTGGCGTTCGGCGCGCGCTGGAACAACCTCGCGCGCATGCGGCTGGCCAAGCGCTCGGCGGTGGCCGAACTGGCATTGCCGGCCGAGTTCGCCGGCGATGTGACGACCTGGCGGCTGCACCCGGCGATGGCCGACATGGCGGCGACCTTCGGCCTGCACCTGCTGGACGAGGCCGAACGCGGGAATCGTCTATACGTGCCGGTGTCGGTGGACCGGATCCGCATCGCCGCGGCCCTGCCGTCGCACTTCACCAGCCGCGTCGAGCTGGTGGGAACGCCCGGCCATGGCATGACGCAGTTCGACGTGAGCCTGCACGACGGCGACGGCGCGCCGCTGGCGGCGTTCGAAGGCTTCACGATGCGCGCGGTCGACCCCGCGGCGCTGTCGGCGGCCCGCCCGTCGTCCGCGAATGCCAGCGCCACGCGCGCCGAGGCCATGGTGGCGGGCGGCATTCGCATGGAAGACGCGCCCGCGGTGTTGGCCCGGGTGTTCGACAGCCCGCACGCGCAGCTGACCGTGTCCTCGCTCGACCTCGCAAGCCTGTGCCGCGACATGGCGCCGCCGCCGGCGCGTGCGCCAGCGGCGTCTGGCCACCCGCCTGGCCCGGGCGCTGCCGCCACCGCCGGTGAGGTGCTCACGCCGATGGAGGAAGCCGTGGCTCAGGTCTGGCGCGACCTGCTGGGCGTCGAGCGGATCACCCGCGACGACGACTTCTTCGCGCTGGGCGGGCATTCCTTGGTGGCGGTGCGGCTGTTCGCGCGCCTGCGCAAGCAGTTCGGCGCCGACCTGCCGCTGGCCACACTGTTCGAGGCGCCGACCCTCGGCCGGCTGGCCGCCGTGGTGGCTGAGACGGCCACCACCGGCTTGCCGACGCCGCTGGCCCGGCAGGCCCCGAAGCCGCCGAGGCGGCGGCGCCGCCGCCGGCATCGAACGTGATTTCCCTGGGCAAGCGCGGTTGGTCGCCGCTGGTGCGCATCTGCGCCGGCGAGCCGGGCCGCCGGCCGCTGTTCTGCGTGCATGGCGCCGGTGGCAACGTTCTGAATTTCAAACTCATTTCCGACCGCGTCGGCGTCGGCCAGCCGTTTTATGGTCTGCAGGCCCAGGGTGTGGACGGGCGGCTGGCGCCCCTGCAGGACGTCGAGTCCATGGCCGAGCAGTACCTTGAAGCCATGCTGGCGGTGGCGCCGCAAGGCCCCTACCGCCTGGCCGGCTATTCGGCCGGCGGGCTGATCGCGCTGGAGATGGCGCAGCGTCTGCGCGCCGCGGGCGCGCGGGTCGAGTTGCTGCTGATGATCGACACACTGGCGCCGCAGGCGGCCCGCACGCCGGTGCCGCTGTGGCGCAAGCTTTTGCTGCTGCGCCACTGGTCACTGGACTTCGCGCTCGGCTGGCCGGCGCGCCGGCGTCGCGGCCGCGAGATCGAGTTGCGCTACACCGAAGCGCTGGAGCGGCTGGCGCGCGGCGAACCCTTGCCCCCAGAGCTGGTCGACTTCCACCTGTTCCGCAATTTCCTGGCGGCGCAGGCGCGCTACGAGCCCCAGCCCTATCTGGGCGACATGACCCTGCTCAAGGCGCGCGAGTGCGAGACGCAGTACCTGCAGGCCGGGCCGTACCTGGGCTGGGACAAACACATTCAGGGGCGCATCGAGGTGATCACCGTGGCCGGGTCGCACTTCTCGATGATGAGCGAGCCGGGCCTGAGCCAGCTGGCCGAGGGGATGCGCAACGAGATCGCGCGGGTCGACAGCCAGGCGCCACCGCGGGACGGCGAGCCGC
>JAZKDA010000044.1:0-19670 GCA_040387815.1 Pseudomonadota bacterium | reverse complement strand
GGCGAAGATCTCGCGGATGCTGTCCCAGGCGCCCACGTAGCTCACCGGGCTGGAGCGCGCCGTCTTGCCGATCGGCGACTGGTCGACAAACACCACGTCGCCCAGGTGATCGGCGCCCAGCAGCCGGTCGTGCCGGCCGGCGGTCTCGGTGGCCTTGCCGAACTGCCGCTGCAGCGCCGGCGCCAGGATGTCCTGGATCAGGCTGGACTTGCCCGAGCCCGAGACACCGGTCACGCACACCAGGCGCTGCAAGGGGAATTCAACCGTGAGGTCTTGCAGGTTGTGCTCGCGCGCGCCTTCGAGAATGAGGCGCGGCGTGGCGTCGGTCACCGCCCGCTTGAAGCCCATGCCCACGTGCTTGCGCCCGCCCAGGTAGGCGCCGGTCAGGGTGTCGGCGTGGCGCAGTTCGTCGGTGGTGCCGTCGAACACGATCTGGCCGCCGCGCTCCCCGGGCCCGGGGCCCATGTCGATCATGCGATCGGCCGCCATCATCACGGCCGGATCGTGCTCGACCACCACCAGGGTGTTGCCGGCATCGCGCAAGCGCTTCATGGCCTCGGTGATGCGGTGGATGTCGCGCGGGTGCAGACCGATGCTGGGCTCGTCCAGCACGAACAGCGTGTTGACCAGCGAGGTGCCCAGGGCGGTGGTGAGGTTGATGCGCTGGACCTCGCCGCCCGACAAGGTGCGGCTTTGCCGATCCAGCGTGAGGTAGCCGATGCCCACGTCCACCAGGTACTTCAGGCGGGTGGTGATCTCCTCGTACAGCAGTTTGAGCGCCTGCGCGTCCTCGCCGCTCGGCAGCGCCAACTGACCGAAGAAGCGGCGCAGCCGGTCGATGGGCATCAGCATCAGATCGTGCAGGCACAGGCCGGGCAGCGCTTCGAGCTGCTCGCGCGACCAGTCGACGCCCACCGGCATGAAGCGCCGCGCCGGCGCCAGCACCGCGTCGGCGTCGTCCTGGCTGCCCAGGCGCCACAACAGGCTTTCGTTCTTCAGCCGCGCGCCGCCGCAGGTCTCGCACGGGGTATAGCTGCGGTATTTGGACAGCAGCACCCGAATGTGCATCTTGTAGGACTTGCTCTCCAGGTATTTGAAGAAGCGCTTGATGCCATACCACTGCTTGTTCCAGTTGCCTTCCTTGAAGCTCGGCGTGCCGTCGAGCACCCAGGCCTGCTGCTCGGGCGTGAGCTTGTACCAGGGCGTGTCGCGCGGAATGCCGGCGGTCTCGGCGTGGCGCATCAGGTCGTCCTGGCACTCGGACCAGGCCGGCGTCTGGATCGGCTTGATCGCGCCGGCGCGCAAGGTGAGCTTGTCGTTGGGAATCACCAGGCCCCAGTCGACCCCGATCACCCGGCCAAAGCCCCGGCAGGCCTCACAGGCGCCCACCGCGCTGTTGAACGAGAACATCGAGGGGATCGGGTCGGCATAGCGGATGTCGCTGTCCGGGCAGTGCAGGCCGGTGGAGAACTTCCAGACCTCCTGGCTGTCTTCGCTGACCTGGGCATACACCGACATGCGTCCGCCGCCGCGCTTGAGGGCGACCTCGATCGCCTCGATGGCGCGGATCTTTTCCGCGCCCTGCAGTCGAAACCGGTCCGCAACCACATCGAGGACCTTTCGCGGACCCGTCGGCGTGGCCACTTCGCGCTCGGCCTGCACGCGCGTGAACCCGCTGGCGGCCAGCCATTGCTCGACCTCCTGCGCCGTGGTGGAGGCAGGAAGCTCGACGGGAAAGGTGACCACCAGCCGCGGATCGCCCTGCCGGGTGCGGTCGATCAGCTCGGCGTAGATGGTCTCGGGCGAGTCATGGCGCACCGGCTGCGCGCTGCGCCGGTCGAACAGGTGGGCGGCGCGGGCGAACAGCAGCTTCAGGTGGTCGTTGAGCTCCGTCATGGTGCCGACCGTGGAGCGCGAGGAGCGCACCGGGTTGGTCTGGTCGATGGCAATCGCCGGGGGCACGCCCTCGACCTTGTCGACCGCCGGCTTGTCCATGCGGTCCAGGAACTGGCGGGCATAGGCCGAGAAGGTCTCGACATAGCGGCGCTGGCCCTCGGCGTAGAGCGTGTCGAACACCAGGCTGGACTTGCCCGAGCCGCTGGGGCCGGTGACCACGGTGAGCTCGCCGGTGCGCAGGTCGAGGTCGAGGTTCTTGAGGTTGTGCTGCCTGGCGCCGCGGATGCGGATCAATCCCTGGGTCATTACGGCCAATGTCTGCGTGGAGGGCCCAGTATTCTAGGGACCTGGCCGCCAGCCACCGTGTCGCAAGGTCATGCGCGCGTCATGACGCGGCGAGCGCCGCGCAGGTGAAACGGGAGGAGGCCCCGGCTCAGCGGGCGGCCGAGGCGGCCGTCGCCGCGGATGCCGCGGCCGCGGGCTCGGCCGATGACGCCTCGACACCGTGCTTCTCGCCGCCCATGTCCAGGTTGTCGCCACCTTTGACGATCACAAGCATGGCGATGGCGGCGAACGCGACGAATCCGACGATGATTTTCCACATGGTGTTTGTCCTTCAGACTTGAAAAGTACTCTCCAGAAGGCCGCCGCCGGCGGCCCTCCAGGGAGCGCTTTCGCGCTCTAGTCGTTGGCGTAGATGTCCACGTCCTTGGTCTCGCGCACGAACAGCAGCCCGATCACGAAGGTGATGGCGGCGATCACGATGGGGTACCAAAGGCCGTAGTACATGTTCCCGTTTTGCGCCACCATCGCGAACGAGATGGTGGGCAGCAATCCGCCGAACCAGCCGTTGCCGATGTGATAGGGCAGGCTCATCGAGGTGTAGCGGATGCGCGTGGGGAACAACTCGACCAGCATCGCGGCGATCGGCCCGTACACCATGGTGACGTAGATCACCAGGATGCTGAGGATCAGCACGATGGTGAACTTGTCCACCTTGGCTGGATCGGCCTTGGCCGGGTAGCCGGCCGCCTTGAGGGTGTCGGAGACTTCCTTCTTGAACGCGGCCACGGCCTTGACGCTCGTCTCGTCGAACTTGAGGTTGACCACCGTGGCCGTCGGCGCGGTGATCACCTTCTCGCCGATCTTGACCGTGGCCGCACCGGCGCCCACCGCGTTGTCATAGCTCACCGAGCTCTGGGCGAGGAAGCGCTTGGCGATGTCGCAGGACTTGGTGAAGTCGATCTCGCGGGCCACCGGGTTGCCCTGGAACGAGCAGTCGCCGGGCGCCGCCGTCACCACGATCTGGTTCTTGGCCTGAGCGGCCGCCAGGTCGGGGTTGGCCGCGTTGGTCAGCATCTTGAACAGCGGGAAGTAGGTCACCGCGGCAAGCAGCAGGCCGGCCAGGATGATGGGCTTGCGGCCGATCTTGTCAGACAAGGTGCCGAACACGACGAAGAAGGGTGTGCCGATGATCAGCGACAGGGCCACCAGGATGTTGGCCGTGGAACCGTCGACCTTGAGCACACTGGTCAGGAAGAACAGCGAGTAGAACTGGCCCGAATACCAGACCACCGCCTGGCCGGCCACCAGGCCGAACAAGGCCAGCGCCACGACCTTGAGGTTCTTCCACTGGCCGAAAGCCTCGGACAGCGGCGCCTTGGAGGTCTTGCCCTCGGCCTTCATCTTCTGGAAGGCCGGCGACTCGTTCATCGACATGCGGATCCACACCGAGATGGCGAGCAGCAGCACCGACACGAGGAACGGGATGCGCCAGCCCCACTCGGCAAAGGCCGCTTCGCCGATGAGGGTGCGGGTACCCAGGATCACCATCAGCGACAGGAACAGGCCCAGCGTGGCCGTGGTCTGGATCCACGCGGTGTAGGCGCCGCGCCGGCCCTGCGGGGCATGCTCGGCGACATAGGTGGCGGCGCCGCCATACTCGCCGCCCAAAGCCAGGCCCTGCAGCATGCGAAGCGCGATCAGGATGACCGGCGCGGCCACGCCGATGCTGGCGTAGCTCGGCAGGATGCCCACCAGGAAGGTCGACAGGCCCATGATCAGGATGGTGACCAGGAAGGTGTACTTGCGCCCGATCATGTCGCCCAGGCGGCCGAACACCAGCGCGCCGAAGGGCCGCACGATGAAGCCGGCGGCAAAGGCCAGCAGCGCGAAGATGAACGCCGCGCTGGGGTCCAGGCCCGAGAAGAACTGTTTGGCAATGATGACGGCCAGCGAGCCGTACAGGTAGAAGTCGTACCACTCGAATACGGTGCCCAACGACGAAGCGAAGATGACCTTCTTTTCTTCACCCGTCATCGGCCGCGGTGCGGCGGAAGTAGCCATGGGAATGTCTCCTGTGTGTTCACACGTCCGACATGGACGCTGGAGACCATTCTTGAAAACGGCACTGACCCCACGCTTGCTCGAATCCAACCGGGGCTTGCGCGAAACTTAGCCGGCGCTGACAAACTCCGGGGAAACCCGAATAAAAAAAGGCGGACCCGAAGGTCCGCCTTTGTCAAAACACAGCCGAAGGGTCAGGCCGACTTGAGGTCCGGATAGCGCACGTGCTCCACCAGCTCCTGAACCTTCGCGCTGGGCGCCGGCGTAACCAGGCTGACCAGGATCATGACGGCAAAGCCCAAAGGCACGCCGAACACACCGGCCGAGATCGGCAGGATGCCCCACCACAGATCCACCGGCGAGGTGACGCCGAAGACGCTACGCAGCCAGGGTTGGTTCATGACCATGTAGTAGAACGTGATGCCCAGGCCGGCGGCCATGCCCAGCGATGCGGCGATGCCGGTGGCGCGCTTCCAGAAGATGCCCAAGGTGAGGGCCGGGAAGAACGACGCCGCCGCGAACGAGAAGGCCGCCGACACGAGGAACAGGATGTCGGCTGGCTTTTGCGCCGCGACGTACGCCGCCGCCAGGGCCACCACCAGCAGCAGCATCTTCGAGATGGTCACCCGCCGCGCGGTGGAGGCATTGGGGTCGATCATCTTGTAGTACAGGTCATGCGACAGCGCGTTGGCGATCGTCAGCAGCAGGCCGTCCGCGGTGGACAGCGCCGCAGCCAGGCCACCCGCGGCCACCAGACCCGAGACGACGTACGGCAGCCCACCGATCTCCGGCGTGGCCAGCACGATGATGTCGCCGCCAATGGTCATTTCATTGAGCTGGAAAATGCCGTCCATGTTGACGTCGGCGACCGCCATCAGCGCGGGATCGACCCTCGCCCAGGCCGCGATCCAGGCCGGGAGCTTGTCGAACGGCGTACCCACCAGCACGTTGAACACCTCGAACTTAACCAGCACCGCCAGCGCGGGCGCGGTGAAGTACAAGAGGAAGATGAAGAACAGCGACCAGCTCACCGATTCACGCGCCTCCCGCACCGAGGGAGTTGTGTAGTAACGCATGAGAATGTGTGGCAGCGCGGCGGTACCCACCATCAGGCAGAAGATAAGGGCCAGGAAGTTGCGTCGCGATGTGTCGTAGGTATCCTTGGCCTTGGCATCCCCGTTGGGGTCGCCAGCGAACTGCTGCGCGTGCACCGGCATTCCGTTGAGAGGCCGGGATTTGGTGTCCGCGGCGGTCTTGGCCGCCGTCCACGCGCGCTTGGCCGCATCCGCGTCCTTGGGCAATGCGGCGAGCGCCTTTTCCGCGTCCGCGATCGCAGGGGCTGGAGCATTGGCGGCGCGAAGGTCCTCGACCTTTTTCGTGGCGGCGGCGCGGTCGGCAGCGAGCGCGGCCGCTGGGTCCTTGAGCTTCTCGGCCAGGTCGGCCGAGCGCTTCGCGAAAATATCCCGGACCTCTTTCTCCTTGGGATCATTGGTGAGCCGCTTCTCGGCTTCACTCACCTTCTGCAGCTGGTACCCATAGATCACCTGGGGGATCGGAATCGAGGTCTGCTTGACGGACAGCCATATCACTGGAATGAGGTATGCGACGATCAGCACGATGTACTGGGCCACCTGCGTCCAGGTCACGGCGCGCATGCCGCCGAGAAACGAGCACACCAGGATGCCCGCCAGTCCGAGGAACACGCCGAGCTCGAAGGCCACCCCCGTCAGCCGCGAGGTGATGATGCCGACGCCGGCAATCTGCGCGACAACGTAGGTGAACGAGCACAGGATGGCCGCGAAGATGCCGATGAAACGGGCCGTGTTGCCGCCATAGCGCTCACCCAGGAAGTCGGGAATGGTGAACTGCCCGAACTTTCGCAGATAGGGCGCCAGGAACAGCGCCACCAGACAGTAACCGCCCGTCCAGCCCATGATGAAGGCCAAGCCCGAGTAGCCCGTGAGGTAGAGCGTTCCGGCCATGCTGATGAAGGACGCCGCGGACATCCAGTCGGCGCCGGTGGCCATGCCGTTGTAGACGGCGGGTACGCGGCGGCCGGCCACGTAGTACTCGGACGCGTCACTGGTGCGGCTCATGAAGCCGATACCGGCGTATAGCCCGATGGTGGCCAACAGGAATGTGTAGCCGATCCACAGGCGAGGCAGACCGAGTGCTTCCAGGATGGCCAAGACGATCAGAAAGACGAGAAAGCCCCCGAGGTACCAGGTGTAGACCTTGTTCAGGGTCTGCTTGAACGCCCGGTTCGACTCTGCGGATGTGGCGGTGCCTACCGCTCCAAACATATCAGCCATGTCATTCCTCCTCGGCCACGTTGTGCTCGATATCCAGCCGCGCCATGTACCGCGCGTAGTACCAGATGATCAGGCAATAGATGATCAATGCCCCCTGCGCGCCCATCCAGAAACTGAAGGGCCAGCCGAAGAAATTGAAACTGAGTTCTCGAGCGAAATAGCTCACGACGAAGGTCACCACGAACCAGATCGCGAGCAAGATGGCGGTGATGTTGAGGTTTTTCCGCCAGTAGCGGCGGTGGTTTTCCGATGGCTGCATGTCTCCTGCCTCTCTTTGAACGACTTCTCATGCCGATCGTGACCGCCCGCGATCGCTCGCGTCACTGCAGCCGGGTCACGGCTGAAACACACCGCCCGGGGTTGCCGGTGCGGCGGGTCGCACGGCTCGGGAGTCAGGCGGACGGCGCGGTGCGCAGTCCGGTCTCACGCTCGAGCTGGGCGGCCACTTTCGGCTCGAACCCCCGAAGGTGGCGGATGATTCGCGCCGCCTCCTCGGGCTCTTGCCGGTCGACATGAACCCGGGCCAGCTGATACCAGCCGTAGGGGCTCATGGGTTGCAGTTCGGTGTTCTTGCGCAGGGCCTCGACAGCCTCGTCGAAGCGGCGCAGGCGGATGAGGACCAGGCCCAGGCCATACCAGGCGCGGTCAAGCGAGGGCGACAGGCGCGTGGCCTGCGCGAACGCATCGCGTGCGTCGTCGAGAAAGTCGGCCTTCTCCAGCATGAAGCCCAGGTTGAACCAGCCGGCTGCCTGCGCGGGCCGGCGCAGGGTCACCTCGCGCTGCAACGCGATGGCCCGCTCTAGACGCCCCCGCTGGTCTTCGAGTTGGGCCCGGCTCGCGAGCGCATGCGCATCGTCGGGATCCAGGGCATTGAGCCGCTCGAAGGCCGACAAGGCTTGGCTTTGGCGCCCGAACAGCAAGGCGATACGCCCCTGCCAGCGCAGCCATCCGGCCTCAACAGTTCGCATCATCGGCATAGATGGACTCCGATTTCGACGCAATGGGCGATGCGCCAGCCGGTGGCCGCCACCCAGGCAAAGGCCAGGACCAGGAAGGCGACCAAGGGAATGTGGCGGTCGATGACCACCCGTGGCGTGATGCGGCGGGCCGTCCAGAGAAAGGGACGGACCATGGCGTCGAGGATCTGCCAGAACAGGTTCTGCTGATGTCGCGCGCCGGCCAGAAGGGCCAACACCCAACGCCCCACCAGGGCCATCAAGGCGATCTCGGCTATCAGCTTGACAAGAGAGAGGGCTGTGAGCATCTTCACCCGTCGTTAGGTGAGATGCACTGTCGAAACACAGCCTTACTCGCTTCTTACATTGCCCCAGTCAGGTCCACAGTTGAGGGTTAACACCGAGGCTCATGCGCACAACACGTTCATCGTCAACGCCCTCAGCGGCGCTGCTCGCGCACTTGCACGCGAGCGTGCGCGAGTGGCCTCCGTTCTGCGACATGGCGCCGGCGGATCTCGACGCAATGATCGCGCACGCCACCCAACGCTACTTCGCGCCAGGCGAGGTGTTGCTCGAACCCGCACCAGGCGAGGTGGACACGCTTTTTCTGTTGCGTCGCGGCACCGTGCGCAGCCAGCTTGGCGCCGGCGAGGACGCACCGTCTGACCTGTACGGGCCTGGCGAGCTGCTGCCCGTGGGCGCCCTGCTCGCGCGGCGCGCGGTGCGCTCCACCTACCGCGCCGTCGACGACGTGTTCGCCCTGGCACTCGCCGCTGACGACGTGCGGCAGCTGGCCGCGCGCAGCACGGTGTTTGCGGCCTTCCTCGGCGGGCAGGCGCAGGCGCTGCTGGCCAAGTCGCGCGAGGCGCTGCAGCAAGCGCAAGCCAGACGGGCGCTGGCCGAGCAGACGCTGGAGACGCCCTTGTCCCGGCTGCTCGCAGGCAAGCCGGTGCGCTGCGAGCCGGCAACGCCGTTGAGTGAGGCACTGCTCATGATGCAAGAACGCCATGTCGGCTCCGTACTGGTGACCACACCCCAGGGCGCGCTCGCTGGCATCCTCACGCGGCACGATCTGCCGGCCCTGATGCTGCAACCCGATTTCAGTCTGCAACGCCCGATCGAGCAGGTGATGCATTCGCCGGTCCACAGCCTGCCCGAGACAGCCACCGCGCAAGATGCCGCGCTGCTGATGGCCAAGCACGGCATCCGCCACGTGCCGGTCACGCGGGGCGGCCTCGCCGTGGGCGTGGTGTCCGAGCGTGACCTGTTCACGCTGCAGCGCGCCAGCCTGCCGCGGGTGAGCGACAACATCCGGCGCGCGAGCGACCTGCCTGCCCTGCAGGCCGCCGCCGCCGACATCCGCCGGCTGGCGCGGCAGCTGCTGTCGCAAGGCCTGTCTTCG
This sequence comes from Pseudomonadota bacterium, assembly GCA_040387815.1. Taxonomy (GTDB): domain Bacteria; phylum Pseudomonadota; class Gammaproteobacteria; order Burkholderiales; family Burkholderiaceae_C; genus Ramlibacter. The sequence goes on along the minus strand of JAZKDA010000044.1, from coordinate 10,758 downwards.
CAGCCGCTCACGCAGCTGGTCAGCCACCTCAACGACCGCCTGACGCAACGGCTGCTGGCGGTGCTGGCCGAACCCGAAGGCATCGACCTGCGCGGCCTGTGCTGGGTCGCGCTCGGCTCCGAGGGGCGCGGCGAACAGACCCTGGCCACCGACCAGGACAACGCCCTGGTGCTGCCCGACGACACTTCCGACGCGCAGCTGCTGCGCGTGCGCGGCTGGGCCGCGCGGGCCAATGAAGCGCTGGACGCCTGCGGTTTTCCCCTGTGCAAGGGCGGCATCATGGCCGGCCAGCCGGACTGCTGCCTGCGGCAATCGCAGTGGCTGGAGCGCTTCGACCGCTGGATCGACCACGGCAGCCCGCAGGACCTGCTGCACGCGGCCATCTACTTCGACCTTCGGCCGCTGGCCGGCGACGCGGCGCTGGTCGCGCCACTGTCCCGGCGGATCGCCGACCGCACCGCCGCCACGCCGCGCTTCCTGCACCAGCTGGCGATGAACGCACTGACACACCGCCCGCCGCTGGACTGGTTCGGCCACATCGAAACCGACGCGCATGGCGCGATCGACCTCAAGCTGCAGGGCGCAGCGTTGTTCGTCGATGCCGCGCGCCTGATGGCACTGGCACAAGGGGTCACCGCGACCGGCACGCGCGAGCGGCTGCAGGCCAGTGGGCAGGCCTTGGGCCTGGCGCCGCGCGAAATCTCGAACTGGACCGAAGCCTTCGACTTCCTGCAGGGCCTGCGGCTGCGGGTACAGCTCGATGCCGACAGCGCCGCGGCGCACCCGAACCAGCTGCACCCGGCCAGCCTCGGCGAGATCGACCAACGCATCCTCGCCGCCTGCTTGCGCCAGGCGCGCACGCTGCAGCAGCGGCTGGCACTGGACTGGGCCCGATGACGGGCGGTTGGCGCACCCGCTGGCTCCCCCATGGGTGGCCCGGCGCCAAAGCGCCAATGCAGTCAGACGGTGTCGAGCGCTGGCTGGTGGTGGACCTGGAGGCCAGCGGCCTGGACCCCCGCAACGCCGATGTGCTGGCCATCGCCGCCCTGGGGGTACGGGTCGACTGGGCACGCCGGCGCCTGTGGCTGGTACTGGGGGACAGTTTTTCGATCGACCTGCGGCGCGAGGCCCCGCATGTCGATGCCGCCAACATCCTGGTGCACGGCATCGGGGTCGGGCAGCAACGTGTTGGCCAGGATCCCAGGCTGGCGCTGCGCGCCTTCTGTGAATTCGCCGCGGGCGCGCCCTTGCTCGCCTTCCATGCCGACTACGACCGGCGGCTGCTGGCCCGCCAGCTGCGCCTGCACGGTCTGCCGGCGCTGCGTCAGGATTGGCTGGACATCGCAGCCCTCTGCGCCGTCGCGTACCCGAAGGCGCGCGAGCGCTCGCTCGACGAATGGCTGGTGCGAATGGGCATCGAATGTCTCGCGCGGCACCAGGCCATGGCCGACGTGCTGGCCGAATGCGAGCTGCTGCAGATGGTGTGGCCGCACGCGGCGGCCGAATGCGGTTCGTGGCCCGCGCTGCGGCGTTATGCGACACGGCATCGGTGGCTGGCCGCAAGCGCCTGAGCGCCCCGTTTCAGGCTGGGCGCGCGCGTTGAAGACCGACCGAGGTGCGGGCCGCCGCATCCCAGTCGCCGCCGTCGAACCAGGCGTCGCCCTCCAGCCAGGCGCGCAGCATGGGCAGCGCATCGAAGCCCCAGAACAACCGGCCGTCCACCTCCATCGTCGGCACGCCGAAAATGCCCTGGGCCAGCGCGGCGTCGGTGTTGGCGCGCAGCTCGCCCTTGACGTCGGCGGCGTCGGGATCGCGCGCTGGCGCGAGGGTGGTGCGCAGTTGCGCCAGGCGCTGCGGATCGGCCGCGTCGGCGCCGCCGGTCCAGACATGGCGCAGCACGGTCTCACAGACGTAGCGGTTGATGGCGCCGCCCTGGCCGCAGGCCAGCGCCAGGCGCAGAAGCGGCAAGGGGTTGAACGGATGTGCGGCTGGCATCTGCAGCGGCACGCCGTGCTGGCGCGCCAGCCACAGCACCTGGCGGTAGGTCCACTCGCGCTTGCCGGGCACCTCGGCCGGGCCGAGCTGGCCCAGCGCCGCCAACATGCCGCCCAGCAGGACGGGCCGGTAGACCACCTCGTAGCTGAGGCCCTGCAGCGCCTGCGGCAAGCGCTCGAACGCCAGCCAGGCGTAGGGCGAGATGAAATCCAGGTGGAAGGTGATGCGTTTCATGCGGTCTCCTGCGGTCCGGCGGCGCGCTGCTCCAGGCGCATCCAGACGGTGCGGCGGGCGCTGTCGTCCAGGGTGCCCCAATCGGCGATCTCGTCAAGGGTGCGCCAGCAGCCCTCGCACAGTCCGCTGTCGGGGTGGATGCGGCACACCGACGTGCAGGGCGAGGGCACCGGGCTTTCGCCGCTTGCACGCAGGGCGCGCCCGCGCGCGAGGAGGCGGCGGGTGGCCGGTGTCATGGCGCCACCGCCTGCACCACGTCGGCCACCGGCGCGCCGGTCAGGCGCTCCAGGTCTTGCGGATGCAAGCGGAACACGCCGTGCGGGTGGCCGGCCGCGGCCCAGATCTCCTGGAAGCGAAACAGTTCGCGGTCGATCAGGGTCACCGGCGCCTGTGCGTGGGCCACGGGCGCCACGCCGCCGATGGAAAAGCCGGTGCTGGCCTTGACGAACTTGGCGTCGGCGCGGCCGGTCTTGCCGACCAGGGCGTCGACCTTCTTCTCGTCGACGCGCCGGTCGCCGGAGGTGACGACCAGCACCGCGGCGCCGTCCAACTTGCGGCGAAAGATGATGCTCTTGGCGATCTGCCCCACGGCGATTCCCAGCGCGTCGGCCGCCTGCTGGGCGGTGCGCGCGGCATCGTCGAGCATCACCGGCGCATGCGGATGCCCCAGCGATTCAAGCCATCGGGCAACGCGCTGGACGCCGTCTGGCAGGGAGTTCAACGGCGCACCGGACATCTTGCCTGGGCCTTCACGCGACACGCTGGTTCAGGATGGCGGTGGCGGCGCGCGAGTTGGACTTGCGCTGCAGGAAGTCGCTGATGTAGCGGCCCGCATCGACCAGCTTGTCCAGGTCGATGCCGGTCTCGATGCCCATGCCGTGCAGCATGAACACCACGTCTTCCGTGGCGACGTTGCCGGTGGCGCCCTTGGCATACGGGCAGCCGCCCAGACCGGCGACCGAGGTGTCGTACTGCCACACGCCCAGCTCCAGCGAGGCCAGGGTGTTGCCGATCGCCTGGCCATAGGTGTCGTGGTAGTGGCCGGCGACATGGTCGATGTCGAAGTGCTTGAGGGCCGCCTCCAGGGCGCGTTGCACCTTGAGCGGGGTGCCCACGCCGATGGTGTCGGCCACGCCCAGGTGCTGCACGCCCAGGCGCTTCATCAGGCGGGCCACCCGCTCGACCCGTTCGGGCGCCACCTCGCCCTCATACGGGCAGCCGACGGCGCAGGAGATGGCGCCGCGCACGGCGATGCCCTGGGCCAGCGCCGCCTCGACCACCGGCGCGAAACGTTCGATGCTCTCGTCGATCGAGCAGTTGATGTTCTTCTGGCTGAAGGCCTCGCTGGCCGCGCCGAAGACGACGATCTCGTCGGCGCCGCTGGCCACCGCGCCTTCGAAGCCCTTGAGGTTGGGCGTGAGCACCGAATAGCGCACACCGGGCCGGCGCTCGATGCCGGCCATCACCTGCGCGGCGTCGCCCATCTGCGGCACCCACTTGGGGCTGACGAAACTGGTGACCTCGATCTCGGTCAGCCCGGCGTCCTGCAGGCGGTGAACCAGGCCGATCTTGACCTCGGCCGGGACAGGTTGCTTTTCGTTCTGCAGGCCGTCGCGCGGGCCGACGTCGACGATTTTGACTTTGCTGGGGACTCTCATGGGGCCTCAGTATCCACGAGTCGGGTCGACCACACCGGCGATGGGTTCTCCGCGCTCCAAGGCGCCGAGCTTGGCCACGATCTGGGCCACGCTGACCTCGCGCAGGGTACGCGCCGAGGTGTGCGGCGTGAGCGTGATGCGCGCGTCGCCCCAGAACGGATGCCCCGGTGGCAGCGGCTCGGTGCGAAACACATCGAGCGTGGCGCCGGCCATGTGCCCGCTGTCCAGCAGGGCCAGCAGGTCATCCTCGACCAGGTGCGCGCCTCGGGCCACGTTGATCAGGTAGGCACCGGGCAGCAGCCGGCCGAGTGTGCGGCGGTTGAGGATGTCGGCGGTGTCGGGGGTGAGCGGCAGCAGGCAGACCAGCACGCGGGTGCCCGCCAGAAAGGTGTCGAACTGGCCGGGACCGGCAAAGCATTCAATGCCCTCCAGCGCGTGCTGTGTCCGGCTCCAGCCGCGCACCGGAAACTCGAACTGCGCGACGGCGCGGGCCACACGCTGGCCCAGCACGCCCAGGCCCAGGATGCCCACCGGCCAGTCTTTGCGGTCACGCGGCTTGCGGGCGATCCAGCGGCCAGCGCGCATGTCGTGCTCATAGCCGTCGAGCTCGCGAAAGTGGCGGATCAGCGCATGACAGACGTACTCGGCCATCTGCACCCCCATGCCGGCATCCTCCAGCCGCACCACGGGCAAGCCAGCGGGCAGCCGCAGCTTCATGACCGGATCGACACCGGCGCCCAGGTTGAAGAGCGCGCGCAGGCCAGGCTGTTCGTCGATCAGCTGCTGCGGCGGCGCCCAGGCAATCGTGTAATCAGCCGGCGCCGCGCCCGGCGTCCATTCGGCGACATCGGCGGTGGGCAGGGCCGCGCGCAGGTCGGCCAGCCAGGGTTCGACGCGCATGCCAGCGCCATAGACAAGGATTCGCATGCGGGCGATGGTCTCACGCGGCGACCAGCTTCAACAACTCGGCCCCGTCGCCCACCTGGTCGCCGGGCGCATACAGCAGCTCGGCCACGACGCCGTCGGCCGGCGCGGCAATGGTGTGCTCCATCTTCATGGCCTCCATCACCGCCAGGGGCTGACCGCGCCGCACCGTGTCGCCGGCCTTGACGGCAAACGAGATGACCTTGCCGGGCATGGGCGCGGTCAGGCGCCCGCCCTCGGCCTGGCCTTCGCCGGCATGGGCCAGCAGGTCGCGCGAGACGATGGTGGCGGCGCCGCGTGCGGCGAACACATGGTCGGTCTCGCCCTGGGCATGCACCGTGACGCGCTCGCGCAGGCCGGCGTAGTGCAGGTCGATCTGTTCGCCCTCGACCTGGAAGGCCAGCGGGCCGGCGGCCTCGCCCACCGCCAGGTGCAGCGTGCCGTCGTGCAGGTAACGCAGTTCGGCGTGAGCGGTCTGCTCGCCGTAGGCGAACTCGAAGCGGCGCGTGGCCAGGCCATGCGGGCGCCAGCCGTCGCGGCGGCTGAACGGGTCCGCCCCCGCCAGGGCCTGCTCGCCCTGCAGCGTGGCGGCCACCACGGCGGCGGCGGCCAGCGGCAGCGGCACCGGCTGCTGGTTGAACAAGGCGGCCTGCTCACGGGGGATGAGCGCGGTGTCGAGATCGGCCTGGGCGAAGGAGCGGCTGCGCACCACCTGGCGCAGGAACTGCACATTGGTGGCCAGGCCGACGATCTGGGTACGGGCCAGCGCCTCGTCGAGCCGGGCCAGTGCCTCTTGCCGGGTGGCGCCATGCACGATCAGCTTGGCGATCATGGAATCGTAGAAGGGCGAGATGGTGTCGCCTTCGCGCACGCCGTCGTCGATGCGCACCGGCCCGCGGGCGAAGCTGGTGCAGGGCGGCTTGCGATAGACCTGCAGGGTGCCGGTGGCGGGCAGGAAGTTGTTGTCGGGGTTCTCGGCGCAGATGCGGGCCTCGATGGCGTGGCCTTCGATGCGCAGCTGGTCCTGCGACAGCGGCAAGGGTTGGCCGGCGGCCACGCGCAGCTGCCACTCGACCAGGTCGATGCCGGTGATGGCCTCGGTGACCGGGTGCTCGACCTGCAGCCGGGTGTTCATCTCCATGAAGAAGAAGCTCATGTCGCCCGAAGGCTTTTGCTCGACGATGAATTCGACCGTGCCGGCGCCCACATAGCCCACGGCCTTGGCGGCGGCCACCGCCGCCTCGCCCATCTGCCGGCGCATGGCCGGCGGCATGCCCGGGGCGGGCGCTTCTTCCAGCACCTTCTGGTGGCGCCGCTGCACCGAGCAGTCGCGCTCGAACAGCCACAGGCAGTTGCCCTGCGTGTCGCCGAACACCTGGATCTCGATGTGGCGCGGGCGCTGGACGTATTTTTCGATCAGCACCGCGTCGTCGCCGAAGCTGTTGATGGCCTCGCGCTTGCACGAGGCGAGCGCGGCGTCGAAGTCTTCCAGCTTCTCGACGATGCGCATGCCCTTGCCGCCGCCGCCCGCGCTGGCCTTGATCAGCACCGGAAAGCCGATGGCGTCGGCCTCGCCGCGCAGGAAGTCGGGGGCCTGGTCGGTACCGTGATAGCCCGGCACCAGCGGTACACCCGCCTTGGCCATGAGGCGCTTGGACTCGGCCTTCAGCCCCATGGCCTGGATGGCCGTGGCGGGCGGGCCGATGAAGACCAGGCCCGCCTCGGCGCAGGCACGGGCGAACGCCTCGTTCTCGCTGAGAAAGCCGTAGCCCGGGTGGATGGCCTGGGCGCCGGTGGCCTGGGCAACTTCGATGATGCGCTCCCAGCGCAGGTAGCTTTCCTTGGGTGCGCTGGCACCGATGTGGACGGCTTCGTCACAGGCCGCGACATGGCGCGCCTTCTCGTCAGCGTCGGAATACACCGCGACCGTGCGGATGCCCATCCGGCGGGCGGTGGCGGCAACGCGGCAGGCGATCTCGCCGCGGTTGGCAATGAGGATCTTGTGGAACATGGTGTGGGTGTGCGCGGAGGGTTTCGGGGCCGAGGCGTGCGTGCTCACATGCGGAACATTGCGAACCTGGGCTCGGGAATCGGCGCGTTGAGCGCGGCCGACAGGCCCAGGCCCAGCACCCGGCGCGTGTCGGCGGGGTCGATGACGCCGTCGTCCCACAGGCGCGCGCTGGCGTAGTACGGGTGCGACTGCAAGCCGAACTGGTCGAGCAAGGGCTGCTTGAAGGCGGCCTCTTCCTGCGCGCTCCAGGTGCCGCCCTTGCCTTCGATGCCGTCGCGCTTGACGGTGGCCAGCACGCTGGCGGCCTGCTCGCCGCCCATGACGGCGATGCGCGCGTTGGGCCACATCCAGAGAAAGCGCGGCGAGTAGGCGCGCCCGCACATGCCGTAATTTCCGGCGCCGTAGCTGCCGCCGATGATGACGGTGAACTTGGGCACGGTGGCGGTGGCCACCGCGGTCACCAGCTTGGCGCCATGCCGGGCGATGCCCTCGTTCTCGTACTTGCGGCCCACCATGAAGCCGGTGATGTTCTGCAGGAACACCAGCGGCACCTTGCGCTGGCAGCACAGCTCGATGAAGTGGGCGCCCTTTTGCGCCGACTCGGAAAACAGGATGCCGTTGTTGGCAATGATGCCCACCGGCATGCCCTCGATGTGCGCGAAACCGCAAACCAGGGTGGTGGCGCCGCCCGAGGGCGCACCGCCCCAGCGGGCCTTGAATTCGTGGAACTCGCTGGCGTCGACGATGCGGGCGATGATCTCGCGCACATCGTAGGGCTTGCGGGTGTCGGTGGGGACCACGCCGTACAGCTCGGCCGGGTCGTACCTGGGTGGGCGCGGCGGCTGCAGGGCCACGGGCACCTCCTTGCGGCGGTTGAGGCTGGCCACCGCCTGGCGCGCCAGGGCCAGGGCGTGCAGGTCGTTTTGCGCCAGGTGGTCGGCCACGCCCGACAGCCGGGTGTGCACGTCGCCGCCGCCCAGGTCTTCGGCGCTGACCACCTCGCCGGTGGCGGCCTTCACCAGCGGCGGGCCGCCCAGGAAGATGGTGCCCTGGTTTTTGACGATGATGGTCTCGTCGCTCATGGCCGGCACGTAGGCCCCGCCGGCGGTGCATGAGCCCATCACCACCGCGATCTGCGGGATGCCCAGGGCCGACAGGTTGGCCTGGTTGTAGAAGATGCGGCCGAAGTGGTCGCGATCCGGGAAGACCTCGTCCTGGTTGGGCAGGTTGGCGCCGCCGGAGTCGACCAGGTAGATGCAGGGCAGCCGGTTCTCCTGGGCCACCTCCTGCGCGCGCAAGTGCTTCTTGACCGTGATCGGGTAGTAGCTGCCGCCCTTCACCGTGGCGTCGTTGCACACGACCATGCAGTCGACCCCGCTGACGCGGCCGATGCCGGCGATGACGCCGGCGCAGGGCGCGTCGCCGTTGTACATGCCGTGGGCCGCCAGGGGCGACAGTTCGAGAAAGGGGGTGCCCGCATCGAGCAGCATCTGCAGCCGCTCGCGCGGCAGGAGCTTGCCGCGGGCGGTGTGCCGGGCGCGGGCCACCTCGCCACCGCCCTCGGCGGCGCGGGCGACCTGCTGGCGAAGGTCATCCACCAGTGCGCGCATGGCGGCGGCATTGGCCTGGAACTCGGCGGATCTTGAATTGAGCTGGGTCTCGAGCGCGGACATCGGCATCCTTTGGCAGTCATCGAAGCGGCGGACGCACCGGTGCGGCCACTGACACCAAGAGCTTACGGAATCCCCCGCATCGCCGCAGCGCCAGCTTGGTTGCAAATCCTGCCATGCGCGCGCACACTGTGCCGGTGCCCACCGCCCGCCCCGCCCCGCCATCCGACGATCGCGCCACCAGCGCCAGGCCCGCCCCGGCGGCCGCGACGCCCGCCGCCTATGCACGGGTGATCTCAGACGCCTTCACCCAGGCCGCAATGAGCCCGGCCGAGGCCCTTTCCCTGGCACAGATCACGCCACGTCAATTGGCCGAGCCGCGCGGCCGTATCACTGCCCGCCAACTCGAGCTGCTGTCGGGTGCGGCCATGCAGGCGCTGGACGACGAGGCGCTGGGCGCGTTCCGCCGCCGCCTGCCCTGGGGCAGCTACGGCATGCTGGCGCGCGCGTCGATCACCTCGGCCGACCTGGGCCTGGCGCTGGGGCGATGGTGCCGCCACCACGGCCTGCTCACTGACGACCTCGTGGTGCACCTGTCGACCGCCGCCGACGCGGCGACGATCTCGATCGAGGAACACGCCGCGCACCGCGCGCTGCCGCCCGACGCGCGTGAGTTCAGCCTGGTGCACATGTTGCGCAACATTCATGGCCTGGCGTCCTGGCTGATCGATTCACGCATCCCGCTGCGCGAGGCGCGCTTTCCGTTCTCGCCGCCAGCGCACGTGGCGGCCTATCGCCATATGTTCCCCGGCCAGCTGGGCTTTGGCGCCGCGCAGGCGTCGATCCACTTCGACGCGCGCTACCTGGGCCTGCCGCTGCGACGCGATGAGGCGGCGCTGCACCAGATGTTGCAGCGCGCCCTGCCGCTGACCGTGCTGCAGTACCGGCGCGACCGGCTGCTGGTGCGGCAGGTGCGCCAGGTGCTGCGAACGCAGGCCGACGCGGCGCGCAATGCGCAAGGGGTGGGCGCGTTGCTGCACATGTCCGCGCGCACCTTGCATCGGCAGTTGCGAGACGAAGGCGCGAGTTTGCAGCAGCTCAAGGACGAGGTACGCGGCGAGCGCGCACGCGAGTTGTTGCTGCGCACGGACCGGCCGCTCAAGCAGGTGGCGGCGGCGGTCGGGTTTCGCAGTGAGAAGAGCTTCATCCGCGCGTTCCGCACCTGGACGGGCCAGCCGCCGGCGGCCTTCCGCGACGCCGGGCGAGAGCCGGCATGACAGGATGTCCGATGTACCTTCGCCGCTCGCATCCGGTAACGCCCGCGCCGTCCGCACCGCGCTAAGGTGGTGGCCGTCGCATTGCCCTGACGAAGAAGGAGAACCACACCATGGCCCTGCCCCACGCACGACCGATGGACGTGATCAACGTCGCGCCGCTCGGCGACAAACTGATCGACACGTTCAGCACCAGCCTGATCAAGACCGAGCACATGCAGATGCTGCACCTGGTGTTGCCCGCCCACCAGGACATGCCCGAGCACCATGTCGAGCAGGAATGCGTGATCCACTGCCTGGAGGGCGAGGTCGAGGTGGTGACGCCGGGCGGCACGCGCCGGCTGCTGCCGGGCAACCTGGTGCTGCTGCCGGCACGCCAGCGGCACGGCCTGCGGGCCCGGGCCGACTGCGCGGTACTGGTGACGCTGATGCTGCGCGCAGGCGATGCCGGCAATGCCGGCGGTTCTGGCGCCCGCAGCCTCAAGGACGCCGCGGACAAGCCGGTCGGCCCTTAAGCGCTCACAGCAGCACCGGCCGCAAACCCCGGGATTGGCTGAAGGCCTCGTATTCGCTCGGGCTGAGCACCACGGGCTGGCCCACCGGTTCGCCGCCGTCGAGCCGCGACAGGCGCACGAGGTAATAGTCGATCACCTCGTCATTGCGGATGACCGCCTCACACAGCCACACATGCCCTTGCGCGTCCGCCTGCATGAGGCCGGCGCGGGGCCGACCGGCCGGGGGCGACGCCAATGATGGTGTCTTCGAGTGGTGGTGGGCGGGCCTCATGGGCGGTCTCCGGCAGACTGTCACGGCGTCTGGCTCAGCCGTTGTAGGGACATCCTATCCGACCCGCCTGTAGGACGGGGCCCACATTCACTGAGAGAATCGCGCCGCCCTGAACGCGGGGTCGCGAGGAGGAAATGGCCGCCTAGCGGTAGTCCGCGAGCACCACGGGCAACTGAGCCATGTCGGTGAACACCTGCACCGCGCCGGCCGCGCGCAGGGCCGCCGGCGCGTCGTGCCCGGCTTCCCGCGGGCTGTAGCCGAAGACG
>JAZKDA010000043.1:0-18735 GCA_040387815.1 Pseudomonadota bacterium | reverse complement strand
AAATTTGAAGGCGTTGGACAGCAGGTTCTTGAGGATCTGCTGCAGGCGCTTGGCGTCGGTGACGATGGCCGCCGGGATCTCGACGCCGGACTCGATCTCGAAGTTGACGTTCTTGGCCTCGGCCACGTGGCGGAAGGTCCGCTCCACATACAGCTGCAGGTCCGACAGGCGCAGCTCGCCCACATCGACGGCCACTGTGCCGGACTCGATCTTGGACAGGTCAAGAATGTCGTTGATCAGCATCAGCAGGTCATTGCCCGACGAATGGATGGTGCGGGCGAACTCGACCTGCTTGGCGCTGAGGTTTCGATCGGGGTTCTTGGTCAGCTGGTCCGACAGGATCAGCAATGAGTTGAGCGGCGTGCGCAACTCGTGCGACATGTTGGCCAGAAACTCCGACTTGTACTTGGACGTCAGCGCCAGCTGCTTGGCCTTTTCCTCCAGCGCCAGGCTGGCCTGCTCCACTTCCCAGTTCTTGCGCTCGACCTCCTGGTTCTGGTGCGCCAGCAGACGCGCTTTTTCCTGCAGTTCCTCGTTGGTCTGCTGCAGCTCCTGCTGGCGGCTTTGAAGCTCCTGCGCGAGCGACTGCGACTGGGTCAGCAGATCCTCGGTTCGCATATTGGCCTCGATGGTGTTGATCACGATGCCGATCGACTCCGCCAGCTGGTCCAGGAAGGCTTCGTGGGTCGAGCTGAACTCTTCGACCGATGCGAGCTCGAGCACGCCGCGCAGATGCCCTTCGAAGACGATGGGCAGCACCAGCACATTGCGCGGCGTCACGCGGGCCAGACCCGAGGCGATGCGCAAGGAGTCGGGAATACCGGCGCGCAAGCGCAGCTTCTTCTTGTCGAACGCGCACTGGCCGACCAGCCCTTCGCCCAGGCCCACTTCCTTGCCATAGGCGCCATGGCCGCCGGAGGCATAGCTGGCGGTCAGGCGCAGCCGCGCCTCGTGGTCGGCGCCCCACCGCAGCACATAGAACTCCGCCTGTTGCGCCCCCACCACCGGCGCCAGCTCCGACAGGATCAGGTGGCCCACGGCGACCAGATCCTTCTGGCCTTGCAGCATGCGCGAGAACTTGGCCAGGTTGGTCTTGAGCCAGTCCTGCTCGGTGTTGAGCTGCGTGGTGTCCTTGAGGTTGCGGATCATCTCGTTGATGGTGTCCTTGAGCGCCGCCACCTCGCCCAGGGCCTCCACGGTGATCGATCGCGTCAGGTCGCCCTGCGTTACCGCCGTCGCCACCTCGGCGATGGCCCGCACCTGCGTGGTGAGGTTGGCCGCCAGCTGGTTCACGTTCTCGGTGAGGTTCTTCCAGGTGCCCGCCGCGCCCGGCACCTTGGCCTGGCCGCCCAGCTGGCCCTCCACCCCCACCTCGCGCGCCACCGAGGTCACCTGGTCGGCGAAGGTGGCCAGCGTGTCGATCATGGAGTTGATGGTGTCGGCCAGCGCGGCGATCTCGCCCTTGGCCTCGACGGTGAGCTTCTGGTCCAGGTCGCCGTCGGCCACCGCGCTGACCACCTTGGCGATGCCGCGCACCTGAGCGGTGAGGTTGGACGCCATGAAGTTCACGTTGTCCGTGAGGTCCTTCCAGGTGCCCGCGACGCCCTGCACGTCGGCCTGGCCACCCAGCTTGCCCTCGGTGCCCACCTCGCGCGCCACCCGGGTTACCTCCGAGGCGAAGCTGCGCAACTGGTCCACCATGGTGTTGATGGTGTTCTTCAGCTCGAGAATCTCGCCCTTGACGTCCACCGTGATCTTCTTGGACAGATCGCCCGCCGCGACGGCGGTGGTCACCTCGGCGATGTTGCGCACCTGGGCCGTGAGGTTCGAGCCCATGGAGTTGACCGAATCGGTCAGGTCTTTCCAGGTGCCGGCCACGCCCTGCACATCGGCCTGGCCGCCCAGCTTGCCCTCGGTGCCCACCTCGCGCGCCACCCGCGTCACTTCCGACGCGAACGAGGACAGCTGGTCCACCATGGTGTTGATGGTGTTCTTGAGTTCGAGAATCTCGCCCTTCACGTCCACCGTGATCTTCTTGGACAGGTCACCGGCGGCCACCGCCTTGGTCACGTCGGCGATGTTGCGCACCTGGCTGGTCAGGTTACCGGCCATGAAGTTCACGTTGTCGGTCAGGTCCTTCCAGGTGCCGGCCACGCCCTGCACGTCGGCCTGGCCGCCCAGCTTGCCCTCGGTGCCCACCTCGCGCGCCACACGGGTCACCTCGGCGGCGAACGTGCCCAGCTGCTGGACCATCTTGTTGATGGTCATGGCCGTGCGCAGGAACTCCCCCTGCAGGGCGCGGCCCTCGGCCTCCAGCGCCATCGACTTGGACAGATCACCCTGGGCCACCGCGCCGATCACCCGTGCCACTTCGGAGGTGGGGTGGACCAGATCGCCGATCAGCGAGTTGATCGATTCGGCCGACTCGCGCCAGAAGCCGCTGGCGTGCGGCATGTGCGCGCGCTCCTTGAGCTTGCCCTCCTTGCCGACCACGCGCGACAGGCGGGACAACTCGCGCGTCGTGCGCAGGTTCTCGTCGACCACATCGTTGAATGCGTCGGCCAGCTTGCCGAAGATCCCGGGCCAGTCTTGCGGCAGCCGCGCCTGGGTATCGCCCTTTCGCAAGCGCACCAATGCCGCCAGCGTGATGCCGGTGCGCTCGACCGTGCGGTCGCAGTGATCGACCATCAGGTTGGCGGTGTTCATGCGGTCCAGCCAGAACCCCATCAACCGGTCATCGGGCAGGCGGTGCAAGGGCGCCCCCGATGCCAGGCTGGCTTCCAGCGTGCGGATCTGATGCGTGCCGCGCGCGGTCTGGCTTGCCAGCTCATTGAACTCGGCCGCGATGCGGCCCTGCAGCCCGTCCCAATCGGTGGGCAGGCTCACGCCCCCCTCACCTCGCCGGAATGCACCCAATGCCTGCAGAATCGCCTGCAGCCGCCCGTCGTGCCCGTCGCGCTGGTCGACCGCTTCGCGCTTGACCGCAACTTCCATGGAACTCCCGTGTACGAACTCGCCTCCACCTAAGCAAGCCAGGGTAGTAAGTTCGACGCGGACGGACAAGCCACCCCGCTGGACGGATGAGCGGCAATGTCGCGCGTGGCGCGGCTTGTAGGACTGCGACTGACACCAACACGAGAAGCTGCCCCACACGCCCGCGGGTCTTCATCTACGCTCTGAGCCGACAATCCGGAAACAGGGGCCCCAAGGGTCCAGCCGCAATTCCACGATGTCGAGTTCCACCCGCGCTCACGACCTGTTCTTCCAGCCATCGCCCCTGGCCGGGTCGCACCTGCGCCAGGCGATCACCGCCGCCGGGCGCCTGCCGGAACCTGAAATCGTCCCGCACCTGCTGGAGGGCGCGCGCCTGTCGCCTGATCAGGCCGCCAAAGTCCAGGCGCTCGCGCGGCGGATCGCCGGCACGCTGCGCGAGCGCGAGGCGGACGGCGGCCGCGCCGGCCTGGTGCGGAACCTGCTTCAGGAGTACGCGCTGTCGTCCAAGGAAGGCATTGCGCTGATGTGCCTGGCCGAGGCGCTCTTGCGCATCCCGGACGCGGCCACACGGGACGCGCTGATCCGCGACAAGCTCACGCAAGGCGAGTGGCGCACGCACCTGGGCAAGAGCCCTTCGCTGTTCGTGAACGCCGCCACCTGGGGCTTGCTGATCACGGGCACGCTGGTGTCGACCCACAGCGAATCAGGCCTGGGCGCCGCGCTGGCCCGCCTGGTCGCGGTGGGCGGCGAACCGCTGATCCGCAAGGGGGTCGACATGGCCATGCGGATGATGGGCGAACAGTTCGTCACGGGCGAGACCATCGCCCAAGCGCTGCGAAACGCCCGGTCGCGCGAGCAGGAGGGTTTCCGCTATTCCTTCGACATGCTGGGCGAGGCGGCGCTCACCGCCGAGGATGCGCGGCGCTACCTGCGCGCTTACGAGGAGGCCATCCACGCCATCGGCCAGGCCAGCGCGGGGCGCGGTATCCACGAAGGACCGGGCATCTCCATCAAGCTGTCGGCGCTGCACCCCCGATACAGCCGCGCGCAATACGACCGGGTCATGGGCGAGCTGTACCCGGTGCTGCTGCAGCTGTGCGCGCTGGCCAAGCGCTACGACATCGGCCTGAACATCGACGCCGAAGAGGCCGACCGCCTCGAGCTCTCGCTGGACCTGCTCGACAAACTGTCGTTCGAGCCGCAATTGCAGGGGTGGAACGGCCTGGGCTTTGTCGTGCAGGCCTACCAGAAACGCTGCCTGTTCGTGATCGACCACCTGATCGACCTGGCGCGCCGCAGCCAGCGGCGCCTGATGATCCGCCTGGTCAAGGGCGCCTACTGGGATTCGGAAATCAAACGCGCGCAAGTCGATGGGCACGATGGCTACCCGGTGTACACCCGCAAGCCCTATACAGACGCCGCTTACATCGCCTGCGCCCGCAAGCTGCTGGGCGCGCCCGAGGCGGTGTATCCGCAGTTCGCCACGCACAACGCGCACACGCTGGCGGCCGTCCACGAGATCGCGCAGCCGCATACCTACACCCGCCACCAATACGAATTCCAGTGCCTGCACGGCATGGGCGAGCCCTTGTATGAACAGGTCGTCGGCGACCCCGCGCAAGGAAAGCTGGGCCGCCCGTGCCGGGTCTACGCGCCGGTGGGAACGCACGAAACCCTGCTCGCCTACCTGGTGCGCCGGCTCCTGGAGAACGGCGCAAACACTTCCTTTGTGCACCAGGTGGCCGACCGGACCATCACCGTCGACACGCTGGTGCGCGACCCGGTCGATGCCATCGAGACCTACGCCCGCACGGAAGGCGCACTGGGCTTGCCGCATCCGGCCATCGCGTTGCCACGCGATCTGTATGGCCCGACGCGGCGTAACTCACGAGGCATCGATCTGAACAACGAGGCGCAGCTTCGCGCGCTGGCGGACGCCTTCGCGGCGGCCGCCCAGGAGCAACGCACGGCGCGCCCGATGCTGGCCGCAGACACGCCCGAGTTGGAGATGACGCCGGTCCTGAACCCGGCCGATCCGCTGGACGCGGTCGGATGGGCCAGGGCCGCCACGGCCGACGAGATTGACCTCGCCCTGCGGTGGGCGGTCGAGGGTGCCCCGGCCTGGTCCGCAACGCCCCCGGCGCAGCGGGCGCGGCTGCTTGACGATGCGGCGGACCGGCTCGAGTCCGGCATGCCGCGCCTCATGAGCGTGCTGATACGCGAGGCGGGCAAGACGGCTTCGAATGCGGTGGCGGAGGTGCGCGAGGCGGTCGACTTCCTGCGCTACTACGCGCGCGAGGTCCGCGAGCAATTTGACAATGCCACGCACCGGCCGCTGGGGCCGGTGGTGTGCATCAGCCCCTGGAACTTTCCCCTGGCCATTTTCGTGGGCCAGATCGCCGCGGCGCTGGCGGCGGGCAACACGGTGCTGGCCAAGCCCGCCGAGCAGACGCCGCTGATCGCCGCCGAGGCGGTGCGCGCGCTGTGGGACGCGGGCATCCCGCGCGCGGCGCTGCAGCTTTTGCCCGGGCCCGGCGCGGTGGTGGGCGCCCGGCTGGTCGGCGACGCGCGAACGCAGGGCGTTGTGTTCACCGGCTCGACCGAGGTCGCGCGCCTGCTGCAAGCCAGCGTGGCCGGCCGAGTCACCGCCAGCGGGCGCGCCATCCCGCTGATCGCCGAAACCGGCGGCCAGAACGCGATGATCGTGGACTCCTCCGCGCTCGCCCAGCAGGTGGTGGGCGATGTGCTGGTGTCGGCCTTCGACAGCGCCGGGCAGCGTTGCTCGGCCCTGCGCGTGCTCTGTGTCCAAGAGGAGGCGGCGGACACCCTCCTGGAGATGCTGTTGGGCGCCATGGCCGAATTGCACATGGGCGATCCGGGCCGGCTGGCGACCGACGTCGGCCCGGTGATCGACGAGGAAGCCAGGGCCAGCATCGAGCGCCATGTCCAGGCGATGCGCGCCAGGGGCCACACCGTCCACCGGGCGGCGGGCCACCACAGCCAAGCGCCGCTGCCCATGGGCGCCTTCGTGCCCCCCACCTTGATAGAGATCGACAGCATTTCCGAGCTGACGCGCGAAGTGTTCGGCCCCGTGCTGCACTTTGTGCGCTACCAGCGCGAGCAACTCGACGGACTGCTGCGCCAGATCAATGCCACCGGCTACGGACTGACCCTGGGCCTGCACACGCGCATCGATGAGACCATCCATCATGTGGTGCAGCACGCCCACGCCGGCAATATCTACGTGAACCGCAACATGGTCGGCGCAGTCGTCGGGGTGCAACCGTTCGGGGGCGAAGGGCTCTCGGGCACCGGCCCCAAGGCGGGCGGGCCGCTGTACCTGTATCGGCTGCTGGCGACGCGGCCACAGGACGTGCTTGAGCGCGCGCGCGGTGCACGGGTTCTGCCCGGCCCCACCGGCGAGCAAAACACCTACTCGATCGCGCCGCGTTCAAGCGTCTTGTGCCTGGCCGACACCGACGCCGACCGGCTGGTGCAGTTGCGCGCGGTCTTGGCGGTGGGAAGCCGAGCCATCTGGCCCGCCGATGCACAGGACTTGCTGCGGCGCCTGCCGGCCGAGGTGCAGGCGCATGTGGCGCTCGCGCGCGACTGGCGGGCCGCCGACGTCGCCTATGAGGCCGTGCTGCTGCATGGATCGACGCGGCAACTCGCGCAGGTCCAGCAACATCTGGCGCGCCGCGAGGGCCCCATCGTCAGCGTCGAACGAATGGATTGCGGCCAGACGTCGGTGCCCCTGGAGCGGCTGGTCGTCGAGCGCGCGGTCAGCATCAACACGGCGGCCGCGGGGGGCAATGCCTCGCTGATGGCGCTGTAGACCACCCTGCGACGAAAAAAGCCGCCCGAAGGCGGCTTTGCGTGGGCGTTGAGGCAACGCGGGTCAGTTACAGCGCAACCTTCTTGCCGTCCTTGTAGGTGTAGAGCGTGAAGGCGGGGTTCTTGATCTCGCCGTTGGGCTCGAAAGCGATGGTAGCGGTGACGCCCTTGAAGTTGGTTTCGGCCAGCTTGGGCGTGTAGACCTTGGGGTCGACCGAGTTGGCGCGCTTCATCGCGTCGACCAGGACGAAGGTGGCGTCATAGGTGTAGGGCGAGTAGATCTGGAAATCCTTGGGGTACTTGGCGTCGTAACGCTTTTTCCACGCTGTGCCGCCGGGCATCTTGGCCAGCGACGAGCCGCCTTCGGCGCACACCACGTTGCCCAGGGTCGACGCCTTGGCGGCCAGGTCGGCGATCGCGGAGGTGCAGATGCCGTCACCGCCGAAGTACTTGATCTTGGTCATGCCCAGCTGCTGCATCTGGCGCAGCATCGGGCCGCCCTGCGGGTCCATGCCGCCGAAGAAGATGGCGTCGGGCTTCTTGCCGCGGATCGAGGTGAGGATGGCCATGAAGTCGGTGGCCTTGTCGGTGGTGAACTGCTCATCCACGACCTTGATGCCCTTCTGAACCGCGGTGCGCTTGAACACCTCGGCCACGCCCTGCCCGTAAGCGGAGCGGTCGTCGATGACAGCCACGGTCTTGAGCTTGAGCTTTTCGGCCGCGTACATGGCCAGCCCGGCGCCCAGCGCGTTGTCGTTGGCGATGATGCGGTAGGTGGTCTTGTAGCCGGGCTTGGTGAGGTCGGGGTTGGTGGCGGCGCCGGTGACGTGGGGAATGCCGCAGTCGTTGTACACCTTGGAGGCGGGGATGGTGGTGCCGGAGTTCAGGTGCCCGACCACGCCGGCGACCTTGGCGTCGCACAGCTTCTGGGCGGCGGCCGTGCCCTGCTTGGGATCGGCGGCGTCGTCTTCGGCCGCGATCTCGAAGCGCACCCGCTTGCCGCCGATGCTGATGTTCTGGGCGTTGAGGTCCTCGATGGCCATGCGAACGCCGTTTTCGTTGTCCTTGCCGTAGTGCGCCTGGGCGCCGGACATCGGGCCGACGTGCCCGATCTTGACAACCTGCACGTCTTGCGCGGACGCCATGCCGGCGACTGCGGCCAGGGCCGCGACAAGGGTCAATTTGAGTTTGAATTGCATAAGATGCTCCAGGAGTTTTGGGTTGAGAGGTGAATGTTTCCCAACGCCGGCACGATATCGCAATTTTCGAGCCGGTCCACTAGCGTAAAGCCGGATGCGCGCTGTAAGTCTGCCAGGGGCCTTGGCCGCCAGCGCACCTTGTCATGACCCTCTGGCCTGTGCGGCCAGGGTGGCGGCAATGGCCTGGCGAACGCTCCCCTCCATCTCGGCGCGCAGGCGCGGGCCCAGCACGTGGGCCTGCTCGAGCACCAGCTGCGCGATGTGCTCGCGGATCCGAGCGTCCAGGTCCGTCTCCAGGCGCTGCAACACCAGTTGCACCAGCCGTTCCTCGGTCACGAGTGCGCCGCCCTCGGGCGTCGGCGCATTGTCGGCGGGACGATGCACCACCTCGGTCAGGGTGGGCACGAACTTGGGCGGCACACGCGGCACGGACATCAGGGGTTCTCCTGGAGGTCGTGGCGCACGATGGCGTGGCCGCCGGCGGCGTAGTGCTTCCAGCGCCGGCGCGCGATGACGCGGTCGGCCTCGTCGGTGGTGACGACTTCGATGACCCGCTCGAATCCTTCGAAGCCCTCGGGCACCGTATCACCGAGGTTCACCAGCACTTCCTGGTGGGGCACACCCGACACCGACGGCGCCAGCACGATGGGGCTGTTGTGGAGCACCCCCGCGGACGCGTCCTCGATGCGGCAGTGCGGCAGGAAATCGAGCGCGGAAAAGGTCCACAGCGCCGTGTCCAGCTCGCGCAGCAGCGCCGGCTCGCCGGTGGCGACCACCTTCTTGCCACCCGCGGTGGCCTTGCGCAGCAGGCGGCAGGCGTAGGCGACCTTGCCGGGCGCGTTGAAGTGGAAGGCGACCTGCGTCATCCGGCGCGTGAAGCGGCCCGTGAACCGGCACCCGCCCGCTTGGGCCGCGCCGGGGAGGCGGTCTTGCCGGCGCGCTTGGCCGGGGCCTTGGCAGCCGCCCTCGCTGCCGGTTTCACAGCCGGTTTCGCCGCTGTCCTGGCCGCGCCCTCGCCCTGCTGCGACAGCAGGTACTGCACCAGCAGCCCCACCGGCCGGCCGGTCGCGCCCTTGGCCGCCCCACTCTTCCAGGCCGTGCCCGCGATGTCCAGGTGGGCCCAGGGCTGCTTGCCGGCGAAGCGTTGCAGGAACTTGGCCGCGGTGACGCTGCCGGCGGCACGGCCCCCCACGTTGGCGACGTCGGCGAAATGGGTCTTGAGGCCTTCGCCGTATTCCTCGTCCAGGGGCATGCGCCAGCAAGGATCGAGCGCGAGCTCGCCGGCCTGCAGCAGCGCGTCGGCCAGGGTGTCGTCGCTGGCGAACAGGCCGCTGCGCACATGGCCCAGCGCGATGACGCAGGCGCCGGTGAGCGTGGCGATGTCGATCACGGCGCGCGGCTTGAAGCGCGCCGCGTAGGTGAGCGCGTCGCACAGGATCAGGCGTCCCTCGGCGTCGGTGTTGAGCACCTCGATGGTCTGGCCGCTCAGGCTGGTGATGACGTCACCGGGCTTGAACGCCCGGCCACTGGGCATGTTCTCGCAGGTGGGGATCAGGCCCACCACATTGATGCGCGGCTTGAGCTCGGCCAGCGCGCGGAAGGTGCCCAGCACACTGGCGGCGCCACCCATGTCGAACTTCATTTCGTCCATGTCGGGCGCGGGCTTGATCGAGATGCCGCCGCTGTCGAAGGTGATGCCCTTGCCCACCAGCACCACCGGCGGCTGCGAAGCCGCCGCCCCCTGGTAGTTCAGGACGATGAAGCGCAGCGGTTCCTCGGAGCCCTGGGCCACCGCCATGAACGAGCCCATGCCGGCCTTGGCGACTTCCTTGGGGCCCAGCACCTCGCATCGAAAACCCCCGGACTTGGCCAGCTTCTTGGCCTCCTCGCCCAGGCGGGTGGGCGTGGCGCGATTGGGCGGCAGGTTGCCCAGTTCGCGCGCCAGCTCGATGCCCAGGGCGGCCGCGCGCGCGGCGGAGAAGTCGGCCCGGGCGGCCGCCGCGTCGGCGCAGCCGATGACCACCCGGTCGATCTCGACGCCCTCGGGCTTGGAACGGGTGCTGACATAGACATAGCAGGCTTCGGCCGCCGCCGCCACCGCGGCGCGCACACCACGACCGTCGGCCGATGCGGGCAGGCACACCACCAGGCGCCGAACGCCGGCGTTGCGCAGCGAGGCCACCAGGGAATGCACCGCCGCATGAATGCGCCGCGGACTGGCGTCGCCGACGCCGGCCAGCACCACCCGCGTGGCGGCGACGCCCTGCGGGCGCCAGGACTGCAGCGTCTTGCCAGGCTTGGTGTCAAAGCCCCGGGCCTTGATCGCGTCGGCCGCGATGCGCGACAGCGCATCCGTGCCGGGCTTGGCGCCCTCGGGCAGCAGCACCAGCAGTGCGTCGCATTTTTCTTGGGCCGCACCATCGAGGCCGAGGGTCTTGAGTTCGAAGTCCATAATCGCCGTGTTCTTTACGCAACCGCTGTGCGCGCCGATGTTATTCCATTCCTCCGTCCGCAAGGAGCTCGCCCGCAGCTTCGGTGCGACGCTGGTAGTGCTGATCACCATCGTCATGACCATGACGCTGGTGCGTACCCTGAGCCAGGCCACCCGGGGCAATGTGAACCCGCAGGAAGTGATGATGGTCATGGGCTACACGGTGGTGGGCTACCTGGCGCCGCTGCTCGCCCTGTCGCTGTTCATCGCCATCGTGGGGGTGCTCTCGCGCATGTGGCGCGACAGCGAGATGGTGATCTGGTTTTCCGCCGGCCGCGGGCTGTCCTCGCTGATCAAGCCGCTGTTCGGCTTCGCCTGGCCGGTGCTACTGGTTGTCGCCGTGCTCGCGCTGGTGGGCTGGCCCTGGGCCAATGAGCAGGCGCAGGGGCTGCGCGAGCGCTATGGCAACCGCGGCGACCTCGAACGCGTGGCCCCCGGCCAGTTCCAGGAGTCGGCCCGCGGCACCCGGGTGTTCTTCCTGGACAAGGATTCGCCCGACACCCGCACCGGGCGCAACGTCTTCATCGCGACCCTCGACCGGGGCCGCGAAACCATCACCTCCGCCAGCCGGGGTGAGGTGGCCACGGAGGGAAACACCCAGTTCCTGATGCTGTCGGAGGGCCAGCGCATGGAGCGCCCCCTCGACGGCCAGGGCATGCGCCTGAGCGAGTTCAAGCAATTGGGCAGCCGCATTGGCGACAACACCGCCATCGTCGGCGCGGACCTGCCGGTCAGGGCCCGCCCCACCTGGGCCCTGGTGACCGACCGCAGCGCCGAGCACCTGGGCGAGCTGGCATGGCGCGCCGGCCTGGCCCTGGCCGCGCTGAACCTGGTGTTGATCGCGGTCGCCGTGTCCAGCGTCAACCCCCGGGCCACCCGCAGCGGCAACCTGCTGTTCGCCCTGTTCGCCTTCGTCGTGTACTTCAACCTCCTGAACCTGGGCCAGAGCTGGATCAGCGGCGGCCGCATCGGCTTTGGCGGCTTCATGCTGGCATTGCACGGCGGCATCTTCGCGATGGGGATACTCTGGCTTGCCAAGCAGCACAACAACTGGGCCCTGCCGCGCCGGCGAAAAGCACAGCTGGCGGATGGGGCCGACGCATGAGGACGATCCGCCGCCTGGTCTACCGCGAGGTGATATCGGCCGTGGCCTTTGTCACGATCGGCTTCCTGGCGCTGTTTTTCTTCTTCGATTTTGTCGATGAGCTGGGCAATGTGGGAAAAGGCGCCACCCCCTACCGCCTGACCCACGCGCTGCTGTATGTCACGCTGCTGGTGCCCAGCCACCTGTACGAGCTGCTGCCCATCGCCGTGCTGATCGGCACCATCTTCGTGATGGCGCGCTTCGCGCAAAGCTCCGAGTTCACCATCTTGCGCACCTCGGGCCTGGGCCCATGGCGAGCCCTGGGCTCCCTGATGCTGCTGGGGGCCGCCTTCACGCTGCTCACCTTTGCCACCGGCGACTACATGGCGCCGGCCGCCGACCGCGCAGCCCAGCTGCTCAAGGCCCGTTACCAGGGCAGCATCAGCGTCGGCCAGACCGGCGCCTGGCTCAAGGAGCGGCAGGCCGAGCGCACCTACACGGTGAACGTGAGCGCCCTCACCGCGGACGGCGCGCTGCGCGGCGTGCGCATCTTCGAGGCCGGCCCCAGCGGCATGCTGACCTCGGTCACCGCGGCCGACGGCGCGCGCTTTGCGCAAGGCCACTGGCTGCTGGAGAACGCCCGGCAGCGCCTGTTTGCCACCGGCCGCGACGGCCTGCCAACCGTCACGGTCAACGAGCAGGCACAACTGGAGTGGCGCACCGACCTCAGCGCCGAGATGGTGTCGGTGGCCCTGCTGCGGCCGGACCGCATGCGCACGCTGGACCTGTTCGAGTACATCCGCCACCTCAAGGCCAACGGCCAGGCCTCGCAGCGCTACGAGATCGAGTTCTGGCGCAAGGTGTTCTACCCGCTCAGCGCCCTGGTGATGGTGGTGCTGGCCCTGCCTTTCGCTTACCTTCATTTCCGCTCGGGCAGCATCACCGGCTACGTGTTCGGCGGGGTGCTGATCGGCATCAGCTTCTTCCTGTTGAACAACGTGTTCGGCTACATCGGCAACCTGCGCGACTGGTGGCCCTGGCTCACCGCGGCCGCGCCGGGCCTGATCTATTCCATGATGTCTCTGGGAGCCTTCGGATGGCTGGTCCTGCGCCGATGAGGGGCGTCATCGTCTTCGCCCACGGATCGCGCGACCCGCTCTGGCGCGCACCCATGGACGCGGTGGCCGCCCGCATCGCCGCGCGCGCGCCGGGTGTGGTGGTGCGCTGTGCCTTCCTGGAACTCACGCCACCCGACCTGCCCGGCGCCGCCGCCGACATGGCGGCCCAGGGGGTGACCCAGGCCGCGATTCTTCCGATGTTCCTGGGCGTCGGCCGCCACGCCCGCGAAGACCTGCCGGCCCTGGTGGAAGCCCTGCGCACCGCGCATCCGCAGGTGGCCTGGCGCCTGCTGCCGGCGGTGGGCGAGGATCCGCGCCTGCTGGATTTGCTGGCCGACATCGGCCTGGGCGCCATAGACTCATGATGCATAATGAATTTCTGCTTTAGTAGAAATTCGATATGAACCTTCATCAGTTCCGATTCGTGCAAGAGGCCGCACGGCGCAACCTGAACCTCACCGAAGCCGCCAAGGCCCTGCACACCTCGCAGCCCGGTGTGTCCAAGGCGATCATCGAACTGGAAGAGGAGCTCGGCATCGAGATCTTCGCGCGCCACGGCAAGCGTCTCAAGCGCATCACCGAGCCTGGCCAGCATGTCCTCAAGAGCATCGAGCTGATCATGCGCGAGGTGGGCAACCTCAAGCGCATCGGCGAGCAGTTCAGCGCCCAGGACAGCGGCACCCTGTCGATCGCCACCACCCACACCCAGGCGCGCTACGTGCTGCCGGTGCCGGTGGCCCGGCTGCGCGAGGCCTACCCCAAGGTCAACGTGAGCCTGCACCAGGGCTCGCCCGACCAGGTCGCGCGCATGGTGCTCGACGAAGTGGCCGAGATCGGCATTGCCACTGAGTCCCTGGCCGACTATCCCGACCTGGTCACCCTGCCCTGCTACGAATGGCAGCACGTGCTGGTGATGCCGACCGCGCACCCGCTGGCCAGCAAGGACCGCATCTCGCTGGAAGACCTGGCCAACGAGCCGATCATCACCTACCACCCCTCTTTCACCGGCCGCACGCGCATCGACCATGCCTTCGCGCAGAAGAAGCTGCAGCCACGCATGGCCCTGGAGGCGATCGACTCGGACGTGATCAAGACTTACGTGCGGCTGGGCCTGGGCGTGGGCATCGTCGCCGAGATGGCGGTGCGCGACGACGACCCCAACATCACCGGCCTGGTGGTGCACCCGGTGGGCATGCTGTTCGGCCAGAACGTGGCCCGCGTCGCTTTCAAGCGCAGCGCCTACCTGCGCAACTTCGTCTTCAAGTTCGCCGAGTTGCTGTCCGACCGGCTCGACCGCAACCTGATCGCCAAAGCCTTGTCCGGCCACAAGAATGACTACGAGCTGTGACCCCGCGCGCACGCCCGCCCTGGAAACCAAGCTGCCGGCCGTCGGCACGACCATCTTCAGCGTGATGTCGGCGCTGGCCGCCGAGCACCGCGCGGTGAACCTGGGCCAGGGCTTTCCCGATTTCGCCTGCGACCCGGCCCTGGTGCGGGCCGTCACCGATGCCATGCAGGCCGGCCACAACCAGTACCCGCCCATGCCCGGGGTGCCGGCGCTGCGCGAAGCCGTGGCCGCCAAGATCGAGTCGCTCTACGGCCGCGCGTACGACGCGGGCACGGAGATCACCATCACGGCCGGCGCCACGCAGGCCATCATCACCGCCGTGCTCGCGGTGGTGCGCCCTGGCGACGAGGTGATCGTGCTGGAGCCTTGCTACGACAGCTATGTGCCCAGCATCGAGCTGGCCGGCGGCACGGTGGTGCGCGTGCCGCTCACGCCCGGCACGTTCCGCCCCGACTTCGACCGCATCGCCGCTGCCTTGTCGCCGCGCACGCGGGCCATCATCGTCAATACGCCGCACAACCCCAGCGCCACCGTCTGGACGCAGGGCGAGATGCTGCGCCTTCAGGCGCTGCTGGCGCCCACCGAGGTGCTGGTGATCAGCGACGAGGTGTATGAGCACATGGTGTTCGACGGGCAGCAGCACCACAGCGCCGCCCGCTTTGCCGGCCTGGCCGCCCGCAGCTTCATCGTCTCCAGCTTCGGCAAGACCTTCCACGTGACAGGCTGGAAGGTGGGCTACGTGGCGGCGCCGGCTTCATTGACCGCCGAGTTTCGCAAGGTGCATCAGTTCAACGTGTTCACCGTGAACACGCCGGCCCAGCACGGACTGGCCGCCTACATGGCCGACCCGCGCCCCGCACTGGATCTGCCGGCCTTCTATCAGCGCAAGCGTGACCTGTTCCGCCAAGGCCTGGCCGCCACCCGGCTGACGCTGCTGCCCAGTGAAGGCAGCTACTTCCAGTGCGTGGACATCTCCCGCGTGAGCGATCTGCCCGAGGCCGACTTCTGCCAGTGGCTCACCCGCGAGCTGGGCGTGGCCGCCATTCCGCTGTCGGCGTTCTACGGCGACGGCTTCGATCAGCGGGTGGTGCGCTTTTGCTTTGCCAAGCAGGACGCCACGCTGCACAGCGCCCTGGAGCGCCTGGCGCGGCTGTGATGGCCGGTCTGTCAACACTGCACGGTGTTGGGGCAGTAGGCGGAGAGTTCCCAGACCCGGGCTTGCGCGCTCACCGGGACACGCGTGCCGGCACCCGCGCGCGCCTTGAGTTGACCTTCGAACCTGGCGAAAAACGGGTCGAACAAGGGCGCGCCCAGCGTCCCATAGGCCGTGAGGGTGTCTCGGGCCGGATCGTGTGACAACAGCACCGCTGCCAGAGGCTGGTGCGCCGGGCCCGCCAGCACCGCGGCACCGTGCGCCGGGTCGAACTGGCACTGGTCGGCGCAGCAATGGATCAGCCCGTTCTGCACGCCCCGCCGCGCGCGGTCGGGCCGGTAGCTGATCAGACTGATTTCCGCACTTGGGTGGACCAGGTTGTACGGGCAGATCGCGCAATACGCCACCACACTGCGCCGCGGTCCGGCACCACCGGGCCAGTGGTACACCGCCGAGCCACCGCCGGCACTCAGCGAATGACCCTCCAGCGCCCTGCCCAGGTTGAGCAGGAATACGGGTGTGGACGCGTATGGGTAGTGAAACAGGTAGTTGACGTGGGGCCGCAGCTGGGACGCCCGCAGCGGCTGCCCGATGGCGTCGACCAGCAGTGTCCGCGCGTAGGCGCGTGGCCGGGCCTGCGCGGCGGACGCTGGCAGCGTGGCCATGGGCAGGCTGGCCGCGCCCGCGGTACAGGTTCGCTCCAGAAAACTGCGGCGGTTCATGGGTGGACGGCGAAGTGTCCCCCCGAGTTTGCCTCAGCCATGGGCGGGCGACCAGTGGCGCCCTCAGATCGTGCTCTGCACCAATCCGACGCGGGCGTTGAAGCTGTCGCAGGCGGCCTCGAAGCCGCGGATTTCGGCCAGCGCGTCCGCCAGGCTCATCTCGCCGGCGTCCATCAGCTTGCCGGCCAGATGTTCGGTCAGCGGCTTCAGGCGGCCCAGCATGGCCTTGGTCTCGTCGTACAGCCGCTCGCTCTGCGCTTCCATGATGCCGCGGGTTTCCTCATCGACATTGCGGTTGCCGCCGTCGGCCGCCAGCGCGCCGAAGTTCAGGCGGGTCTTGCGGTACATGCCCATCTCGCCGACGGCGTGGTGCAGCAACTTGGTGACGCGGGTGATGTCGTTGTGCGCGCCGTTGGTCGTGCCGTCCTCGCCGAAGAACAGCTCCTCGTTGGCCATGCCGCCCAGCAGCACACGCACGTCATGCTCGATGTCAGCTTTGGTCTTGAGCAGGTTGGCGCCTTGCTTGTGGAACACAAAGCCCAGCGCGTTGTTGCGGGGATTGGCCTTGAGCGAGATCTTGAGCGTCTTCATCTCGGCCAGGATGCGATCCCAATCGCCGCCGGTGCGCTTGCGCTCCATCTCGAAGTCGACCAGGAAGTGCCCCCACTCGTGGATGGCGATGATGCGGCGGTCGCGGTCGCGCTCCTTGGTGGTGCTGGTGTTGACGTTGCCCACCAGCACGCGCTCAGCCGCCTGCATGAGCGTGTCGGTGCCGATCATCTGGCCGGCCTGGACGGCGGTGATGCCGGCCTGGTTGACGATGGTCTCGAGGTCGGCCGGGCTTCGGCCTTCGGTGATCTCGACGATGTGCCGCAAATCGAGCTCGGGCAGCACCTTGTCCGCACGCTGGCTGAGATAGCGGCCGATGATCGCGGCACGCTCTTCCTTGTTCGGCATACGGAAATCGACCTTCATCTGGAAGCGGCGCAGCATGGCCTCGTCCATCTCCATCGACTCACTGTTGAAGTTGCTCGCCACGATCCAGATGATCTCGGCGTCATTCCTGGTGCGCACCCCGTCGAGCATGGCCAGCAGCATGTTCTGCGTGTCGTCGTCGAACTTGCGGTGCCCGCCACGGCGCATGAACAGGTCTTGCGCTTCGTCCAGGAAGACGATGCAGCGTTTGCGGCGCGTGGCCATGGCCACGATGCGCCCGAGCGTCTTGGCGCCGCCGCCGACAAACCCGGTTTCGAGGTTCACCGCCGAATGGAACAGGATCGGCAGGTTCAACTCCTTGGCCAGATAGCTGGCCAGCTTGGTCTTGCCGGTGCCGGCCGGGCCGCTGAACATGACGTTGAAGGTCTTGCTGATCCCGTACTGCGCGTACTCGGCGCGGCGCTGGTATTGGTCCTTGATCTGCGCCACCTCGGTCTTGATGTCGTCCATGCCCACCAGGTCGTCGATGCTGCCCTGCACCTGTGCCGGCTCGATGAACCTGAGCGCCTTGTGCTGGCCACGCAGGTGAACCAGCAGAAAACCCATCAGGCCCAGCGTCAATGCGCCCGACAGCAGGCCGCTGACGCCGGCTTGCCAGGCGTCCTTTTCCGCTTGGGGGCGCGCCCCGGCGAAACGCTGGTCGAGGCGCTCGACCATGGCCAGGCTGGTCGGGCTCAGTTCACTGCGCGGCACGAAGCTCAGCTGGGTGGCCCAGGGCGCCGTGACGGCCTTGTCCGTGAAGATGCTGGTTTCCATGTCCGAGGGGTAGAACGCGTGCAGCTTCCCGCCGGATTCGACCAGGATGAACCGCTCTGACACGTTCCATTGCAGCGGCTTGTAGATGACGGTGATGCGCTCGACGGGATGAGAGGCCAGGAAGCCCAGCACCGAGCCACCCCCGAACACCACCGGCAGCGCCTCGTTGAGCGACGACAGCCCCTGGCCCCGCTGGCCGCCGGGCATCAGGCGCACCTGCTCGGCCAGCGCGGCCTGCTTGTTCCACAGGGCCACGGAGTACAGCCCGGTCACGGGAATGAGCAGGGCCACCGTCACGACCATGAGCTTGACGGTGGTGCTCTGGATCGCGTACCAGTCGCGCAGACGCGCGGCCGCCTTGCGCAACGCGATCCACACGCTGCCTTCGGATTGCGCATCCTCACTGTAGGCACCCGGTGGGGAGCTTGCGGATAGATCCGACATGGTCTCTTTCATCAAGGTTGGGGCAGATAACTGTCGGTGTCATCCTACAGACGCACTGGCAAATCAGGGGTAACCGCCGCCGTTACGGCACAGTCAGACCTTGGTGTCGTGACTTATTCCCGAGGGAACCTCCACAGCGGTGGCGGCTCCAACCCGCGCCGGGTTTTTTTCAAGTTTCTTCCCCCGGCATTTATCCCCCGGGCCCTGCAGGCCGGGGGATTTTTTCTCGAGGGAAGGGGCATGGACCGGCTCGCGATAATCGGCACGTGAACACAATCGCGCAGCCCACCCCGACAGACGCCGCCCGCCCTCGCCCGCAGTCCCTGGCCGACCTCTTCATCTCCTTTACCGTGCTCGCCCTGCAGGGCTTTGGTGGCGTGCTGGCCGTGGTCCAGCGGGAACTGGTGGAACGCAAGCGCTGGATGACCCGCGAGGAGTTCGTCGAGGAATGGGCAGTCGCCCAGATCATGCCGGGGCCCAATGTGGTGAACCTCTCCCTGATGATCGGCCTGCGCTACTTCGGCTGGCGCGGCGCCCTGGCAGCGCTGGCGGGCATGCTCACGACTGGGGAAGCGCCGCGCGCTATCGTGGTGGTC
>JAZKDA010000042.1:0-2982 GCA_040387815.1 Pseudomonadota bacterium | reverse complement strand
CGCTCATGCCCTTGTCGTGGATGATCTTCTTGAGCGCATGGAACACCTCGGCGCCATAGCGCACCGCCTCGCGGAAGCTGGGCGCGCCCACCGGGATGATCATCAGCTCCTGCAGGTCCAGGTTGTTGTTGGCATGGGCGCCGCCATTGACGACGTTCATCATCGGCACCGGCATCTGCATGCTGCCCATGCCGCCGAAGTAGCGGTACAGGGGCAGGCCGGATTCCTCGGCGGCAGCGCGGGCCACGGCCATGGAGACGGCGAGCATGGCGTTGGCTCCGAGGCGCGACTTGTTGTCGGTGCCGTCCAGGTCGATCAGCGTCTTGTCCAGGAAGGCCTGCTCGGAGGCGTCCAGGCCCAGCACGGCTTCGGAGATCTCGGTGTTGATGTGCTCAACGGCCTTGAGCACGCCCTTGCCGAGGTAGCGGCTCTTGTCGCCGTCGCGCAGCTCGATGGCTTCACGGCTACCGGTGGATGCGCCGGACGGCACGGCAGCGCGGCCCATGGTGCCGGACTCCAGCAGCACGTCGCATTCAACGGTGGGGTTGCCGCGGCTGTCCAGGATTTCACGGCCGACGATGTCAACGATTGCGCTCATTTAGTTCCTTCTTTGGAGGTTGGGATGTCAGACCGGGGCGGCTACGCCCTCGACCAGGACCATATTGAAAAATTCGGTCGCGCCTTCGCGCTTGGCGCGTGCGGCACGGTACAGCTCGTCGTCGTAGAAGGCCTTGGCCTTCTCGAAGTCGGGGAAGCGCAGCATCGCGATGCGGGCGGGCTGCCAGTTGCCTTCCAGCGTGTCGAAACGGCCGCCGCGCACCAGGTACTCGCCGCCTGCCGCTTTCACGGCGAGGGGAGCCAAAGCCATGTACTGCTTGTACTGCTCCGGGTCGGTGATCTTCATGTCAACGATGATGTAGGCGGGGGTCATGTGCAGTCTCGATTCAAGGGTGTTTGCAATAGGGGATTCAGGCGCTGAAGCTGTTTTCAAGAAAGCCGTTCTTCTTGGTGACGCGGTCCAGCTCCAGCAGCGTCTCCAGCAGCGCCTTCATTTGCCTGAGCGGCACGGCGTTCGGCCCGTCGCTCATGGCTTTGGAGGGGTCCGGGTGGGTCTCCATGAACAGGCCCGCCACGCCGACAGCAACGGCCGCACGGGCCAGCACCGGCACCATCTCGCGCTGGCCGCCGGAGCTTGTGCCCTGGCCGCCGGGCAACTGGACCGAATGGGTCGCATCAAACACCACGGGCGCTCCTGTCTCGCGCATGATGGACAGCGAGCGCATGTCGCTCACCAGGTTGTTGTAGCCAAAGCTGGCGCCGCGTTCGCAGGCCATGAAGCTGTCTTCGGGCAGGCCTTTTTCCTTCGCGGCTGCGCGCGCCTTGTCGATCACGTTCTTCATGTCGTGCGGCGCGAGGAACTGGCCCTTCTTGATGTTGACCGGCCGGCCCGACTGCGCGACGGCGCGGATGAAGTCGGTCTGGCGGCACAGGAATGCAGGGGTCTGCAAAACGTCAACCACCCTGGCCACTTCCGCGATTTCGGCCTCACTGTGCACGTCGGTCAGGATGGGCAGGGAGAGGTCGCGCTTGACCTTGGCCAGGATTTCCAGCCCCCTGGCCATGCCCGGGCCGCGGAAGGTGGTGCCCGAGGAGCGGTTGGCCTTGTCGTAGCTGCTCTTGAAGATGAAGGGGATGCCGAGCGCGGAGGTGATTTCCTGCAGCGTGCCGGCGGTGTCCATCTGCAGTTGCTCTGATTCGACGACGCACGGGCCTGCGATCAGGAAGAAGGGCTTGTCCAGGCCGATGTCGAAGTTGCACAGGCGCATGTTCAGCCCACGATCTTCAGGTTCTTGGCGGTGTTGGGCTGCTCGGCGGGCGCCTGCGCATGGCGCTCAATGGCTGCTGCGATATAGGCATTGAACAGCGGGTGGCCGTCCCAGGGCGTGGACTTGAACTCGGGGTGGAACTGCACGCCGACGAACCACGGGTGCTGGCTCTGCGGCAGCTCGACGATCTCGGTCAGCTGCTCGCGCTGCGTCAGCGCCGAGATCACCAGGCCCGCATCGCGCAGCTTGTCCAGGTAGTTGACGTTGGCTTCATACCGGTGGCGGTGGCGCTCGGTCACGACGTCGCCGTAGATCTTGTGGGCCAGCGTGCCCCTGGCGACATCAGAGCTCTGTGCACCGAGGCGCATGGTGCCGCCGAGGTCGGAGTTCTCGTTGCGTGTCTTGATGGTGCCGTCTGCATCCTTCCACTCGGTGATCAGCGCGATCACCGGGTGCGGCGTGGCGGGCTCGAACTCGGTGCTGTTGGCATCGGTGAGGCCGGCCATGTGGCGCGCGAACTCGATGGTCGCCACCTGCATGCCCAGGCAGATGCCAAGGTACGGCACCTTGTTTTCCCGGGCAAACCGGGCAGCGGCAATCTTGCCCTCGATGCCGCGCTTGCCGAAGCCGCCTGGCACGAGGATGGCGTCGTACTTGCCCAGTTCCTGCACGCCCTCGGGTGTGATGGTTTCGGAGTCGATGTAGTCGATCTTCACGCGCGCGTGGTTCTTCATGCCGGCATGGCGCAGCGCTTCATTGAGCGACTTGTAGCTGTCGGACAGGTCCACATACTTGCCGACCATGGCAATCGTCACTTCGGATTGCGGATGCGCGGTTTCATAAACCAGGTCGTCCCAGCGCTTGAGGTTGGCCGGCGGCGTGTTCAGGCGCAGCTTGTCGCAGATCAGGCCGTCCAGGCCCTGCTCATGCAGCATGCGCGGCACCTTGTAGATGGTGTCGACATCCCACATGGAGATCACGCCCCATTCGGCGACGTTGGTGAACAGCGAGATCTTGGCGCGCTCGTCCTCGGGAATCTTGCGGTCGGCGCGGCAGAGCAGGGCGTCGGCCTGGATGCCGATCTCGCGCAGTTTCTGCACCGTGTGCTGCGTGGGCTTGGTCTTGAGCTCGCCGGCGGCGGCGATCCAGGGCACGT
>JAZKDA010000041.1:0-20718 GCA_040387815.1 Pseudomonadota bacterium | reverse complement strand
TCTACGACGGCGAGAACCTCAAGGACACCGACCCCAAGGCCAAGAGCTACCAGGAGTACCGCGACTACGCCGGTGTTGATGAGGGCATGACGGGCATCTCGACCCGGTTCGCGTTCAAGATCATCTCGAAGGTGTTCAACTTCGACTCCAACGAGATCGCGGCCAACCCGGTGCACCTGATGTACGTGCTCGAGCAACAGATCGAGCGTGAGCAGTTTCCGCCCGAGACCGAGCAGAAGTACCTGTCCTACATCAAGGAGCACCTGTCCGCGCGGTATGCCGAGTTCATTGGCAAGGAGATCCAGACCGCGTATCTCGAGTCCTACTCCGAGTACGGCCAGAACATCTTCGACCGCTACGTCACCTACGCCGACTTCTGGATCCAGGACCAGGAGTACCGCGATACCGACACCGGCGAGATCTTCGACCGCTCGGCGCTCAACGCCGAGCTCGAAAAGATCGAAAAGCCCGCCGGCCTGTCCAACCCCAAGGACTTCCGCAACGAGATCGTCAACTTCGTGCTTCGTGCCCGCGCCAACAACGCCGGCAAGAACCCGGTGTGGACCAGCTATGAAAAGCTGCGCACCGTGATCGAAAAGAAGATGTTCTCCAACACCGAAGACCTGCTGCCTGTGATCAGCTTCAATGCCAAGGCCAGTGCCGACGAGCAGAAGAAGCACGAGGACTTTGTCAACCGCATGGTTGAAAAAGGCTATACGCACCGTCAGGTGCGGCTGTTGTGCGAGTGGTACCTGCGGGTGCGTAAGAGCTCCTGACGGAGGAACCGGGGAACATTAGTGTCCGGATCAAGCGACAAGGTGGGGCGCAACGCGCTCCACCAGATCATCGATCGGCGGTTGTCGGGCAAGAACAAGTCGATTGGCAACCGCGAGCGTTTTTTGCGCCGTTACCGCGACCAGATCCGCGAAGCGGTGCGCAAAGCCGTTGGCGATCGCAGCATCCACAACATCGAGGACGGCGCCGACATCAGCCTCCCCAAACGCGACGTCTCCGAGCCGGTGTTCCACCATGGCCCCGGCGGTAGCCGCGAGATGGTGCACCCGGGCAACCAGGAATACGTGCGTGGCGACCGTATTCCCCGTCCGCCCGGCGGCGGCGGTGGCGGCTCCGGCAACGGCCAGGCCTCGCCCGACGGCGAGGGCGAGGACGAGTTCACCTTCCGCATCACGCGGGAGGAGTTCATGAACTACTTCTTCGACGACCTGGCCCTGCCGCGCCTGATCCGCACCCAGCTGCTGGCCGACGCCCCCGAGTGGAAGTCGCGCCGCGCCGGGTTCGTCTCCGAGGGCAACCCCACCAGCCTTCATGTGGTGCGCTCGATGCGGGTGGCGCTGGGCCGGCGCATCGCCATGGGCGGCGATGCGCGCGGCGAACTGCGCCGCGCCGAGGAACACCTGGCCCTGCTCGAAGCGCGCCCCGACACGCTGGTGGCCGAGATCGAGGCGCTTCGGGCTGAGATCGAGGCATTGCGAAAGCGCCTGGCGCGCGTGCCTTTCCTCGATCCGTTCGACCTGCGCTTTCGCAATCGGGTGCGCGAGCCCGTGCCCACCAGCAAGGCCGTGATGTTCTGCCTGATGGACGTATCAGGATCCATGGACGAATCGCGCAAGGACTTGGCCAAACGCTTCTTCATTTTGTTGTACCTGTTCCTGTCGCGGCACTACAAGCAGACCGACGTGGTCTTCATCCGCCACCACACCCAGGCCGCCGAGGTCCAGGAGGACGAGTTCTTCCATGCCACCGAGAGTGGCGGCACCGTGGTGTCCAGTGCGCTCACGCTCATGAACGAGATCATCCGCGAGCGCTACATGGGCAGCGAGTGGAACATCTACGGCGCCCAGGCGTCCGACGGCGACAACTGGCAGCAGGATTCATCCAAGTGCCGCGACCTGCTCGAGAACAAGCTGCTGCCGCTGGTGCGTTACTTCGCCTACGTGCAGGTGGCCGACGAAGACCAGAACCTGTGGGAGGAATACACCCGCGTGCGCGACGTCTATCCCCACTTCGCCATGCAGAAGATCACTTCCGCCGCGCAGATCTTCCCGGTGTTCCGGGAGCTGTTCAAGAAACATCCCACAGGAGCCATCTGATGTCCGCCACGCTGCAAGACCCTGCGGTCACCGGCGACGCGGCCGACCGGCGCCTGCCGGCCGCCTCCGACTGGACCTTCGACCTCATCGACATCTACTTCGACGCCATCCGCAAGACGGCCGAGCGCTACAAGCTCGACACCTACCCGGTGCAGCTCGAGCTGATCTCCGCCGAGCAGATGCTTGACGCCTATGCCTCGGTGGGCATGCCGGTGAACTACCGCCACTGGTCCTTTGGCAAGCAGTTCATCAGCAGCGAGAAGAACTACCGCCGCGGCCACATGGGCCTGGCGTATGAGATCGTCATCAACTCCGACCCCTGCATTGCCTACCTGATGGAGGAGAACACCCTGCCCATGCAGGCGCTGGTGATGGCCCATGCCTGCTTCGGCCACAACTCTTTCTTCAAGGGCAACTACCTGTTTCGCATGTGGACGGACGCCAGCTCGATCATCGACTACCTCGTCTACGCCAAGGACTACATCGCCGAGTGCGAGGAGCGCCATGGTATCGACGCGGTCGAAGAAGTGCTCGACGCCTGCCACGCCCTCATGAACTATGGCGTCGACCGCTACCGCCGGCCACAAAAGATCTCGATGGTCGAGGAGGAGCAGCGCCGCAAGGAGCGCGAGGCCTACCTGCAGCAGCAGGTCAATGACATGTGGCGCACCCTGCCGCGCACCGTGGGCAAGCAGCAGCGCAAGGAGCACCGGCGCTTTCCGGAGGAGCCTCAGGAGAACCTGCTGTACTTCATCGAGAAAAACGCGCCCCTGCTGGAGCCCTGGCAGCGCGAGATCGTGCGCATCGTGCGCAAGGTGGCGCAGTATTTCTATCCGCAACGCCAGACGCAGGTGATGAACGAGGGCTGGGCCACCTTCTGGCACTACACCCTGCTCAACACGCTGTATGAGGAAGGGCGCCTGTCCGACGGCTTCATGATCGAGTGCCTGGCCTCGCACACCAACGTGGTGTTCCAGCCGCCCGTGACCGACAAGCGTTACAGCGGCATCAACCCCTACGCGCTGGGTTTTGCGATGTTCACCGACCTGCGGCGCATCTGCGAGCACCCCACCGACGAAGACCGCGCCTGGTTCCCCGACATCGCCGGCAGCGACTGGGTCAAGACGCTGGACCATGCCATGCGGCACTTCAAGGACGAGAGCTTCATCGGCCAGTTCTTGTCACCGCGGCTGATGCGCGAGTTTCACCTCTTTTCCATCGTCGACGATGCCGCGCAAAAGGATTTGCAGGTCTCGGCCATTCACGACGATGCGGGCTACCGCCACGTGCGAGAGGCCCTGGCGCGGCAGTACGACTTGAACTGGCGCGAGCCCGGCATCCAGGTGTGGAACGTCAACCTGCGCGGCGACCGCTCACTCACCCTGCGCCACACCCGCCAGAACGACCGCCCGCTGGACAACGGCGCCGAGGAGGTGATCAAGCACCTGGCCCGGCTGTGGGGTTTCCGGGTGCGGCTCGAAAGCGTCGACGCCCACGAGCGCGTGCTCCAACATTGGGAAGTGACGCCGGCTGTTCACCACACTTGAGTGTGCATTTTCGTAGTCTCATTCCAGTCCAGGAATGGGTTCGGCTACATGCGGATTTGCCGACCGAAGCGTCGCCGTCCACGCCGACTTGACCTGTAAATATGATGGATGTAATATTACGACCATCATGTCGACCGCACCTACCCGCAAGGAACTGAGCCACGACCGCATCGTCGATGTCGCGGCCCGGGCGATTCGGCGCACGGGTTACCGTGGCGTGGGTGTCGCCGACATCATGAAAGAGGCGGGTCTGACGCACGGCGGCTTCTACGCGCACTTTGCATCTCGCGACGCCCTGCTGGTCGAGGCCATGCAACGGGCCAGTCGCGACAACCAGGCCGCACTGTCGGAGGCGATGGAGCGCCGAATAGCGAAGGGCAGCACGCGCTTCGCCGCACTCGTCTGGTCCTACCTCCACGACTTGATTCTCGACCGGCCTGATCAGGGCTGTGTCGTCGCCGCACTCGCATCGGAGATGGCGCGTCAAGACGATGCCGTGCGGCAAGAGGCGCGTCGGCGGGTCACGGACCTGGTGGCCCTCGTGGGTGCGGCCATGCCGGCGGGCACCGATCCCGGCCAAGCTGGCGTCGTCACCGCCACGATGGTCGGGGCGCTGCAATTGGCACGCACACTTGACGCCAAGGCGGGTCGTGCCTTGCTGGCACAGACTCGCGAGGCGCTGATCCAGCGATACGACTCCCAGACCGAAACCTGATTCCATGGCTGAAAAGCAACCTCATCCCGCCCGCCCGACCAAAAATATGACGTTCATCATAAATGAGACCTCGCCACGCGATGACGAAGCTGCCGTGACACGGCGGTCTATCGGCTGGCGCACTGACATGGGCCGACCAAGCTCCCCCGGGGTAACGCTGGCTGAAGCACCGGCCGCCGCTGCATCGCCGTGGCCGGCGTTCTGGATCGCCAGCAGTGCCGTCTTCCTCGTGTCGCTGGACTCGACGATGCTATTCGCGGCTTTCGATGCGCTGCGCCAGAGCTTCGCCGGCAGTTCTGCCGCAACGCTGTCGTGGGTGCTCAACGCTTACACCGTGGTCTATGCCGCGATGCTGATCCCGGCCGGTGGGCTGGCCGACGCCCACGGGCGCAAGCGGGTCTTCAGGCTCGGTCTGGCCGTGTTCATCGCCGCATCGGCGGCCTGCGGGGCCGCACCTTCGGTCGGCTGGCTGATCGCGGCTCGCGTGCTGCAGGCCGTGGGCGCAGCCCTGCTGACACCAGCCTCGATGTCGATTGTGCTGGCGGCCTTTCCGGCCGAGCGCAGAGCCGTTGTCATCAGCCTGTGGGGCGCCGTGGGCGGGCTTGCCGCCGCAGTGGGCCCCAGCCTGGGAAGCTGGATCACCGACCACGCCGGCTGGCCGTGGGCCTTCTACATCAACATCCCCGTGGGCCTGTGGGCGATCTGGCGCAGCACTTCGCGCGTCGAAGAGGCGGTGAAGCCGGTGCAGCGTCGGCGCGTCGACGTTGTCGGGCTGCTGCTGCTGATGGCCGCGGTGGGGGCCGTGGCCCTGGCGATCGTCGAGAGCGGCTCCCCGGCATGGCGTGCGGGCCAGATCGCCATGGTGGCGGGCGGCGGCATCCTGGCCGGCATCGCATTCGTGCTGTGGGCGCGTTTCCACCCGGCGCCGCTACTGGACCTTTCGCTGTTCGGCAATGCCACCTACCGCTATGTCAACGCCGCGACGCTGGCCTTCGGCACGGCGTTCTCGATGATGTTCCTGGGCTTCTTTTTCTTCATGACTGGCGTCTGGCACTACACATTGCCCCAGGCCGGCCTGGCCGTGACGCCCGGCCCGCTGCTGGTGATGCCGACGGCCATGATCACCGGACGCCTGGCCGGGCGCCTGGGGCACCGGCCGTTCCTCGTCGGCGGCTCGCTTTTGTATGCATGCAGTGGTCTGTGGCTGCTCCTGGTGCCGGGCACGCAGCCCGACTACCTGCGCGACTGGTTGCCCGGACTCTTGATGAGTGGCGTGGCGGTCGGTCTGGTGCTGCCCTCGCTGGCCGGCGCAGCCGTGAGCCGCCTGCCGGCTGCGCACTATGCGGTCGGTACGGCGTTCAACCAGGCCACACGCCAGATCGGCGGCGTGATCGGGGTTGCGATCGCGGTCGGCCTTCTTGGCCACGCGGGCTTGGTCCGGTCGGACTTCAACCCGTTGTACGTGCTGCAGGCAGTGCTGGCCATCTTCACGGCGCTGCTGAGCTTGCCGGTGAACACACGACCGCGCTGAACGCCGTGCCGCGCTCGGCGGCGCGGCAGGCACATCACTCGAAAAGGAAATCGCCATGGACGACAACGAGGTTCTCGAGCAATGGAAGTCGGAGGAACGGGCCGTTCGCGCCCGCCTGCGGCCTGCCGACGCCCCGCGTCCCACGCTTCGGGCGGCTGGCCTGTCAGGCATGAAAATTCTCGAAGCCATCTTCGCGGGGGACCTGCCGTCGCCCCCCATGGGCGAGACGCTGGACTTCGTGCCGATCCGCATGGCGTCGGGTCAGGCGGTGTTCCAAGGGCGCCCGCTGCGGCGGCACTACAACCCAATGGGAACCGTTCACGGCGGGTGGTTTGCGGCGCTGCTGGATTCCGCGGTGGGGTGCGCCATCCACACCACCCTGCCTGCCGGCCGGGCTTACACCACGCTCGAACTCAAGATCAATCTGGTTCGTGCGCTGACCGACGCGGTGCCTCTGGTGCGCGCTGAAGGCAAGGTCATCCACGTCGGGCGCCAGACCGGTACCGCGCAAGGCCGCATCGTGGGGCCGGACGGCAAGCTCTATGCGCACGCCACCACGACTTGCCTGATCTTCGACCACCCGCCGCAAGCACCCAAGGACTCTGCCCGCCCGGCGTGACAACGGGTTTCGCAGGCCTTCGCCTGCAGCAGCAGGTCAACGACATGTGGCGCACCCTGCCGCGCACCGTGGGTAAGCAGCAGCGCAAGGAGCACCGGCGCTTTCCGGAGGCGCCGCAGGAGAACCTGCTGTACTTCATCGAGAAGAACGCGCCTTTGCTGGAGCCCTGGCAGCGCGAGATCGTGCGCATCTGCGAACACCCCACCGACGAAGACCGTGCCTGGTTCCCCGACATCGCCGGCAGCGATTGGGTCAAGACGCTGGACCACGCCATGCGGCACTTCAAGGACGAGAGCTTTATCGGCCAGTTCTTGTCACCGCGGCTGATGCGCGAGTTTCACCTGTTTTCCATCGTCGACGATGCCGCGCAAAAGGATTTGCAGGTCTCGGCCATTCACGACGATGCGGGCTACCGCCACGTGCGAGAGGCCCTGGCGCGGCAGTACGACTTGAACTGGCGCGAGCCCGGCATCCAGGTGTGGAACGTCAACCTGCGCGGCGACCGCTCGCTCACCCTGCGCCACACCCGCCAGAATGATCGCCCACTGGACAACGGCGCTGAAGAAGTGATCAAGCATTTGGCCCGCCTGTGGGGCTTTCGGATTCCGCTCGAAAGCGTCGACGCCCACGAGCGGGTGCTGCAGCACTGGGAAGTGACGCCGGCGCAGCAGCACTGATCAGAGATCGACCGTGAGCGGGGTCGGCGGCCTGGGCCACAGGTGCACGACCACCTGCCGGTGTTCCTCGACCTCATCGACTTCGTCGGCCAGTTGCAGCTGCGCGCCCTGGCGCGCCAGCGTCTTGAACTCGATCTCCCGCGGGCTTTCGATGTCGTCGCCAAAGCGGGGCTCTGACACAGTCGGCGCTGTGCGCGCCGCGGCCTGGGCTGCCTTGGCCAAGGTGACAAGCCAGGCGCGCGCCTCAGCCACGGTCTTGGCTTCGGCGCGCAGGATGGCGCAGGCGGCAATTGCGATTGGCGAGGTGGGCGTTCCGACCCATACGTCCAGGCTGTCGCGCAGCAGGCCGATGGTTTCGCGGATCGATCCCGAATCGGCGGCCTGGCGCCACGCCGGCATTGCGCCCAGGTTGCTGCGCAGCCGGGCCCATCCGCCACCAGCGCGCATGCGTACCTGCGATTGATGCTCTTGCGCGGCGGCTTCGATGGCATAGCTGCCGGCCAGCACGCGCATGCCTTCGACAGCGCCGGCGCCAAGCATGGCGGTCCAGCCACCCACACCCAGGCAGCGCACGCTCAACTCGTAGGTGACGTGAAAGAGCAGG
The DNA here is from genome assembly GCA_040387815.1 of Pseudomonadota bacterium. Classification (GTDB taxonomy): domain Bacteria; phylum Pseudomonadota; class Gammaproteobacteria; order Burkholderiales; family Burkholderiaceae_C; genus Ramlibacter. The sequence continues at coordinate 12,914 of JAZKDA010000041.1, read as the reverse complement.
CTGGCGCCAATGGTGAGTTCGGTGCGCGCCTGATCGATCGGCCCCAGCTCCTCCCGCGGAACGACACGGCCACGCTGGTCGACGACCTCCAACCCCGGCAGCACGGTCGACAAATGCGCATCGCTGGTGTCACGCACGGCGCGTTCGAGCAGCTTGGGAAGCAAGGCCAGAAGGACGGCCGGCCCGGCGGTGGTTGCGGCGGCTCGCCAGGCCAGCGGCGCCGCGACAAGCAAGGCGGGCGCCAATACCGTCACCACCCGGCGGCACAAGGGAATGCTTTGCGTGGTGCCCTGCGACCCCTGGGAGATCAAGGTGCTGGCGCGCCAGATGCTGCAGCACACGCCCACCACCTGCACCGAGGCACCCGCCACCAGGCCGATCGTGCCGCTTTCGGCCAAGAGCACGCAGACTTTGCGCCCGGCCCAGGTGGCGGCTACTTTGGTGCCGAATTCACGCGCCGCCAAGCCTAGCCGCAGGCCGAAGCCGATGGCGGGTCGTGGGGAAGGGATAGTCGACGTTGAGGCGGTAGAGGAATTCATGGCGGGGTGCGGAATAACAGCACCCCAATATCATCACAAATCGTTATGTAGACGTGACAGAAGCTAATACCTCAGCATTACAAATGGTCTTTCACCGATCGCCCCACATCTCACGCGCCGTCTCCACCACCAGCCGCAGCTTGCTGCGCTGGTCTTCCACCGCAATGTTGTTGCCGTGCACTGTGCTGGAAAAGCCGCACTGCGGCGACAGGGCCAGCTGCTCCATGGGCGCGTACTTCGCGGCTTCCTCGATGCGGCGCTTGAGGGCGTCCTTGTTCTCGAGCTGGCCGAACTTGGTGGTGACCAGGCCCAGCACCACCGTCTTGCCCGGCTTCAAGAAGCGCAGCGGCCGGAAGTCGCCCGAGCGCTCGTCGTCGTACTCCAAAAAGAACGCATCGATGTTCATCTCGGACAGCAGTGCCTCGGCCACCGGTTCGTAGTTGCCGGCCGCCGCGTGCGTGCTCTTGAAGTTGCCGCGGCACAGATGCATGGCCAGCAGCATGCCTTCGGGCTTTTGCGCGACCACCTTGTTGATGAACTTGGCATAGCGGTGCGGCAGCTCGTTGGGGTCATCCCCGCGCAGGCGGGCGGCCTCGCGCATCTTTTCGTCGCAAAGGTAGGCCAGGTTGGTGTCGTCCATCTGCACGTAGCGGCAGCCGGCGGCATGCAGCGAGCGCAGCTCGTCGCCATAAGCCTTGGCCACGTCGTCGTAGAAGGCCGGCTCGAGCTCAGGGTAGGCCTCTCGGCTGATGCCGGCGCGCCCGCCGCGAAAGTGCAGCATGGTGGGCGAGGGGATGGTCACCTTGGGCGTCATCCCCGGCGCGACCTGGGTGCGCAGGTAGTCGAAGTCGGCGCGCTGGATGTCCTTGGCGTGGCGCACCTTGTCGACGACGCGGATCACCGGCGGCGCCAGCTCCTCGGTGCCGTCGGGCCGCAGCACCGTCACCGGGATGTCGGTCTTGACGCCGCCCAGCTGCTCCAGAAAGTCGATGTGAAAGTAGGTGCGGCGAAACTCGCCGTCGGTGATGGACTTCAGGCCCACCTCCTGCTGGAAATGCACCACCTCGGTGATGGCCTTGTCTTCCACCAGACGCAGCGCCTGCGGCGTGATCTCGCCGCGCGCGAGGCGCTCGCGCGCCTCCAGCAGGTACTTGGGGCGCAGGAAGCTGCCGACGTGGTCGTAGCGGGCGGGTAGTTTCAGCATGGCGCGGTCCTCGGTGGGATCAAGGCAAGGGAGGCTAGAGGTCAAGCACGAGCAACGCGCTCTTGGCCCGCGAGCAGCAGGGCGTGAACTGATCGTTGGCGGTCTTCTCTTCGTCGGTGAGGTAGTAGTCGCGGTGGTCGCATTCGCCTTCCAGCACACGCGTGAGGCATGTGCCGCACACGCCCTGTTCGCACGACACCATGATCTCCACCCCGTGGGCCGACAGGGCCTGCGTCACGCTCTGGTCGGCCGCCACGGTGTAGGTCTGCCCACTGCTGGCCAGGCGCACCTGGAAGGCCTTGTCGCCCGTGGTGTCGGCCGGCGCCGCGCCGAAATACTCCAGGTGCACATGGTCGGCCGGCCAGCCGCGGTCCTTGGCTGTCTTCACCACGAAATCGATGAAGCCGCCAGGGCCGCACACGTACAGGCGGGTGCCGGACGGCTGCGCGGCCAGCACCGCGGGCAGGTCCAGCTTCTGGGCGGCATCGCCCTCGTCCAGGTGCAGCTTCGAGCGCGCGCCGAAGGCCTCGATCTCGCTGCGGAAGGCGGTGCGCTCCAGCGAACGGGTGCAGTAGTGCAGCTCAAAGCTGCCGCCGCTGGTGGCCAGGCGCTGCGCCATGCACAGCAGCGGCGTCACGCCGATGCCGCCGGCCAGCAGCAGGGAGTGGGGCGCGTGCGCCAGCGGGAAGTGGTTGCGCGGCTCGCTGATGGTGAGCGTGTCGCCGGTTTTCACCTTGTCGTGCATGCCCGTCGAGCCGCCGCGCGAGGTGGGGTCGCGCAGCACCGCGATGCGGTAGCGGTGCTGCTCCAGCGGGTCGTTGCACAGCGAGTACTGGCGCACCAGGCCACCGGGCACGTGCACGTCGATGTGCGAGCCGGCGCTGAAGGCGGGCAGGGGGCTGCCGTCCACGCGCGCGAGTTCAAAACTGTCGATGCCTTCGGCTTCGCGCCGCCGCTCGACCACCTTCACCTGGATATCCGACATCTCACATCACTTTCAATGCTTAGGACGGCTGGCGCTCCTGTGCGGCCAGCCGATCGATGATGCGGCGTGCCTGCACGCCGCCCGCGTCGATGTTCAGCATGAGCAAACGCCGGTCGGGGTGGCGCAACAGGTTTTGCTGCTGCGCCTCCAGCACGGCGGTGTCCTCGGCAAACACCTTGCCTTGCCCCTCGCGGATCTGCGCCGTGAGGGACTTGTCGCGCACATTGAAGTTGCGCGCCATGCCCCAGAAGTACCACATGCTGGTGTCCGTCTCGGGCGTGATGAAGTCGACCACGATGCTCGATGCCTTGAACTTCGAGTCGGCATGGTAGCCGCCCCGGCCGGCCAGGGCCACGCCGACCTCGATCATCACGTGGCTGGGGGGATAGAAGTGGCATACCTGCCAGCGGTCCACCGGCTGGTCGTCGGGCAGCCCGTTGCCGCGCAGGTTGGCCCGCCAGAAGGGTGGGGCCATCACACCGTCCATGAAGCGGCTGGTGATCACATGGTCGCCTTCCACCTTGGTGGCCACCGGCGTTTCGTCGATCTCCTTCTGGCCGATGCTGGTGGTGTGCACATAGGTCTCGTGCGTCAGGTCCATCAGGTTGTCGATCATCAGGCGCCAGTCGCAGCCGATGTGGTACAGGCCGCCGCCATAGGCCCAGTCGGGGTTGTCGGCCCATTCCAGGTGGTGAATCTTGCCCGGATCGGCCAGCGCCTTGTCGCCCGGCCAGACCCAGATGAAGCCGTAACGCTCGACCACCGCATAGCTCTTGATGGCCGGAAAGCCGCCCACCCGCTGCCCGGGCATGGAGATCGTCTTGCCCTCGCAGCCCATGGCCAGGCCGTGGTAGCCGCATACGAGCTTGCCCTCTGAGACATAGCCGAGAGACAACTGCGCGCCCCGGTGCGGACAGAAGTCCTCCACCGCGGCCACCACGCCGTTGTCGCCGCGGTAGAAGGCGATCTTCTCGCCGCAGATCTGGCGGCCCAGGGGTTTGCTGTCGATTTCGTCGGGGGTGGCGGCGACGTACCAGGCGTTTTTCAGAAACATAGGATTTCCATCGGAAGCTGAGCGAGAATGCGGCATTATGGAATCTCCGGATACCGTCTGTATACATAGATCCCATAAAATCGTTCAAATATCGCTTCTTCTCCCAGTTTTTCGCCGGTTTCGCCAGGATTTCATCCGTCACTGAATACATGCCGAGCCTCACTGATCGTCACGATCCTCCGTCTGCCGAGTCCGAACCCACCGGTTCGCAGGCGGTCAAGGCCCTGCTTCGCCTGCGCGAGATGGTGCTGGCCGGTGAGCTGCCGGCCGGCTCGCGCATCGCGGAGCTGACCATCGTCGAAAAGCTGGGCGTCTCGCGCACGCCGATCCGCGCGGCGCTGATGCGGCTGGAGCAAGAGGGCCTGTTGGAGGCCCTGCCCAACGGCGGCTATGCTGTGCGCACCTTCTCCGAGCGCGACGTCACAGACGCCATCGAGCTGCGCGGCACTGTCGAGGGGCTGGCGGCGCGGCTGGCGGCCGAGCGCGGCGCGCCGGCCGTGGTGCTCAATGAAGCCCGCGCCTGCCTCGACGAGATCGACGCCGTGCTGGACCAGCCCGCCCTGGGTGACGAAGCCTTCCACCGTTACGTGACGCTCAACGAGCGCTTTCATGAGCTGCTGCGCGAGATGGCCGGCAGCGGCACCATCGCCCGCGAGCTCGACCGCGTGGTGCGCCTGCCCTTCGCCTCGCCCTCGGGCTTTGTCGTGCTGCAAGCCAACTCGCCGCGCGCGCGTGACATGCTGATCGTGGCGCAGGACCAGCACCGGCAGGTGCTCGAGGCCATCGTCGCCCGCGAGGGCGCGCGCGCCGACGCCATCATGCGTGAGCATTCGCGCCTGGCGCAGCGCAATCTTCGCGAGGCGGTGGAAAGCCGCAGCCTTGACCGCATGCCCGGCGTGCGCCTGATCCGCCAGCGCCCATGAGGCGGAGTTACTATCACGCCGGCACTGCGCCGCGGCACACGAATCCCGTTCCGACCCTTCCTTGTTCAGGAGACCTCCCATGAAAAAAAGAACCCTCGTCCAGGCCGCGGCCCTCGCTGTGCTCGCCTCCACCGGTGGCCTGGCATTGGCGCAGACCGCTCCCTTCAAGATCGGGCTGATCCTGCCCATGTCGGGTCAGCAGGCCACCACCGGCCGCCAGATCGAGGCCGCCGCCAAGCTGTGGATGGCGCAAAACGGCGACACCGTCGCCGGCCGCAAGGTGCAGCTGATCGTCAAGGACGACACCAGCCTGCCCGACGTCACGCGCCGCCTGGCGCAGGAACTGGTGGTCAATGACAAGGTCGACGTGCTCGCCGGCTTCGGCATCACGCCCTCGGCGATGGCGGTGGCGCCGATCGCCACGCAGTCCAAGACCCCGCTGGTGGTGATGGCCGCCGCCACCTCCAGCATCACAGAGGCCTCGCCCTACATCGTGCGCACCAGCTTCACGCTGCCGCAGGCTTCGGTGGCCCTGGCCGACTGGGCGCCCAAGAACGGCATCAAGAAGGTGGTCACGCTGGTTTCGGACTACGGCCCCGGCATCGACGCCGAGAAGTTCTTCAAGGAACGCCTGCAGTTCAACGGCGGCCAGGTGTCCGAGTCCCTGCGCGTGCCGCTGCGCAGTCCGGATTTCGCGCCTTTCCTGCAGAAGGTGCGCGACCTCAAGCCCGACGCGCTGTTCGTGTTCGTGCCTTCGGGCGCTGGCGCGGCGGTGATGAAGCAGTTCCTCGAGCGTGGCATGGACAAGGCCGGCATCAAGCTGATCGCCACGGGCGACGTGACCGACGACGACCAGCTCAATGACATGGGCGACGGCGCCCTGGGCGTGGTCACCTCGCACCACTACTCGGCGGCTCACCCCTCGGCGGCCAACAAGAAGTTCGTCGCCGAGTTCCAGAAGGCCAACAAGAACATGCGCCCCAACTTCATGGCCATGGGCGGCTATGACGGCATGCGCGTGATCTACGAGGCCCTCAAGAAGACCGGCGGCAAGGGCGGCGGCGACGCACTGCTGGCCGGCATGAAGGGCCAGATCTTCGAAAGCCCGCGCGGCCCGGTCTTCATCGACGCGCAGACGCGCGACATCGTGCAGAACATCTACCTGCGCAAGGTCGAGCGAAAGGACGGCCAACTCTGGAACATGGAGTTCGACGTCATCAAGGACGTGAAGGATCCGGGCAAGACCAAGTAACCACAAACCGTCATCCCCGCGAAGGCGGGGATCCAGAAGAAGGCCGAACTCCGCGATGGCCCGTGGCGATGGCCGAGACCTCCCACCTGGATCCCCGCCTTCGCGGGGATGACGGGCAACCACCGCAACGGATGACGTAAGCCCCCCACCCATGCTCACCATCCTCTTTGACGGCATCGCCTACGGCATGCTCCTTTACATCCTCGCCGTGGGGCTGGCCGTCACCATGGGCCTGATGAACTTCATCAACCTGGCCCATGGCGCCTTCGCGATGGCCGGGGGCTACATCACCGTGCTGCTGATGCAGCGCCTGGGTGTGCCCTTCCTGCTGTGCCTGCCGCTGGCCTTTTTGGGCGCGGCGCTGCTGGGCGCGATTCTCGAGCGCACGCTGTACCGGCCGCTCTATCACAAGCCCCACCTCGACCAGGTGCTGTTTTCCATCGGCCTGACCTTCACGGCGGTGGCCGCGGCGGACTATTTCGTCGGCTCCACCCAGCAGATCGTGCAACTGCCCGAATGGCTCAAGGGCCGCACCGAGATCGGCGAGGGCGCGTTGCGGCTCGGCATGGGCCACTACCGTCTGTTCATCATCGCGGTGTGCGCGGCGCTCACGGTCGTCTTGCAGTGGGTGCTCTCGCGCACGCGCTTTGGCAGCCGGTTGCGGGCCTCGGTCGACGACCAGCGCGTGGCCGCCGGCCTGGGCATCAACGTGAACATCGTGTTTCTGTCGACCTTTGCCTTCGGCTGCGGCCTGGCCGGGCTCGGTGGCGCACTCGGCGCCGAGGTGCTGGGCCTGGACCCGAGCTTTCCGATCAAGTTCATGATCTATTTCCTGATCGTCGTCGCCGTGGGTGGCACCTCGTCGATCACAGGGCCGCTGCTGGCGGCATTGCTGCTGGGCATCGCCGACGTGGCGGGCAAGTACTACATCCCCAAGATGGGCGCCTTCATCGTGTACCTGCTCATGATCGCCATCCTGATCTGGCGGCCGCAGGGCCTGTTTGTGCGCAGCGGAGGAAAGTCATGAGCGCAGCACCTGCCGTTGTGACGCCAGCCTCGTCCGCCGAGCCCGCACGCCTCGCGCTGCTGCATGCCGCGCGCTGGAAGCCCTGGGAGCCGCTGCTTTGGCTGCTGGCGCTGGCTGCCCCGGTGGCCGTGCCCCAGCACGCGGCCATCTTCAATGAGATCGCCATCGTGGCCTTGTTTGCCGTCTCGCTCGACCTGGTGCTGGGCTACACCGGCATCGTCTCGATGGGGCATGCGGCCTTCTTCGGCATTGGCGCCTACACCGCTGGCCTGTTCGCCAAGCATGTGATGCCCGATCCACTGGCGGGCCTGGCCGTGGCCATGGCTGTCGCCACGCTGCTTGGGGCACTGGGCAGCCTGACCATCCAGCGCGGCACCGACCTCACGCGCCTGATGGTCACCCTGGGTGCGGCGCTGATCCTGCTGGAACTGGCCAACAAGCTCGACTGGCTGACCGGCGGCGCCGACGGCCTGCAGGGCGTGGTGCTGGGCCCGCTGCTCGGGCGCTTCGAGTTCGACCTGGCCGGCCGCACCGGCGCGTTCTACTCGATCACCGCGCTGATCGTGTTCTTCGTGCTGGCGCGCCGCCTGGCGCATTCGCCCTTCGGTGCCACGCTGGAAGCCATCCGCGACAACCGGCTGCGCGCCATGGCCATCGGCATTCCGGTGGCCTCGCGCTTGGCGGTGGTCTACACCGTCGCCGCGGCCATCGCCGGCGCCGCCGGTGCGCTGCTGGCGCAGACCACCGGTTTTGTCTCGCTCGATGTGTTCGACTTCCACCGCTCGGCCGATGTGATGTTGATCCTGGTGGTGGGCGGCACGGGTTGGCTCTATGGCGGCGTGCTCGGGGCGGTGGTGTTCAAGCTGCTGCAGGACGTGCTGTCGTCCATCACGCCGCAGTACTGGACCTTCTGGCTCGGCCTGTTCCTGGTGGTGCTGGTGCTGGTCGGGCGTGAGCGCCTGCTGCGCCCCTGGACCTGGTTCGCCCGCAAGGGGGGCGCGCGATGAACGCCGCCACCGACAAGGACGTGGTGCTGTCGGCGCAGGGCCTGGTGATGCGCTTTGGCGGCATCACCGCCACCAACAACGTCACGCTGCAACTGCGGCGCGGCGCGCGGCATGCGCTGATCGGCCCCAACGGTGCGGGCAAGACCACGCTGATCAACCTGCTGACCGGCGTGCTCGAACCCACCGCCGGGCGCATCGTGCTCGAAGGCAAGGACATCAGCCGCCTGGCGCCGCACCAGCGCGTGCGCCGCGGCATGGTGCGCACTTTCCAGATCAACCAGCTGTTCGCCTCCATGACGCCGCTGGAAACCCTGGCGCTGGTGGTTTCGCAGCAGCGCGGCCTGGGCGGACGCTTCTGGCAGGCCCTGGGTTCCCACCCGGGCGTTGCCGAGCGTGCCCATGCGCTGCTGGAGCAGTTCCGCCTGACCGAGGTGATGAACCAGCGCACCGAGGTGCTGGCCTACGGCAAGCGCCGCCTGCTGGAGATCGCCATCGCCCTGGCCTGCGAGCCGCGGGTGCTGCTGCTTGACGAACCCGTGGCCGGCGTGCCGGCCGGCGAGCGCGAGGAGATCCTGCAGACCGTCGCCGCATTGCCGGCCGATGTGTCGGTGCTGCTGATCGAGCACGACATGGACCTGGTCTTCAGCTTCGCCAAGCGCATGACGGTGCTGGTCAACGGCGCCGTGTTGACCGAGGGCGACCCCGAGCAGATCGCGGCCGACCCGCAGGTCAAGGCCGTCTACCTGGGCTATGGGCAAGAGCTGGCCGCCGAAGGAGGCCCGCATGGCTGATCTGCTGAACGTCGAAGGCCTGTCCGCCGGTTACGGCGAGGCGGTGGTGATCAACGATGTGTCGTTTTCGTTGCCCGAGGGCCAGACCCTGGCGCTGCTGGGGCGCAACGGCACCGGCAAGACCACGCTGATGAACACCCTGGCTGGCGCCACGCGCCAGCATGGCGGGCGCATCAGCCTGGGCGGTGTGGCGCTGCACAAGCTGCCTTCGCACCAGCGTGCCGGCGCCGGCATCGGCTGGGTGCCGCAAGAGCGCAACATCTTCAAGTCGCTCACCGTGCACGAGAACCTCACCGCCGTGGCGCGGCCGGGCAAGTGGAACCCCGAGGGCGTGTACACCATGTTCCCGCGGCTTGCCGAGCGCAAGGGCAACCTGGGCACGCAACTCTCAGGCGGCGAGCAGCAGATGCTGGCCGTGGCGCGGGCGCTGGTGCTCAACCCCCGCTTGCTGCTGCTGGACGAACCGCTGGAGGGCCTGGCGCCCATCATCGTCGAGGAACTGCTGCGCGCGATCCGCCGCATTACGCGAGACGAGGGCCTGTCGGCCATCATCGTCGAGCAGCATCCGCAGGCCATCCTCGCCATCTCCGACTCGGCCGTGGTGCTCGATCGGGGCAGCATCGTGCATCGCGGCACGGCGCGCGAGCTGCGCGAATCGCCGCAATTGCTGGACCACCTGCTGGGCGTGGCGCGCTGAGCCCGACATCGACATTCCCAGGAAGAAGACCATGACCACAAGAAGAACCCTGATCCAGGCCGGCCTCGCGCTGGCCGGCGCCGCCACCGTGCCCGCCACCGCGCTCGCGCAAGCGGCGCCGGCGGGCTTTCCCAGTAAGGCCGTGCGCATCGTCGTGCCCTTTGGCCCCGGCGGCGTCGCCGACCTCACCGCGCGTGAAGTCGGCCGGGCCCTGGGCGAGCGCATCAAGCAGCCGGTGGTGATCGAGAACCGACCCGGCGCCGGCGGCGTCGCCGCCGGCGAGACAGTGGCGCGCGCCGATGCGGACGGGCACACACTGCTGCTCATGAGCAATGGCACGGCGGTCAGCGCCGGCCTGTTCAACAAGCTGCCGTTCGATGCCACGAAGGATTTCGCGCCGGTCTCGCTGCTCGGCCTGTTCGACCTGGCGGTGGTGGTGCCGGCCAATTCCAAGTACCGCAACCTGGCGGACCTCGTCGCCGATGCCAAGGCCAACCCTGGCAAGCTCAACCTGGGCAGCATCGCGATCGGCAGCACGCAGAATCTGGCGGCCGAACTGTTCAAGAGCACGGCCGGCATCGACCTGCAGACCGTGCCCTTCAACGGCACCCCGGCAGTGGTCGCGGCCCTGCGTGGCGGCTCGATCGATGCGGCCGTGGAGATCGTCTCGCCGATCAAGGGCCCGATCACCGGCGGCGCCCTGCGCGCACTGGCTGTCATGGGCGAAAAGCGCGAGGCCTCCATGCCCAACGTGCAGACCGTGGCCGAAGCGGGCGGCGCGCTCGCCGGCTTCAACGTGGCCTCCTGGAACGCCGTCGCCGCGCCGGCCAACACGCCGCGCGACCGCATTGCCTACCTCAACCGCGAGGTCAACGCGGTGCTGGCGCAACCGGACGTCAGGGCCAAGCTTGCCAGCTTCGATGTCGAGGCCCGGGGCAGCACGCCCGAGGCTCTGGGCCAACTGCTCTCCAGCGAGATCAGGCGCTGGACGGGCGTGATCGAGAAGGCGAAGATCCCGAAGCAGTAGGCACGGCAGGCGTCAAAGCGCCGGCGTCGTCGTGATGCTCGATGACGAAGAGCTGCTGGACGACGATGGGCCGATCCCTTGTGTCACAGGCAGGCTCTGTGGCCCTGCGGCAAGCGCCAGCGCAAGCGAATCCCTGTCGTCTCGCAAGCGCTGCAGGTAGAGCGGCGCCACCATCGGTGGCATCGGCGTCTGCTTGATGTCGGCGATCATCTCGATCAGCTCGCTCAACGTGCCCAGAAGTGCGGTGGCCTTTGCGCGCTCTTGCGGGTCTTCTGGCCGCAGGGGAGTCCCGGGCGCATCGTCGTCTTCGCGCCAGCCGTTGGCGCGCTTGAAGCTCTCCAGAACGTCGCACAGCACCGCGAAGACGTTGCCGACCTCGATGTTGGCGTCCCCACTCTTTGAGTCCGGCCGCTGGGCCGCCTCGGTGGTCGCCCTGGCCATTTCGGCGATGAAGAACGCCTGCGCCTGCTTGAAGGTCGACGCGTGCACCTCGGGCGCGCGCCGGTACAGCAGGGGCACAAGCTCATGGAGCAAGGCCGGGGCCGTCCCTTCGAGCAAGACGCCCTGCCAGTGCTCCAGTGTTGAGGGTGGCGATGCCATGAAGGCCGCGGCCAGCAGGTTCTCCTGGGCGCGGTGGCCCAGCGCACCCCATGCGAGGGCGTGCGCGGGCGTGGACGCTGGCCTGTACTCGCCCAGGCCGTAGCGCTGCGCGAACTCCAGCGGGTTGGCCAGGACGATGCCCAGCGCGATCAGCCGGGTGCAGGCGGCGTCGTCCGAGTGCAATTTCGTCTTGAGCGTTTGTAGGGGCTCGTGCTTGCTCACGCTGAACATCGCCAAGCCCGCGGCGAAGGCCACGCGTTGCGCAGGGGTCAATGGCGTGGCGGGGTCGGTCACCAGGGCCTGCAGGATACCGTCGGCGTCATCCTCCAGTTCCTGCTCCTCCGCAATTGCCAGGCGGTAGTCGACCGCATGCGCCAGGCCCCGACCGAGTCGGATCAGCCGCGCCTCGGACCCGTCGCCCTGGCGCGCCACATCGATGAGATCGGCGAACATCCCACGGTGGATGGTCCGCATGTTCAGACCTTCGAGCTCGTCCACGTCATACTGGATCGGGTCGGATGGCAAGAGGTGCTGCGTGAAGTCCACTTCACCGGTCTGAGGGTGCAGACGGATCGCCGCTGCCCACAGGACCTGCCCACAAACATCGGTGTTGCCGTCTGTTCTTTCCAAGGCACGGCGGATCAGGCGTGGGGCCAGGGCCCCATTGTTATGAATCAGCGCCTCGGTGGCCATGGCCACGAGGTAGGTCTCTCCCAAGCCGGCCAGATGGTCTAAGTGATCGATGAGCGCCTCGGTGGCCGGGTTCACTTCGTCGCCCGTGAAGTTTTCCAGGATTTGAAGGGCGAGAAAGTCTCGAGCATGCTTCAAACATGCGAACCCGCTCGATTCGGGCAGCACCCCATCCGCATCAGCGCCAAACATGTGCGCCGGATAGGACGAAGGGACCGCCACCTGCAGGTACAGCGCGCGCGCGTGCTCCTGGCTCTGGGTGGGCGCTTCAAGCGCGCGGGACAGAAGTCGCGCGTGGTGTGCAAACCGGCGTGACGGGTCGCCTTCGGATTCAGACAGACGCGCATCGCGCATGCCTTGCGCGATGTCGGCCAGATCGGTGGTGCAGACGGCGCTGCCCGCGCCGTCGTGCTCACGCAGCAGTCCGCGCAGCAGGTGCACGCAGGAGGCTTCGGCCGAGTATTGGGACGTGAATGACGATCCGAGCGCAAGCCCGATCTCGCAGGCGACGGTCTGAACCGCTGTGCCATAAGGCTGCGACTGGGCCAGCTGATTGCGCAGGTGCTGGCTGAGCCCCTCGAGGAACGGAGGGTCCGTCGAAGACAAGGCGGCGCGCAGCGCGGCGACGCGATCATCGCCATGTGACGCCACATATTTGCTCATGGCGGGGTCGATCCAGCGTTGCGCCCGGGGCTTCTTGTCCGGCTCACGGGCTTTTCCGTCGAGGATGTTGCGGGGGGGCTCCTGCTCCTGCTTTTCGCGCCGTCGCTTGGGGGTGCGGGTGGTGTGCTTGGTTTCGCGGTCTGACTCTGTCTTGCTTTCAAGCGGCGCCGCTGTGGACGAAGTCACCTGAAGCTCACCCTCGGCCAGCAGCTGCACCGAGCGCTGACGCAGATCGCGCGCCGGCGTGCCTGGCAGGTCGGGCGATTGCGTTGTCGTCAGACTCGAGGCGATCCTCGGGTGCGCACCCGGCACCAAGCGGCTGCCGTCGCGGGGCAAGGACGAGGACGATGAAGAGGACGAGGACGGCTGTGCCGCTAGGTGCGCGGGCGGTTGCGCGGGTGGGTGCGCGTTGGACCGCGCGGGTGAAGACGGCGCGAAGCCACCTGCCTGGATGT
>JAZKDA010000040.1:0-4993 GCA_040387815.1 Pseudomonadota bacterium | reverse complement strand
GGGTCGCAAGTCGCTCAACGAAATCAAGGAAGTGCTGGCCTCGCGTGGCCTGACCCTGGGCATGAAGCTGGAAAGCTGGCCGCCCGCGGGTCTGGACAAGCGCTGAGCCGCACGCCTTGTGGTGGACTGGCAGTACCTGATACGGCTGCCTTTTATTGATAAAGAAAGGAACACACCATGCGTCACGGAAACGGCCTTCGCAAACTCAACCGCACCAGCGAGCATCGCCAGGCGATGCTGCGCAACATGATGAACTCGCTGCTTGAGCACGAAGTCATCAAGACCACGGTCCCCAAGGCCAAGGAACTGCGTCGCGTCGTCGAGCCGATGATCACGCTGGCCAAGGAACCGACCCTGGCCAACAAGCGTCTGGCCTTCGATCGTCTGCGCAACCGCGACATCGTCACCAAGCTCTTCGGCGAACTCGGCCCGCGCTTCAAGGCGCGTCCGGGCGGCTACACCCGCATCCTGAAAATGGGCTTCCGCGTGGGCGACAACGCGCCCATGGCACTGGTCGAACTGGTTGACCGCGCCGAAGTGACGACCGACGGCGAAACGGCCGCCGAGTAAGCACGATTAAAGTGCGTGCTTCGAGGGAAATACCTTCGAAGCGCGCTATACTTGCCCTTCTGTCGCGCGATGGAGCAGCCTGGTAGCTCGTTGGGCTCATAACCCAAAGGTCGCAAGTTCAAATCTTGCTCGCGCAACCATTTCAAACGCCCACCCTCCAGTGGGCGTTTTCTTTGGTGCGCCCGCCAAGCACGCGTCAAGTCAGCGTCGCGCTGTTCCCATGGCCCTGGTGGAGCGCATTGCCTACACTCTGCCGATGCTCTGGGTCAAAGCGCTTCACATCGTCTTCATTGCCAGCTGGTTCGCCGGTCTGTTCTACCTGCCTCGGATCTTCGTGAACCTCGCCATGGTGACGCCGGGCTCACTTGCCGAGCGAGCCCGGCTGCTGCTGATGGCGCGCAAGCTCTTGCGCTTTACCACCTTGCTGGCAATTCCCGCTGTCGGCTTGGGCTTGTGGCTCTGGCTGGGCTGGGGCATTGGCTGGGGGCCTGGCAATGGCTGGATGCACGCCAAACTTTTCTTCGTCGTCCTTGCCCTGGGCTATCACCACGCCTGCGGCGTGCTGCTGCGTCGCTTCGAGGCCGACCAGAACAGGCGCAGCCATCGCTGGTTCCGCTGGTTCAACGAGGTCCCGGTCCTGCTGCTGCTCGCCACCGTCGTGCTGGTGGTGGTCAAGCCGTTTTAGGCTTGCAGCCAATGGCGGCGCACAAGACCTCCGCCTGGCCGCTCGCGCAGGCTTATGCAGCCCTCATCGTCTACGCGAGCCTGTATCCCTTCGAGGGATGGCGCGACCAGGGGATTGCGCCCTGGGCCTTTCTCGCAAGCCCGTGGCCGCGCTGGTGGACCGGCTTCGACGTGGTTGCCAACGTGCTCGGCTACGCCCCGCTGGGGTTCCTGTTCGCGCTGGCGTGGATGCGGCAGGCCACGCGTGGCGGCGCCGCCCAGCAGGATTCAGCCATCGTGGCGGCGACCTTGGCCGGTGGCGCGCTGTCGCTGGCAATGGAGGCCTTGCAGACCTATCTGCCAGCCCGCGTGCCCTCCAACCTCGATTTCGGCCTGAACTTTCTCGGGGCATTGACGGGCGCCGTGCTGGCCCGGGGGCTGGAGCGTGTGGGCGCCATCGCTCACTGGTCGCGCTTGCGCAACCGGTGGTTCGTGCGGGACGCGCGGGGCGCCCTGGTGCTGCTGGCGCTGTGGCCGCTGGCGCTGGTGTTCCCAGCCTCCGTGCCACTGGGATTGGGGCAGGTGTTCGAGCGCGTCGAAGCCGGGCTGGCCGAATGGCTCGAGGACACACCCTTTCTGGAATGGCTTCCAATGCGCGACCTCGAACTGCAGCCGCTGGTGCCCGGCGTCGAACTGGTCGTGGTCGCGTTGGGCGCGCTCGTGCCATGCCTGCTGGGGTACAGCGTGATGCGTTCAATGTTGCGGCGGGTCACGCTCACCGTGTTTGCGCTGGTGATTGGCATCGGCGTCACGGCGCTGTCGGCGGCGCTGAGTTGGGGACCCATGCACGCCTGGGCCTGGATGAGCCCGGCGGTGCAGCTGGGCCTTGCGGTGGGGCTGGCGCTGGCGCTGCTGGCCTTGCCGCTGCCGCGCCGTGGCTGCGCGGCGCTGCTCCTGCTGGCGATGGTCGTCCACCTGAGCCTGCTGAACCAGGCGCCCGAGAGCGCTTATTTCGCGAGCACCTTGCGCAGTTGGGAGCAGGGGCGCTTCATCCGTTTTCACGGTCTGTCGCAGTGGCTGGGGTGGTTCTGGCCCTTCGTCACACTGGCCTATGTGGTGGTGCGCCTGTCCAGCAGAGATGCCGAGGACTGAGCCGCCGTGGGCAAGCGGCGTGCAGTGGCACTGGCCGATAATCCAATGCCCGCAACCTGCCCTGTCACCTCGCCGTTCATGTACTACAAGCACCACATTTTCTTTTGCCTGAACCAGCGGGCCAATGGCGAAGCCTGCTGCGCTCAGCATCAGGCGCAGCAGGCGTTCGACCATTGCAAGGCGCAGGTGAAGTCCCAGGGACTGGCCGGGCCGGGGAACGTGCGCGTCAACAAGGCCGGTTGCCTGGACCGCTGCGCCGGCGGGCCCGTCGCGGTGGTGTATCCCGAAGGCGTCTGGTACAGCTATGTGGACACGCAGGACATCGACGAGATCGTCGAGTCGCACCTCAAGAATGGCAAAGTGGTTGAGCGTCTTCTGACGCCACCCCACCTGGGCCGCTGACCATGAATGTCAACACCCAGCGGCTGTCACTGGCCGGGGCGGCCGGTGCCATCGAGGCGCTGCGTGACGATCCCCCAGCGGGGGTGGCGCATCGCGGCACGGCCGTGATTGCCCACCCGCACCCGCTGTTCGGCGGAACCATGCAGAACAAGGTGGTCCAGACGCTCGCGCGGGCGTTCGTTCAGGGGGGCTGGTCGGCCGTTCGCTTCAACTTTCGAGGCGTGGGGGCCAGCGCCGGCACCTACGACGACGGACGCGGCGAGGCACTTGACCTGCAGGAGGTGATTCGCACGGTGGCGCCTGAGGGGCCGTTGTCAATCGCCGGGTTCTCCTTTGGCGCCTTCATCGCCTGCCGTGCCGCCGTCGCGCTGTGGCCGACACGCCCGCTCGAGCGGCTTGTGCTGGTGGGCACCGCCGCTTCACGCTTCGACGTCCCGCCCTTGCCCGCCGAGGCCCAGGAGCACACCCTGGTGATCCACGGCGAACAGGACGAGACCGTGCCGCTGGCCGCCGTCCTTGACTGGGCGCGACCCCAGACACTGCCCGTTACGGTCATTCCGGCGGGCGAGCACTTCTTTCACGGACAATTGCCTCTATTGAAGAGCCTGGTGGTTCGCCACCTTCGTTGACCCAACCTCCCACCCGAATGAATCGTCTTTTCCAGGCGCTGGCCGCGCCATTGCTCGCACTGCTGTGCCTGACCGTCCAGGCCCAGGTTCCTCAAGCGCCTGAAATCGCGGCGCGAAGCTATTTGCTGCTGGACGTCACGGCCAACCAGATCCTGGCCGGGCGCGACATCGACACCCCGGTCGAGCCGGCGTCGCTGACGAAGCTGATGTCCGCCTACGTGGTGTTCGACGCCCTGCGCGCCAAGAAGCTCGATCTGAAGCAGGCGGTGCCGGTCAGCGAGCGCGCCTGGAAGATGCCCGGATCCCGGATGTTCATCGATCCGAAGATGCGAGTGCCGGTCGAAGATCTGCTCAAGGGCATGATCATCCAGTCGGGCAACGATGCCACGGTCGCGCTGGCCGAGGCTGTGGGCGGCAACGTCGAGCGGTTTGTCCAGTTGATGAACGACCAGGCCAAGGCTCTGGGCATGAAGTCGACGAGCTATCGCAACCCCGAGGGCTTGACTGAGCCCGGACACACCACCACGGCGCGAGACCTCTCCATCCTGGCCGGCCGCCTGATGCGGGACTTCCCGGAGTACGTCGGCTATTACGCCACCCGGAAGTACCGGTACGAAGGCACGCCGGCGGCCAACGACACCAACCGCAACCTGCTGCTGTTTCGCGACCCGACCGTCGATGGACTCAAGACCGGTCATACGGCGGCGGCCGGCTACTGCATGGTGGCCACCGCCAAGCGCGACGTCCCGACGGTGGGCGCGCGCCGCCTCCTGTCCGTGGTGCTCGGCGCCGACAGCGAAAATGCGCGCGCCAATGAGTCGCAGAAGCTGCTGAACTGGGGCTACACGGCGTTCGAGGCCGTCAAGCTGTTCGACGCCAACCAGGCGGTGGTCACGCCCGACGTCTGGAAAGGCACGCAGTCGAAGGCCAAGCTGGGCCGCCCCGAGCCGATCGTCATTGCCGTCGCGGCCGGAACGGCCGGACGGGTCAAGACGCAAGTGGTGCGCCCCGACCCGCTGGTCGCGCCGCTGGCCAAGGGGCAGTCGGTGGGCACCCTCAAGGTGACGGTGGCCGATCAGCCCCTGCTGGACGTGCCGCTGGTCGCCCTTGAATCGGTGCCTGAGGCGGGCGTGCTGGGCCGTGCTTGGGACGCCGTTCGGCTCTGGATCAAGTAATCCTTTAGGCCTGTCCAGGCGTCTTGCTGCCTCGCCGCATTGCGGCACCCCAAGCGCCCGGCTATACTGGAGGGCTTTCCCGCTATTGGGGCGGGAGAAGCTTTTTTGTGATTTCACACATTTCACAAACGTTTAGGGACGTTTAATGCCAACCATCAATCAACTCGTGCGTCAGGGCCGGGAGGTCGAAAAGACCAAATCCAAGAGCCCGGCGATGCAAAACAGCCCGCAGCGCCGCGGTGTCTGTACCCGCGTCTACACCACCACCCCCAAGAAGCCGAACTCCGCGCTGCGCAAGGTCGCCAAGGTTCGCCTGACCAACGGCTTCGAGGTCATTTCCTATATCGGCGGCGAAGGCCACAACCTGCAGGAGCACTCGGTGGTGCTCGTGCGCGGCGGCCG
>JAZKDA010000039.1:0-3689 GCA_040387815.1 Pseudomonadota bacterium | reverse complement strand
CCAGCCCGGCTTGCGGCTGCATGCCCCGGTCGCCGAAGAAGAAACGAAACCACGGGTCGTCGGCCTGCGGGTTGCGTGCGGCCGCCTTGCTGGTGCTGATGCTCACCACGGCGGCCGAGGCCCGCTGCGCCGCGGCGCGCAGGCTGCCGGGCGGGGTGACGCCGGGCGGCGCGGGCGGCGCTTCGTAGAGGGACACGCCGGTGGCGCGATCGATGGAGGCGCCACGGCCCACCCATTCGGGCTTGAGCGTGGCAACCACGAACCAGGCGGCCAGCAGCACGGTGACGGCCTGGGAGAAAACGAGCCAATAGCGACGCATGAATTCGACGGATAGGTAAGTGCCCCGAGTGTAGACCCGCGCCTGTCCGGCCGGGGGGATGCGCGCTGCGGCGACTTGGGTGAGCCGTGCGCGCGGATGGTCCACAATCGGTGCGACACCGTCTTTCGCCATGGCCACCCAGCAACAGATTCTTGCCGCCTTCGACGCTCTGCTTCAACCCGAGCGGTTCAAGGACTACGGCCCCAACGGCCTGCAGGTCGAAGGCCGCGCCGAGGTGCGGCGGATCGTCTCGGGCGTCACCGCCAGCCTGGCCTTGATCGAGGCCGCCATCGACGCTGGCGCCGACGCGATCTTCGTGCACCACGGCCTCTTCTGGCGGGGCCAGGACGGGCGCGTCACCGGCTGGATGAAGCAGCGCCTGGCCCGGCTGCTGGGGCACGACATCAACCTGTTCGCCTACCACCTGCCGCTGGATGCCCACGCCGAGCTGGGCAACAACGCCCAGCTCGCCCGCCTGCTGGGCTTGCAGGCCACCAGCCGCTTCGGCGACCAGGATCTGGGCTTCCTGGGCGGGTCCGCCGACGGCGCGCCCTTCGCCGACCTGGCCGCGCTGACCCGTCATCTTGAGGCCTCGCTGGGCCGTCCGGTGCTGTCGGTGGCGGGCGCGCCCGGCCCGCTGTCGCGCATCGCCTGGTGCACCGGCGGCGCCCAGGGCTACTTCGAGGCGGCCATCGCCGCCGGCGCCCAGGTGTTTCTCACGGGCGAGATCTCCGAGCCGCAGGTGCACTATGCGCGCGAGTGCGGGGTGAGCTTCGTGGCCTGCGGCCACCATGCTACCGAGCGCTACGGCGCCCCGGCGGTGGCCGCCCATGTAGCGGCGCAGCTGGGCATCGAGCACCGGTTCATCGACATTCCCAATCCGGCATGAGCCAATCCGGCAATGAGCCAATCAGGCAATGAGGGCGCGATGAAGCCACTGGCCCTGACCCTGGGCGACCCCGCCGGCATCGGCGGCGAGATCATCGCCCGCGCTTTCCTGCAGGCGCCCGACGTCACGGCGGGCTGCTTCGTGGTCGGCGACCTGGCCCATCTGCGGCGAGCGATCGCGGTGGTGGCCGGGGCCGGGCTGCCGGTGCCCGTGCTCGCCATCGAGCATCCGTCTCAAGCCCTGGACGTGCCGCCCCGGTGCATCGCGCTGCTGCAGGTCGGCCAGCCGGTGCCCGCGCCGCTGCCCTGGGGCCGGGTGCAGGCGCAGGCCGGGCGCATGGCGGCGGACGCCATCGCCTGGGCGGCCGACGCGGCCTTGCGCGGCGAAGTGGCCGGTCTGGTCACCGCACCCATTCACAAGGAGGCGCTGGCCGCCGCCGGCGTGCCGTACCCGGGCCACACCGAGCTGCTTGCCGCCCGCGCCGCGGCCCACCTGGGCGTGCCGGTCTCGCAGTTGCCGGTGCGCATGATGCTGGCCAGCGACGAGCTTCGAACGGTGCTGGTGAGCATCCACGTCTCGCTCCGCGAGGCCATCGAGGCGGTGACGCCGGCCACGGTGTTGCAGACGCTGCGCATCACCCATACCGCCTTGTCGCAGGCCCTGGGCCGTGCGCCGCGAATCGGCGTGGCGGGGCTGAACCCGCATGCGGGCGAGGGCGGCCTGTTCGGGCGGGAAGAAATCGACGCCATCGCCCCGGCGATCGCAGCGGCCCGCGCCGAGGGCATCGATGCCAACGGCCCGCATGCGCCCGACACGGTGTTCATGCGCGCCCGCTCGACGCCGCAGCGGCCAGGCGAGTTCGACGTGGTAGTGGCCATGTACCACGACCAGGGGCTGATCCCGGTCAAGTACCTGGGCCTGGACAAGGGCGTGAATGTGACATTGGGGCTGCCGCTGGTGCGCACCAGCCCCGACCACGGCACGGCCTTCGACATCGCCGGGACGGGCCGGGCCGACCCTTCGAGCTTGATCGAGGCGATCAGGGTGGCGCGCCAGATGTCCTGAGCGAACTACCTCTTGAGACTGTCGCGGATCTCGCGCAGCAGCACGATGTCCTCGGCGGGCGCGGTGGGCTCGGCCGCCGGCGCCTCGGCCGACTCGCGCTTGAGGCGGTTGATCTGGCGCACCATGATGAAGATGATGAAGGCCAGGATCACGAAGTTGAGCGCCACGGTGACGAAACTGCCCCAGGCCAGCACGGGCACGCCGGCCTTGGACAGGTCGGCCAGGGTGCGCGGCACGCCGGGCGGGATGCCGCCCAGCACGAAGAACTGGCTGGAAAAATCGAGCTTGCCCACGAACAGGCCGACGACGGGCATGACCACGTCCTTGACCAGCGAGTCGACGATCTTGCCGAAGGCCGCGCCGATGATCACGCCGATGGCGAGGTCCATCACGTTGCCCTTGACCGCGAACTCGCGAAATTCCTTGAGCATTCCCATGCCGGCTCCTGGTTGATTGACAAGCTCCGAGTATCCCCGCGATCGACGCGGCCGCCACGTCGCGAACGCGCCTGATTGGCCGGGGGAGGGGGCGAAACGCTCCGCTACAATCTCTGGTTGACCCATATCAGCGTTTCCCTTTGAGGACCCCCATGAGTGACACCCCAGTGGACGCCAGCAAACGGACGTGGCTGATCGCGTCCGGATGTGCCGGCGCGGTGGGCGGCGCGTTCACCGCCGTTCCGTTTGTCAGCAGCTTCCAGCCCTCCGAGCGGGCCAAGGCCGCGGGTGCCGCGGTCGAGGTGGACATCTCGACCATCAAGCCGGGGGAAAAGCTCACGGTCGAATGGCGCGGCAAGCCGGTGTGGATCATGCGCCGCACGCCCGAGCAGCTCGATTCGCTCAAGAAGACCGAAGGGCAGGTCGCCGATCCCAAGTCCGACCGCACCGCCTATCCGACGCCCGAATACGCCAAGAACGCGCAGCGCTCCATCAAGCCCGATGTGTTCGTGGCCGTGGGCATCTGCTCGCACCTGGGCTGCTCGCCTTCCGACAAGCTGCAGACCGGGCCGCAACCCTCGCTGCCCGATGACTGGCAAGGCGGGTTCCTGTGCCCCTGCCACGGTTCGACCTTCGACGTGGCCGGCCGCGTGTTCAAGAACAAGCCCGCTCCCGACAACCTGGAAGTGCCGCCCCACATGTACCTGTCGGACAGCCGCCTGCTGATCGGCGAAGACAAGAAGGCCTGAGGACGACATGGCTGCCCAATTCAAGGAAATCTCGCCCAACGCCAGCGTGCCCGCCAAGGTCACCAACTGGATGGAGAACCGCTTCCCGACGGCGTTCGCGGGTTACAAGACCCATATGTCGGAGTACTACGCTCCGAAGAACTTCAACTTCTGGTATTTCTTCGGCTCGCTGGCCCTGCTGGTGCTGGTGATCCAGATCGTCACCGGCATCTTCCTGGTGATGCACTACA
>JAZKDA010000038.1:13996-22534 GCA_040387815.1 Pseudomonadota bacterium | reverse complement strand
TTTTGGCCGCAACCCGAAGGGAACGTGGTGAAAACTGCGCCACTCGTCGTTGCACTCCTAGCCCAGGCGGCCAGCCTGGGCGTCGTCGCGCGCCTAGATTGGCGCAGTTTTCACCACGTTCGCACTTGCAGAAATAGTGTGAACAGGCCCTAGTCCGCCGGCCCCGCGCGGCGCCTGGATTCAGCGCTCGACCGGCTTGTCGGAAAAGCGCATGGAAAAGTCCACCGCCTTGATGTCCTTGATCAGGGCGCCCACCGAGATGCGGTCGACGCCGGTTTGTGCCAGCTCCCGCACGGTCCGCAGGGTGACCCCGCCGGAGACTTCCAGGCTGCAACGGTCCGCCGCCAGGCGAACCGCCTCCTGGATGGTCGCCACCGGCATGTTGTCCAGCAGCACCATGGTCACCCCCGCGTCCAGGGCTTCCTGGAGCTGGTTGAGGGTTTCCACTTCGACCTGGATGAAGGCCACGGGCTGCGTCAGTGCGCGGGCCGCCCGCACGGCGGCGGTGATGCCGCCGGCAGCGGCAATGTGGTTCTCCTTGATCAGGACCGCGTCGTACAGGCCCATGCGATGGTTCTTGCCTCCGCCACAGCGCACCGCGTACTTTTGTGCGAGCCGCAGGCCGGGGATGGTCTTGCGGGTGTCGAGGATGGCCGCCCGTGTGCCGCGTACCGCTTCCACATACTGCGCGGTGTGCGTGGCCACAGCGCTCAAGGTTTGCAGGAAGTTCAGGCAGGTGCGCTCGGCGGTGAGCAGCTCGCGCGCCGCGCCCTCGATCTCCGCCACCTTGTCGCCCGGCTGGCAATGGCCGCCTTCGGCCACATGCCAGCGGGCCTGGGCCGACGGCGCCACCTGCCGCAGCACCTCGTCGACCCAGGGGCGGCCGCAGATGACGGCCGCGTCGCGGCAGATGACGGTGGCGGTCGCGCGCTGCGCCGCCGGAACCAGAGCGGCGGTGAGGTCGCCGCCGCCCACGTCCTCGTCGAGGGCGCGGCGGACGTCGGATTGGACCTGGGAGGCGGGTAGGGTGTTCATGCAAGGCTGGTGAATGAGGGACGCAGGCGATGCTAAGGCATCGCGTCACGCGCCTGCCTGCCCGCCGCCTTTGCCGGCCGGCACCGGCCCCCTTGTTCTTAAAAGATACATGCGGGGCCCCGCGGCCAGCGGCGTGGATGACAAGTCCCGCCGCGCTTGACTATCATGAAACAAACGGCGCGGCGAATGGGCCTGCCGACTCGGTCCACAACACGAGGAGGGGCTTATGGCGGCTCTCATGCGCGTCGCACTGCCTTTGGTGTGCGCAGCATCGTTGCTTTCGGCGACGGCGTACGCGGCGGAAGGCTTTCAAGTGCGCTACAACCTGGCCGGCACACTGGGCGGCGAGATGTTCGCGGCGCCCGACCACAGTGGCTGGATCGGCGGCCTGGTCTACTCTGACGCGCGGGTTCGCAAGGTCACCGGCGACAACGGCGAGCCGCTCACCCAGGCGCTGCCGGGCGGCACGCTGCCCTTGCCGGCGCCCACACCGCCCGCTCTGTACCCCACCTACGGCGCATCGAGCGCCCAGGCCGACGTGCGAGGGCGCCTGCAGCAGCTGAACCTGCTGCTCGCCTACGTGACCGAAGAGCGCTATGGCGCTGGCCGGCTGGCCTTCGCCCTGAACCTGCCCTACGCGGTGCGCAAGACGCAGGACACCACGCTGAGCGCACCCACGCCAGCGCTGAGTTTCGCGCCGGCCTTGCCTGGCCCGGCGCGGGCGGCCGCGGCCGCGCAGTTCAACACACAGTTCCAGGGCGCGCTGACGGCGGCGGGCGCAGCCGATTCGGGCGAGGTGTCGGGCCTGGGCGATATCGAGCTTCAGGCCGGCTGGCTGCACACCCGGGAGGGCCTGCGCGTGCTGGCCGCCGCGTCGCTGGTGCTGCCCACCGGCAGCTACGATGCGGCGCGCGGCCCCGACGTGAGCCTGGGCAGCTTCTACACGCTTCGCCCCGCCCTGCAGGTGACCTGGCTGCCGGCGGCCAACCTGGCCCTGAGCGGGCGTCTGACCGCCGGTTTCAGCACCCGCAACCAGGACACCCAGGTGCGTGGCGGCAACTGGCTGGGGCTGGAGGCCGCGGCCGGCCTGCGCACGGCCTACGGCATCTTCGGTTTGCAGACGCTGCACGTCCAGCAGATCCAGGACGACAGCGGCAACCCGCAGGGCGCCAGCCGCCTGCGCGCGACACATGCGGGGGCTTTCTACACGGTGCGAGTGCCGGCGATCGACGCCGCGCTCACCGTGCAGTACATGGGCGCCCTTCAAACGCGCAATGCGCGCCACGGCGAGTACCTCCAGCTGCGCCTCTCGCGGGTATTCTGATCGGCCGGCGAATTCCCGCCCGCGTGTCGGAGCGCATGTCACACTGCGTTTTTTGCTTCCTATGAGGTCGTCATGGAAGGTCGTGCGCTGCAGGATGTGATGAAGGGGCACTGCTACGGTTGCGGCGCCCTCAACGAGGTGGGCCTGCAGATCAAGAGCCATTGGGATGGCGACGAGCTGGTGTGCCGGTTCCAGCCCAAGCCTTTTCACATCGGCCATCCGGGCATCGTCTACGGCGGCCTCATCGCCAGCGTGATCGACTGCCACGCCATCTGGACCGCCCTGGCCACCGCCACACGCGATGAAGGCATCGACCTGGCAGCCGGGCCCCTGCCCTTTGGCTTCGTGACGGCGAAACTCGAGGTCAATTACCTGCGCCCGGCCGATATCGGGCAAGTGTTGGACTTGCGCGCGCGGGTCGTCGACCGCGGTGCGCGCCGTTTCAATGTGGCGTGTCAGGTGCTGCAGCAAGGGCAAGCCTGCGCCAGCGCCGCGGTCGTGGCGGTGCGGGTGAGCAACGCCACGTAAGCCCGGGCTTGGGCGTTGTTCAGCCGCGCTAGCGCGCCGCAGGGCGCTCAGGCGATCACCTGGCGTGCCCGCAGGTCAGCCAGGTCGGTGTCGGTATAGCCCAGCTGCGACAGCAGCTCGTTCGTGTGCTCGCCCGTGTGGGGTGGCTGAAGCCGCACGCCCAGGCGCTCGCCGTCCATGGTCATGGGCAGCAGCGTGGCCTTGGCGGTCTCGCCGGCGCGCTCGCCGTCGGTCAGGCGCACGTCGGCCAGGGTGCCGGTGGCCAGCAGGTGCGGGTCGTCGAACAGCTCCTCGGGCTTGCGGATCGGCGCGAAGGGCAGGCCGTGCCGCTCGAAAATGTCGCCCAGCTCGTTGGCCGTCCAGGCGGCCAGCCGCCCGCGCAACAGGGGCATGAGGCGCGGGCGCTGGCGCACGCGGTCGTTGTTGCTGACGTACAGCGGGTCAGCCGCCAGGTCGGGAAACCCGAGCGCGTCGCAGAACACCCGCCATTGGGCGTCGCTGACAACCGCCAGGAAGATCTGCTCGCCGTTCTTCACGGTGAACACGTCGTACACGGCCCAGGCCGAGATGCGCTCGGGCATGGGGGCGGCGGCCTGGCCGGTGATGGCGTACTGCAGCATGTGCTGGCCGACCAGGAACACATTGTTCTCGAACAGCGCGCTCTGGACCTCCATGCCGCGGCCGGTGATGCCGCGCTGCACCAAGGCGCCCATCACGCCGATGGCGCCGAACATACCGCCCATGATGTCGTTGACGCTGGAGCCCGCGCGCAGCGGATCGCCGGTGCGGCCTGTCATGTAGGCCAGGCCGCCCATCATCTGCACCACTTCGTCGAGCGCGGTGCGGTGCTCGTAGGGGCCGGGCAGGAAGCCCTTGAGGCCGCAGTAGATCAGCCGGGGGTTGTGCCGGGAAAGGCTGGCGTAGTCGAGCCCATACTTGGGCATGGTGTCCGGCTTGAAGTTCTCGGCCACCACGTCGGCCGTGGCGCACAGCCGGCGTGCCAGCTCGGCGCCTTCGGGCTTGCGCAGGTCCAGGGCGATGCTTTTCTTGTTGCGGTTGAACATCGGGAAAAAGCCCGAGCCGGCGCCCAGCAGATGGCGGGTGCGGTCGCCGTCGATGGCCTCGACCTTGATCACCTCCGCGCCCAGGTCCGCCAGGACCATGCCGCAGGCCGGGCCCATCACCATGTGGGTGAACTCCACCACGCGCAGGCCTTGCAGCGGCTGGGGCGGGGGGCGAGGGGGGCTCGAAGGCGCTGGCGTCATCGTCGGGTCATTCTAGTGAGCGAGCGGCTCGGCACAGGCGACATCATCGCCTTTGATGCTGTTGAGTCGCCCATTCGTACTGGAGAGTAACACTTCAAACCCAAGGGTTTTCTTCCGCCCTATGGATGCCGCCCGACATCTCCAGGCGGCAACGATCCAGGTGCGTTATTGGGGTTCGCCGCACTTGTCAGCCGCCGCGAGTTGACGCAATGTCCGCGGCACTCCTCTTGGCGGCGGGTGGGCGCGGCGCGAGTTCGGCCGTATCCGTGTTTACCCTAGAGTATGAAATCGGCTACTCGCTAGTAGAATTTCGGAACGCTGAGAATTTAAAACACGCGGAAAAGCCGTCGGCCTTCCGCGCCGTGCAACCGTGGCGCTATCAAGAAGGCGCCTCTTTAGGAGACATCATGAAAGTTCCGCATCTGATGGGTGTGCTCGGGCGAGCCATGGCAGTGTCCATGGCCGGCGCCTTGGCGTTGGGCTCGATGGCGCAGGAAGCGCCGGCCGACGGCGTCTACAAGGACCGCATCGACTGGGGCGTGATCATGGACCAGAGCGGCCCCACGGCCGAGTCGCAGAGCGCCTGGACCAAGGGCTTTGTGGATCACATCCGCAAGGTGAACGAGGCCGGTGGCATTCATGGCCGCAAGATCAACGCCCTGGTCGAGGACAACCGCTTCAGCGCGGCCCAGGACAAGATCATTTACGAGAAGTTCACCGCCCAGACCCCCGTGCTCGGCATCTCCGGTTTTGGCAGCTCCAGCGGCCAGGCCGCCATGGCAGCCACCGTCCGCGCGGGCAAGTTGCCTGTCCTGGCCACCTACACGCCCACCAAGGCATTCCTGGAGCCGGTGTCCCCGGTCACCTACAACGGCATGTGCGACTACGACGGCATGGCCAAGACCGTCGTCGGCTACTACACCGACATGCTCAAGCTCAAGGCGCCCAAGGTCATGACCGTGTCCATCGAGAGCGCCGGCGGCAAGGACTACCACGACTACATCGCCAAGGCTGTCGCCAAGCTCGGCGGCACCGCCACCATGGTCACCATGAAGATCACGGCGGTCGACGTCACGCCCCAGGTGCTGGAAGTCATCAAGCAAAAGCCCGACTTCATCACGATCTACGGCATCAACAACACCGCCATCCTGACCATGAAGGGTCTGCAGCAGTATGGTGCGAAGATCCCCGCGGCCGGCATCGTGTACCTGTCCAGCCGCAAGGCCTACGCCGCCATGGGCCCGGAAGCTGGCGCCAACTACAACGTGGCCACCTGCATGTCCCTGGGCGGCATGGACCAGACCCCCGGCAACCGCGAGATGTCCGCTTTCGCCGACAAGGTCGGCAATGGCTCCTTCAAGGACGACGTCAACTACGTCAACGGCTGGGTCGTCGGCCAGATGGTCGCGGACAACCTGACCAAGCTGGGCCCCAACGCCACGCGCGCTCGCCTGGTCGAGCAACTGGCCCAGGGCTTCACGACCGACACCAAGGGCCTGTCGGCGCCCATCGTCTTCACCAAGGACAACCATGACGGCCCCGTGGTGCACAAGATGATCGGCTACGACTACGCTGCTGGCAAGTACAAGTCCTTCGGCGAATTCAAGGACTACGAGAAGTACGTCAAGTAAGCTCGCACGATCGTCAGGACCCAGGGCCCCAACATGCTCCTACAAGTACTCTTTAGCGGCCTCGCTGTGGGCAGCATCTACGGGCTCGTGGCCCTGGGTTTTGCCGTCGTGTTCAAGGCAACCGACGTGTTCAACTTCGCGCAGGGGATGTTCGTCGTTTGCGGCGCGTTCTTCGCGGTCACGGCGACGTCCATCCTGGGCCTGCCGTTTCCGCTGGCGATGCTCTTCATGGTCGCCGCGGCGGCCTTGATGGGTGTCGTCATTCATGTGCTTCTGATCCAGAAGCTGTCCGGGCGGTCGATGTTGTCGGTGATCATGCTGACCATCGCGCTGTCCATCCTGATCCGCGCCCTGATCGAGATGATCTACGGCGCGCAGTCGCGCAATCTGGTCACGCCGCTGCCCACGGGCGTGTTCCTGATCGGCGACCTGCGAATCTCTCAATTGCACCTGACGGCCGCCCTCACCAGCTGGGCCTGCATGGCGGGCTTTGGCGCTTTCTTCCGCTACACCTCGGTCGGGCTGCTGATGCGCGCCACCGCCGACGGTCACGAGGCGGCGGTGGTGTCGGGCATCAACGTCAACGTGATGAACCGGCTGGCCTGGGGCATTGGCGCCGTGCTGGCCGCCATTGGCGGCTTGTTTCTCGGGCAACTGCAGATCGTCTCGCCCGAGCTCGAGGCCATCGGCCTGCTGGCCCTTCCGGCGGTGGTGATCGGCGGCATGCAGAGCATTCCAGGGGCGATCGTCGGCGGCATCATCGTCGGCCTGATCGAGCAACTGGCGTCGGTCTACGTCTCGCCCAAGTCGAGCGACATCTTCATCTATACCTTGCTGCTGCTCATTCTCATGTTCAGACCCTGGGGCCTGTTCGGCCAGAAGGAACTGGGGCGCGTCTGATGTCCACTGTCACTGCCACCTCTTCCGCCCCGGCCAATGGCGGGCAGCCGTCCCAGGCCAAGGTCTGGGTGCGCCGCATCCTGTGGGTCGCCGCGCTGCTCTATCTGCCGATGGTGCTGACCTCGCGTTCCATTTTCGGCATCCCGCTGTCGAACATGCAGCTGCTGAATCTGGGCCTGACCCAGATCAACGTCATGATGATCATGATGATCGGCGCCTTGTCGCTGAACTACCTCACCGGTGTCGCCGGGCTGATCTCGATCGGCCATGCCGCCCTGTACGCGGTCGGCGCGATGACGGCCGCCATCTTCGGCACCCAGTTCGGCCTGCCGTTTCCGGTGGCGCTGGTCGCCGCGACACTGATCGGCGCGCTCGCCGGGGTGATCGCGGGCCTGCCTTCGCTGCGGGTGCGCGGGCTTTACTTCGTGCTGTCGACCATGGCGCTGCACTACATCGTGGTCTTCCTGTTCCAGGAGTACCAGTTCAAGGTGTTCGACGTCGTGGGTGTGCCCTACAAGCCGGCCTTCCTGGGGTCGTTCGAGCTGAACACCCAGATCCGCTGGTATTTCTTCCTGCTGCCCATCGTGGCCCTCATCTACTTCGGCTTGCGCAACACGCTGCAGACGCGCGAAGGCCGAACGCTGATCGCCATGCGCGACCACGAGCTGGCGGCCACCTCCGTCGGCGCCGACGTGCGGATCCTGCGCCTGAAGACCTTCGCCCTGACATCCGCGATCGCCTCGTTCGCCGGCGCCCTGTACGCCTACTATCTGAGCAACGTCAACTCAGAAACTTTCAACATCAACTTCGCCATCCAGTTCATCGCCATGATCATCGTCGGCGGCATGGGCTCGCTGCGCGGCTCGATGGTCGGGGCGGGGCTGTGGCTGCTGCTGCCCTCGATCATCAGCGGCTTCGCGGCGCAGCTGGGCGATTCGTCCGGGCTTGTCAAGTATGTGGTGGTCGACCACAAGGCGCAGCTGGTACAGATCATCTTTTCTCTGATTGTAATCGTGCTGCTGATCTACGCGCCCGGCGGTATTTCTGGCCTGTATCACCAGTTGCGTGACCGGCTTTCCACCGGGCGGAGGCCTTGATGGACAACATTCTTGACATCAAGGGCCTGTCGGTCGGCTATGCCCGCAAGGGCTTGGCGCTGGAGGATGTGTCACTGTCCGTGCCCACCGGCTCCGTCGTGGCCCTGCTGGGCGCCAACGGCGCCGGCAAGACCACGCTGATCCGCGCCGTCACGGGCCTGCTCGATCTGCACCATGGTCATGTCACCGGCGGCAGCATCCACTATGCGGGCCAGTCGATTCTCGGCATGCCCTCGCACAGGCTGGTGCGCATCGGGATGGGGCAGGTGCCCGAGGGGCGCCTGATCTTCAAGCAACTGAGCGTGCTGGACAACCTCATGGTGGGCGCCGCGATCGTGCCGCGCAGCAAGGTGCGCGCACGGCTGGACGCGATCTACCAATTGTTTCCGCGCCTGCTGGAGCGAACCAACCAGGCGGCCGGCTGGCTGTCCGGCGGCGAGCAGCAGATGCTCGCGCTGGGCCGCGCGCTGGTCGGCGAGCCCAAGCTGCTGCTGGTGGACGAACTCTCACTGGGCCTGGCGCCGCTGGTGGTCAAGGCCATCTATGAGCAGCTGCGCATGGTCGGCGACACACTGGGCACCTCAATGCTGATCGTCGAGCAGAACGCCCACCTGGCGTTGCAGTTCGCCAGCCACGCCTACATTCTCAACCGCGGCCGCATTGCCATCTCGGGGACGTCGCAAGAAGTGTCGACCAGCGAAGCCATGAAAGAGTCCTACCTCGGCGGCGCCGCCGAGCCGTCCGCCACGGAGGTGTCG
>JAZKDA010000038.1:0-13986 GCA_040387815.1 Pseudomonadota bacterium | reverse complement strand
CCCTGCTTGAAATCTCGGCGCTGCAAATGCGCTTCCAGGGCATCACGGCACTCAAGGACGTGTCCTTCACCATGGACAACGGCGCCATCACCGCCCTCATCGGCCCCAACGGCGCCGGCAAGACCACATTGTTCAACTGCGTGACCGGCATGTACACGCCCACCAGCGGCAAGGTGACGTTCGACGGGCACGACATCACCGCGCTGCCGGCCTATCGCATCTCCCGCTACGGCATTGCCCGCACCTTCCAGAACCTGGCGCTGTTCGGTGGCCTGACGGTGCTCGAGAACCTGTTGGTGGGGGCTTACCACCAGGGCAGCTCAGGCCTGCTGCAAGGCGCCTTTCGCACACCCAAGACCCGCAGCGAGCAGAAGGCTTCGCTGGCGGCGGCCTACGAGGTGCTGGCCTTCATCGGCATGGAGGACACCGCCAACGTGCTGCCATCCGAATTGCCCTACGGCCGGCAAAAGCAGGTCGAGTTCGCCCGGGCGCTGATGCAAAAGGCGCGGGTGGTGTTGCTCGACGAGCCCATGGCCGGCATGAGCAAGTCCGAGAAGGCCGCCATGTCGGGCCTGATCCGCCGCGTGCGCGAGCGCTTTGGCATCTCCTTCCTGCTGGTCGAGCACGACATTCCGACCATCATGGAGATCTCCGACAAGATCGTGGTGCTCGATTTCGGCGAGAAGATCGCCGAGGGCACGGCGGAGTCGGTGCAAAACGACCCGGCGGTGATCGCCGCCTACCTGGGCACGGACCACACCGCCGCCGCCTGAACACGCACGCCGCATCGGCGCTCCATCGAACAAACAAGGAGACGCGGATGAATCGTGTCGCGGGAAAAGTGGCGCTGGTCACCGGCGCCGCCAGCGGACTGGGCGAGGCGATCGCGCGCATGCTGGCGCGCGAGGGCGCGACCGTGGTGCTCGCCGATATCAACGACGCCGCCGGTCAGAAGGTGCTCACCGAGATCGAGGCCAGCGGCGCCGCGGGACTGTACGTGCACCTGGACACCGCCCGCGAGGACGACTGGGTTCGCGCCATGGCGCTGGTCGAGCAGCGCTTGAAGGCCCTGCATATCACCGTCAATTGCGCCGGCCTCAATGTCGCGCGCTCGTTTCCCGCCGACACCACGCTGGACGACTGGCGCCGGGTGATGTCGGTCAACCTCGACGGCGTGTTCCTGGGCACCAAGCATTCGGTGACGCTCATGAGCAAGGGCCAGCCCGTCAACGGCTCCATCATCAACATCTCCTCGGTGATGGGCCTGGTCGGTTATGCGGGCATCGGTCCGTACAACGCCTCCAAGGGCGGGGTGCGCCTGTACAGCAAGTCGGTGGCGCTCTCGTGCGCCGAGCGCGGGCTGAAGATCCGCGTCAACTCGGTGCATCCGGGCTTCATCGAGACGCCCTTGATGCGCCAGGGCAGGATGTCCATCCCCGACCCGCAAGAGGCCGAGCGCATCTACAACGCCTTGCAACCGGTGGGCCACCTGGGTGAGCCCGATGACATCGCCTACGGCGTGCTGTACCTGGCATCGGACGAATCGAAGTTCGTCACCGGCGCCGAACTGGTGATCGACGGCGGCTACACCGCGCGTTGATTCCTCACTTCATCACCAAGCCTTCATAGCCCTTGGCCGACACCTTGTCGAGCAGCTCGCGATAGCCCGGGTTCCCGCCGGCCCACAGCAGTGCGTCGCGCTTGTCGCGGCCTTCCAGGTTCTTGTTGATGCCGGTGAACCACGAGTTGGTGCGTCCGATCAGGGTCAGACCCAGCAGCTTGTGACACAGCGCGGTGTACTCGGCCTGGGCCTGCGGCGTGGGCTCGATCAGTTCGACCTCGCGTTGCTTGACCTGGGCGAAGAACTCGCTGAGCCAGTCGATGATCAACGCCGAGCAGCGCGGGATGTTGCAGAAGGTGGCGCCGCTTTGTGCGCCCACCAGCGTGAAGAAGTTGGGAAAGCCCACGATCTGCATGCCCAGGTAGGTTTGCACGCCGTCTTTCCACGCGTCCTTGAGCGCCACACCGCCGCGGCCGATGATGTCCATGCGGTTCCACGATCCGAGGATGGCGTCGAAGCCGGTGGCGAACACGATGACGTCGAACTCGCGCAGACCGTCGGCGGTCGCTATGCCTTGCGGCGTGATGCGCTCGATCGGCGTTTCCTTGATGTCGACCAGCGTGACATTGTCCTGGTTGTAGCACTCGAAGTACTTGGTTTCCAGGGGAATGCGGCGCAGGCCGAAACCGTGGTCCTTGGGGATCAGTTTGTCGGCGACCTTCGGGTCCTTCACGCGCTGGCGGATCTTCCTGGCCACGAAGTCCGACACGAGGCGGTTGGCCTCCGGGTTGTACAGAACATCCTTGTAGTTGCCCAGCCAGAGCGAGAAGCCCGGGCCGTTGTAGAGCTTTTCCAGGGTGGCCTCGCGCTCCTCGGCGCTGACGTCGGTGGCGTTTTGCTCCAGCCAGATGTGGGCGAAGCCGCCCAAGGTGGTGTCCAGGAATTTCAGCGATTCGTCGTAGCGCTGCTTGATCGCTTCCATCTCCTCGGGTGCCAGCGGGCCGTTGCCCAGCGGGGCGCACCAGTTCGGCGAGCGTTGGTAGACCACCAGCTCCTTGGCCACCTTGGATACTTCCTGGATCACCTGCACGCCCGACGAGCCGGTGCCGATCACGGCCACGCGCTTGCCGCGGAAGTCCACCTTCGGGTCCGGGCCGAAGCCGTTGGGATCACGCGGCCAGCGGCCGGTGTGATAGGTCTCGCCCTTGAAGGTGTGGACACCGTCGATCTTGGGCATCTGGGGCGCCGACAGCGGGCCCAGGGCCGAGACCAGGAACCGTGCCGTCATGGGCGCCGAGCCGCCTTCGACGAACTCGATGCGCCACAGGTTGTTGGCTTCGTCGTAGGTGGCCGACTTCACCCGGGTGTTGAACAGGTAGTCCTTGCGGATGTCCATCAATTCGGCAGCGCGGTGCAGGTAGCGCAGCACCTCGGGCTGGGAGGCGAAGCGCTCGCTCCAGTTGAACTCCTGCAGCAGCTGCTTGTTCCAGAAATAGCCGTAGGTGTCGCTCTCGGAGTCCACCCGGCAGCCCGGATAGCGGTTCTGATGCCAGACGCCGCCGATGTTGTCCGAGGCTTCGACGCCCTTGACCGTGTAGCCCAGCTCCCGCAGGCGGTAAAGCTGGTACATGCCGCTGATGCCGGCGCCGATGACGACGGCATCGAAATCCGGGGTCTTGATCATGGGGTGTCTCCTGAGGGGGTGTCCTGGGGCGCTGCGCGAGCCGGTTGCCGGATTTTAATTACGCAACGGTACCTTTGCAAATTTTCAAGTATAGAGTTTATACCCGTTAGTATTTGCGTCGTCCAGCGGGATGACCCCCAGGGCGCCGGCGCGCCTCAGGCGGCGGCCGCGCGCTCGGCACGCAGCGCCACCCGGAACCCCAGTTGGCCGGCGATGCCCGCGACGGCCAGCACGATGAAAGCCGCCAGGGCGTGGTCGTCCATCAGGCTGACCGACGCGGCGCACAGGGCGCCGATCGCCATCTGGCCCGCACCATACACGCCAGCGGCTGAACCGGCCACCTTCGGGTTGATCGCCATCGACGCGGCCGATGCGGCCGGCGAGCAGATGCCCACTCCCAGGCTGTAGACCATCATCGCCACCACGATCTCGGCGCTGCCGGGCGACCCGAGCAACATGCGCAGCAACACCACGATGGCGGCCGTCGTGCTGAGCAGGCCGGCCGCGGCGGCGATCCTCATCGCAGGCAGGCGCCCGGCCATCAGCCGCACGCTGTATGCGCCCACCAGCATGGTGCTGACGATCAGGGTCAGGAAAGGCCCGACCGTGTGCACCGGCTCGTGCAAGCGGGTCACGAAGAGGAAGGGCGCTGCGGTGATGAAGGCGTAGTAGGCTGAGGTGGAACCACCGCCACCGATCACGCAGCCGACGAACACCGGTGATTTGAGCAATGCCCATGCGTCGTGCAACACCGAGCCGCCCGCGTCAGCGGGCCGCATCTGGCGGGTTTCCGGCAGCAGCCGCCAGGTGAAAAAGACGCTGACCACGCCCAGCGCCACAAAACAGGCGAACATGGCGCGCCAGCCCGCCACGGCCACCACCAGGCTGCCCAGCAAAGGCGCGAATCCGGGGCTGAGCATGGCCATCAGGCTGAGCAACCCCAGTTGCTTGAGCGTGTGTTCGCCACCGGTGTCGCTCACGATCGCCCGGGCCAACATCAGACCCGCGCAGCCGCCCAAGGCCTGCGCGAAACGCGCGTAGATCAATAGCTGTGCGGAAGGGGCCAGCAGGCAGCCCAGGCTGGCCACGGAGAACAGGCTCAGCCCGACCAGCAAGGTGGGGCGCCGCCCGATGCGGTCCGACAGCGGGCCGTACAGCAGCTGGCCCACGGCCAGACCGATGATGTAGACGGTGATGGTGGTCTGCATCGCCGCCGCGCTGGCTTGCAGGTCGGCGCCCGCCACGGTGAGCGCCGGCACGAACATGTGCATGGCGACCGTTGCGCTGAAGGTGACCAGCACCAGCAGCCAGGTGGGGGCAGGTGCGGCGACTTGCGTTTTCACGGCCCCAACAAGGCCAGCGCGAATTCCCGCGCGTTGAAGGTCTCCAGGTCTTCCAGCTTCTCGCCCACCCCGATGAAATACACCGGTACCGGCTTTTCCTGAGCGATGGCGGCCAGCACGCCGCCCTTGGCCGTGCCGTCGAGCTTGGTCACGATCAGGCCGGTCAGGCCGAGCGCGGCGTCGAAGGCCTTGACCTGCGCCAAGGCGTTCTGGCCGGTGTTGCCGTCGATCACCAGCAGCACCTCGTGCGGGCCGGTGGGGTCGGCCTTTTGCACCACCCGCTTGATCTTCTTGAGCTCTTCCATCAGGTGCAGCTGCGTCGGCAGGCGGCCGGCGGTGTCCACCAGCACCACGTCCTTGCCGCGGGCGCGGCCGGCGGTCACGGCGTCGAAACTCACGGCGGCCGGATCGCCCCCTTCCTGGCTCACGATCTCCACCGTGTTGCGGTCGGCCCAGATCGCCAGCTGCTCGCGCGCGGCGGCGCGGAAGGTGTCGGCCGCCGCCAGCAGGACCGAGCAGCCCTCGTTGGCCAGGTGCCGGGTGAGCTTGCCGATGGAGGTGGTCTTGCCCGCCCCATTGACGCCCGCGACCATGATCACCGTGGGCTCGTGCGCGCCGATGACCAGGGGTTTTTGCAGCGGCTGCAGCAACTGCGTGAGCACTTCAGCCAGAATGTTCTTGACCTGAACCGGGCGCGTCGCGCCACTGGTCTGCACTTTGCGCTTGACCTCGGCCAGCAGCCACTCGGTGGCTTGTACCCCGGCGTCGGCCATCAGCAGCGCGGACTCGAGTTCCTCGTACAGGGCGTCGTCGATGGCGCCGCCGGTGAACACCTGCGAGATGCTCGAGCCCGTCTTGCGCAGCCCCTGGCTGAGCTTGCCGAACCAGCCTTGCCGCTCG
Source organism: Pseudomonadota bacterium (assembly GCA_040387815.1). GTDB lineage: Bacteria > Pseudomonadota > Gammaproteobacteria > Burkholderiales > Burkholderiaceae_C > Ramlibacter. Next base: position 8,498 of record JAZKDA010000038.1, on the reverse strand, counting down.
GCGGCGATAGGCTCGGGCGACGGGGCGGCGGCGGGGATGTCCAGCGCCCGCACCAGGGCGCTGCCGATGAGCCCGCCCGAGCGCGCGGGCTCGGCGGGTGCTGACGCGGGCACGGGCAGGGGTATGGGTGCGGAGGGTGCCGATGCGGCTGCCTCAGCCGGGGCGGCAGCAGGCGGCGCCACCGCGATTTCGGAGGCGGGAGCCGGCGCCGGCTTTTTTTTCCTGAAGAAACTGAACATCGATGGGCTTTGGGAACTCACAGGATTCTATGAAACACCCCTTGAAGAGCATTTTTGCCGCCATGGCGCTGGCGTGGGGGCTGGCCGCGACGGCGCAGTCGCCAGTGCCAGCGGTCGCTGCACCACCCGCCACTTCAGCCGCCGCCGCCGCCGCGAAGGCCGCGAGCCAGCCGCGGCAGTTCACCCTTTCCAACGGCATGACACTGATCGTCAAGCCTGACCGGCGCGCGCCGACGGCCGTGCACATGCTGTGGGTGCGGGTCGGTTCGATGGATGAAACCGACGGCACCAGCGGCGTCGCCCACGTGCTCGAGCACATGCTGTTCAAGGGCACCGACACCCTGGCGGCCGGCGAGTTCTCGCGCCGTGTCGCGGCGCTGGGCGGCCGCGAGAACGCCTTCACCGCGCGTGACTACACCGGCTACCACCAGCAGATCCCGGCCGAGCAGCTCCAGGAGGTGATGCGCCTGGAGGCCGACCGCTTCGCCAACAACCGCTGGCCCGACGAGGAGTTCCGGCGCGAGCTCGAGGTGGTCAAGGAGGAGCGGCGCCTGCGTATCGAAGACCAGCCGCGCTCGCGGCTGTACGAGGCGCTCAACGCCAACACCTTCATCGCCTCACCGTACCGCCGGCCCATCATCGGCTGGATGAGCGATCTGGACGCGCTCACCCCCGACGATGCGCGCGAGTTCTACCGCCGCTGGTACGTGCCGGCCAATGCGGTCGTGGTGGTGGCTGGCGATGTCGACCCGGACCAGGTGCTCGTTCTGGCCGAGCGCACCTATGGCCGCATTCCGGCCCGCCCAGTGCCGCCGCGCAAGCCGCAGGGCGAACCCGCCCAGGCCGGCCAGCGCCGCGTCGAGGTGAAGGCGCCGGCCGACCAGGCCTATGTGGCCCTGCAGTTCAAGGTGCCCCAACTCACCTCCTTCGAGCCGACACCGGCCAATGACGACGCGCTCGCGCTGTCGGTGCTGTCGGCCGTGCTCGATGGCTATTCGGGTGCGCGCCTGGACCGCGCGCTGACCCAGGGCCCCGACCGCCTGGCCGACAGCGCCGGCGCCGGCAATGGCCTGTGGGGCCGGGGCCCGCAACTGTTCACGCTGGACGGCGTCCCGGCTCAGGGCAAGACGCCCGAGCAGGTCGAGGCGGCGCTGCGGGCCGAGGTGGCGCGCGTGGCGCGGGAAGGCGTGTCCGAAGTCGAGCTCAAACGGGTCAAGACCCAATGGATCGCCGGCGAGGTCTACAAGCTCGATTCTGTGTTCAGCCAGGCGCGCGAGCTCGGCGCCTACTGGGCGCTGGGCCTGCCGCTCGACGCCGGCGAGCAATTGATGCGCCGCCTGCGCGCGGTCACGGCCGACCAGGTGCGCTCGGTCGCGGCGCGTTACTTCGGCGACGACCAGCTCACCGTGGGCACCCTGCGGCCGCTGCCGCCCGATCCCGGCCGTCGTCCTCGCCCCGCCGCGGCGGGCGCGCGCCATTGATCGAACCCGAACCCGAGACCGACATGAACATCCCCGTTTTTCACACCCTGCGTGCGAGCGCCTTCGGCCTGCTGCTGGCGCTGGGCGCGGCCACCGCGTTCGCCGCGCTGCCGATCCAGCACTGGACGCAGCCCAGCGGCGCGCGTGTCTATCTGGTCGAGTCGCACGCCTTGCCGATGGTCGATGTGCAGATCGACTTCGACGCCGGCGGCCGCCGCAACCCGGCGGGCAAGGCGGGCCTGGCCAGTTTCACGGCCGGGCACATCGACAAGGGCCTGCGCCCGGCCCAGGGTGGTCGGGCCAGCGCCTACCCGCAGGCCATGGACGAAAACCAGATCGGCCAGGCCTGGGCCGACCTGGGCGCCGGCCTGAGCGAGGGCGCCGGCAGTGACAAGATGAGCTTCAGCCTGCGCAGCCTGAGCGAACCCGACATCCTGGCGCGCGCGGTCGACCTGGCCTCGCGCCACATCGGCGAGCCGGCGTTCCCGGCCGACATCTGGCAGCGCGATCGCGAGCGGGTCGCGGCAGCGATCCGTGAAGCCAACACCCGCCCAGCCGCGATCGCCGAAAAAGCCTGGCTGCCCGCCGTCTACGGCGGCCATCCCTATGGCTGGGAGGTCACCGAGCAGACGCTGGCCGCGATTTCGGTGGAGGACATGCGCGCCTTCTACGCCACCCACATCCAGGCGTGCCGCGCGCGGGTGAGCATCGTCGGCGCCCTGACGCGGGCCCAGGCCGATGCGGTGGCGGCCAGCCTGCTGGCGCGGCTGCCGGCACCCCCGAGCGGCCGCTGCGAATCCCTGCCGGCCGTGGCCGAGATCGAGCCCCTGCGGGCGCCCGTGCTGCGCGAGATCGCATTCCCGTCGGCCCAGTCGCATGTGCTGATCGGCCAGCCGGGCTACAAGCGCAGCGACCCCGACTTCTTCCCGATGCTGGTGGGCAACTACATCCTGGGCGGCGGCGGCTTTGTCTCGCGCCTGTCGCAGGAGGTGCGCGAGCGCCGGGGCCTGTCGTACAGCGTCTACAGCTACTTTGCGCCCGGCATGCATGCCGGCGCCTTCACCCTGGGCCTGCAGACCCGCCCCGACCAGGCGCGCCAGGCGGTGCGGGTGGCGAGCGAAGTCGTCTCCCGCTTCGTGGCCGAGGGCCCCACCGAGGCCGAGATGCAGGCCGCCAAGGACAACCTGATCGGCGGCTTCGCGCTGCGCATCGACAGCAACCGCAAGCTGCTCGACCAGGTGGCGGCGATTGCCTGGCATGAGCTGCCGCTGGACTACCTGGACACGTGGACTCAGCGTGTGCGCGCCGTCACGCTGGACCAGGTACGCGAGGCCTTCCGCCGAAAGCTCCAGCCCGATCGCATGGTGACGGTCACCGTCGGCCCCGTGGCCGCGCCCACGACGCAGCAGAGCACCCGCAGCCTGTCAGGGCTGACAGTGCCGGCTCTGGCGCCAGGCTCATGACGGTGGAAGAATCGGCGCGTTCTGTCACACGAAGGTAAACAAAACAGCCAGGGAGCAAATCAAGAAGAAAAGGGAAACGGCAGACATCAGGCAAGTTCCAAGGCGCAACGCATCCGTTGCGCCTTTTTTTTCGGCCTACCATCGCAGCTTTCCTGCCGCCTGCGACCGCCATGCCCACCGTCCCGCGCCGCGCCGCGCCCGCCATCCCCGCCGCCAAAGGCGCGCAAGCCGCCAAGACCGCCGCCCGCGCGCGCACCCTGCGCGCACCGCAAGAGGTGCGCATCATCGGCGGCCTGTGGAAGCGCACCCGTCTGCCAGTGGCCGATCTCCCGGGCCTGCGGCCCACGCCCGATCGGGTGCGTGAGACTTTGTTCAACTGGCTGGGGCAAGACCTCAGCGGCTGGCAGGTGGTCGATGCTTTCGCCGGCACCGGGGCGCTGGGGCTGGAGGCCGCCTCGCGTGGCGCGGCCGCCGTGCTGCTGGTCGAGCACGATGGCGACCAGGCCGACGCATTGCGGGCCCTGGCGCGCAAGCTGCAGGCCCAGGGCGTGACGGTGGAGCGGGGCAATGCCCTCACTGCCCTGGCGCGGCTGGCGCCCGGCAGCCAGGATCTGATACTGCTCGATCCCCCCTTCGACGCCAAGCTGCATCAAAAAGCCCTGGTGGCCGCCGTGCCGGCCTTGCGCCCGGATGGGCTGGTCTACCTGGAGGCGCCCGAGCCCTGGAGCGACCAGGCGCTGGCGCCCTTGGGCCTGCGGCAGCGCCGGTTCATGCGGGCCGGGGCCGTCCATGCTCACTTGCTGGAGCGGGTAGGGTCTTTGGGCGCGCCATAATCCGCCCACCCAAAGCGCCGGCGACCGCAGGCAGAGCCACCCAGGAGATTGAACCCATGGCCAATTCCGTCATCGCCGTCTACCCCGGCACCTTCGACCCCATGACCCTGGGCCATGAAGACGTGGTGCGCCGCGCCACCCAGCTGTTTTCCAACGTGATCGTCGCGGTTGCGGCCGGCCACCACAAGAAGACGATGTTCAACCTGCAAGAGCGCATCGAGATGGCCCGCGAGCTGGTGCGTCCATACCCTCAGGTGACGGTCGAGAGCTTCGCCGGCCTGCTGCGCGACTTTGTGGTGGCACGCGGCGGCAAGGCGATGGTGCGGGGCCTGCGCGCCGTGACCGACTTCGACTACGAGTTCCAATTGGCCGGCATGAACCGCAGCCTGATGCCGCAGGTGGAAACCGTCTTTCTCACCCCCAGCGACAAGTTCCAGTTCATCAGCAGCACCTTCGTGCGCGAGATCGCGACGCTGGGCGGCGAGGTCGACAAGTTCGTCTCGCCGATGGTGCAGGCCCGGCTGATGGACAAGGTGCGCAACCCCAATCGCGAGTAATCCGGGCGAGAGTCTCGCCCCTCGGACGCCTTCAAAGCCGCGCCAGCCAGGCGCGCAGCGCCGCGTTCACCGCGGCCGGCTGCTCCATCGTCAGCATGTGGCCGCAGCGCGGCACCATGAGCAGCTGGGCGCCGGGTACCAGGCTGGCGATCTCTTGGGCGAGCTCCGGCGGGGTCAGCTGGTCTTCTTGCCCGCACATCACCAGCACCGGGCAGCGCAGGGCGCCCAGGTGTTCCCGCGCGTCCGGCCGGGCCATGATGGCGCGGTTTTGCCGCACCAGCTGGCCGGCGCCAGCCCGGTAGACGAACTCAAGGTAGTCGCCCACCAGGCGCGCGTCGGCGGCGTGGTCGGGGTGGAAGGCCAGGCCCACATTGGGTTCGATCACCTCGGCCATGCGGCCCTGCTCGAACAGCACGATCGCCGCCTCGCGCAAGCTGCGCATCTCGTCGGACTCGGGCTGCGCCGAGGTGCCGAGCAAGGCCAGGCCGCGCACGCGCTGCGGCGTCTGGCGCGCGGCTTCCATTGCCACCATGCCGCCCATCGAGGCGCCGCACAAGACGAGGTCGCCAGGCTCCTCGCGCAGCAGGGCCTGCGCCATGGCTTCGATGCTGTCGTGCCGCATGTGGACGTCGGCGACGCGCGGATTCAGATCGGCCAGGGCCGCGAGCTGCGCGCGCCACATGGTGGCGTCGGCGGCCAGGCCGGGAATGAGGACCAGGCGCGATGTCATCCAGCGGCGGCTTTGGTTTGCGGCCCGAGGAACCGATCGGCAGCCGCGGCCAGCCCCAGCGCCGCATAGACCGGGCGCGCCAGCCGCTTCAAGCGCAGCGACTCGGGCGCGGCCCGAATGCGTTGCTGCAGCAGGTGCTGCGCGGCCGAGGTCCGGCCAGCGCGCAGCAGGGCGTCGAGGTGGATCTGGTCGAACAGGTCGCGCTGGGCATGACTGCCGCCCACCTCCAGCAGGCGGGGCAGGGCGGCGCCCAGGCCGTCCAGCGTGCCCTGGGCGTCGCCTTGCGCGTGCGCCAGCAAGCCGCGCGCGGCGGGCAGGGCCACCTGCTGCCAGACGCCGCCGACGCGCTGCGCATGCGCTTGCAACTGCCGCATCAACACCTGCGCCTGCGGGTGGCGCGCGCGGGCCAGACCATAGAGGTATTGCAGGTCAAGGAAGGGCAGCACCTGGTCGTGGGTGCGGGGCGCGAGCCAGCCGGCCAGATCGGCCCAGCGCGGTCCCACGTCGTGGCCCGCCAGCTCCAGGCGCGCCAGCAGCGACACCGCATTGACCTGGTCTTGCGAATACGCTTTCTCCACGCCCCAGACGCGTTGGTCGTACAGGGCCAGCACCTCGTCGGGGCGGTCGAGTTCCAGCGCGAACAGCGCCTGATGCCACCAGTTGTGGGTCACCATGAATGAATTGAGCCCGACCCAGGTGTCGCTGACCTCGGCCATGAACGCGTGGCCTTCGTGCATGCGCCCTTGCGTGAGCATCACATGCGCCAGCGCATGGTGGGCCCAGGGCTCCTTGCGTTCCATGGCAATGCCACGGCGCGCGCTGGCTTCGGCCTCTTCCAGGGCGTGGCATTGCTCCCAGCCGAAGGCCAGCATGCCGTGCAGGTAGGGCACGTCGCCGGCGGCCGGTTCACAGGCCAGCGCCAGGCGCAGCATGCCCGGGCAATCGCCGCGGTTGAACAGGTGGTACTGGCCCAGTTTGAGCGAGGCCAGGTCGCGCGGATGCAAGCGGGCCTGCTCCTCGTGCAGCGCGATCGCACGGGCGATGTCGCCCTCGGCCCAGGCCGCCACGGCGGCGATAAAGCGCTGCTCACGGTCGGTCACCCTGGCGGCGCCGGCCTGCGCCCGCGCGAGGAAGGGCCGGGCGTTGGCCGGGGCGCCCTGCGACTCGGCGAACATGTGCAGGGCGGCAGCGCAGGCCTGCACCAGGGGGCTGGTGTCGGTCTGGGCCGCGCCCAGGATGTTGACGACCCGGGCCTGGCTGGCGATGAAGCCCATGACGAAGTCGTTCAGGGCCGGCAGCGCCGCGTCGTCACCCAACGTGACGCGGTTGCCCAGGGCATCGGCGCGCATCGCGGCTCAAGTCCCCAGCACGGGGGTTGGCCAGGGGCGCTGCGCCTCGCGGATCTGCTCGAACGCGCGCGCCACCCGCAGCACGCCCAGGTCGTCAAAGCGCTGGCCAGCGATCTGCAGGCCGATCGGCAGGCCGCTGGCGGTGTAGCCGCAATTGATCGATGCGGCCGGCTGCTCGGACATGTTGTAGGGCACGGTGAACGCGATGTGCTCCAGCGGCCGCAGCGGATCGTTGGTGGGCGAGGCCAGGTGGGCGTCGGGCGCGGGCACGGGCGAAGTGGGCGAGATCACGTAGTCATACGGGCCGAAGGCGGCGACCGCCGCGACGCGTGTGACATGGAACTGGCTGGCGGCGTGGAAGACCTCGGCGCCGCTCATGCCGGCGGCGCTGTCGGCCCAGCGCTGGATGTAGGGCAGCACCGTGTCACGCGCCTGCCGCGGCAGCGCCGCCAGGTCGACGTGTGAGCGCATGCGCCAGAAGTGGTCCATGCCGTCGAGCATGGTCCGCGTCAGGAACGGCCGCATGGGCGTGACCACGGCGCCGGCCGCCTCGAAACGCCGGGCCGCGTCTTCCACGGCGGCGCGCACCTCGGGCTCGACCGCCAGGCCGCAGCCGGCGTCCAGCAACAGGCCGATGCGCAGGCCGCGCAGGCGCTCCACGGCCGCCTCGGTGTCGTCCCAGGCGATCTCCTGCCAGGGCAGGCTCATGCTGTCGCGCCGGTCAGGCCGGCTGAGCACCTGCATGAACAGGGCCGAATCGGCCACGGTGCGCGTCATGGGGCCGGCGGCGCGGCCGGTGTAGGGGGGGTCGATCGGCACACGGCCCAGGCTGGGCTTGAGGCTGAAGATGCCGCACCAGCCGGCCGGCAGGCGCAGCGAGCCGCCGATGTCGGTGCCCACGTGCAGCGGACCATAGCCGGCCGCCGCGCCGGCGCCCGCCCCGGCGCTGGAGCCGCCGGGCGTCTTTTGCAGGTCCCAGGGGTTGCGGGTGAGCGGGTGAAAGCTCGACAGGCCCGAGGACAGCATGCCGTAGTCGGGCATGGTGGTCTTGGCCAGCAGCACACCGCCGCTTTCGCGCACCCGCGCCGCCGGCGGCGCATCGGCCGGCGCCGGCGCCAGCGTGACGGCCCGTGTGCCCAGCGGGCTCGGGTCGCCCTGGGTGGCGATGTTGTCCTTGAGCGTGAGCGGCACACCGTCGATCGGCCCCAGGGGCTGGCCGCGCGCCCAGCGGGCCTCGCTGGCGCGGGCCTGTTCCAGCGCGCGTTCAGGCCGCGGCAGGTACAGGGCCTGCAAGCGAGGTTCCCAGCGGGCTATGTGTTCCAGCACCGCGCGCGTCACCTCCACGGGTGACAGGGCGCGGTCTCGGTAGGCCGCGACGAGCTCGGTCGCGGTGAGGTCGTGCAGCGGCGAACTCACGCCCACGACAGAGCGGACAGGTCGTTGACGAAGACCGGCATGTCCTTCCAGAGACCCCGCACGTTCTTGTTGGCGACGGTCACCCACTGCGGCTGGTAAAGGAAGGCGTGGACGCTGTCCTCTGCAAGCAACTTCTGGATGTCGCCCAGCAACTTGGCGCGGTCCTGGGCGCGCGGGGTGTTCTTGTACTTGTCGTACAGCGCGCTGAACTTGGGCGACTCGTAGTTCCAGTAGTAGCCGGGCTTGGAGAAGTTGCCCAGGTCAAAGGGCTCGACGTGCGAGATGATGGTCAGGTCGTAATTCTTGTTGCCGTACACCCCTGACAGCCACTGGGCCCACTCGACGTTCTGCAGCTTGGCATTGATGCCCACCTTCTGCAGCATCGACGCGATGACTTCGCCGCCCTGGCGCGCGTAGGGCGGCGGCGGCA